>NZ_BPWK01000009.1:0-236382 GCF_040364205.1 Duganella rhizosphaerae
CCGCCAGACCTGGCCGCGCCCGCCGCGCCGGCCCGGCTGGGCAGCAACGCAGCGGCGCTGACGGCGCTGCCCGGCGTCGACCTGGACGCGGCGCTGGCGCGGCTGGGCGGCAACGCCGACGCGCTGGTGGCCTTGCTCAAGCGTTTCGAACAGTCGCAGGGCGACACCGTCACCGAGGTGCGGGCGCTGCTGGCCGCCGGCCAGCCACAGCAGGCGGCGCAAAGCCTGCACCGGCTGCGCGGCGTGGCCGCCAACCTGGGCGCGACCCAGATCGCCGGCCTGACCTCCAACGTCGAGGCCGTGCTGCACCACGCCGCCCCCGAGCCGGCCGCGCTGCACGCCGCGCTGGCGCAGCTGGAGTCCGCGCTGCAGCGGCTGACGGCCGCCGCCCGCCAGCTGGCGGCGCCGGATGTTCTCCCGAGCAACACTGTGACGCACGACTTGCCGCAAAAGCTGGCGGAGTTACAGTGTTTGCTTCAGAATAACAACTTGAAAGCCTTGGAACAGTTCCGGCAGCTGCGCCCGGCGCTGGCGGCAACGGCGCAAGCCGGCGCGCTGGCGGAAGCGGTCGAGACGCTGAATTTCAAAGTTGCGCAAAAAATAGTGGACGATATGTTGCAACGAAAGGACAGTGCATGAGCTGGACCAACCTGGCCAGGAATGGACGCATACTGGTGGTCGACGACGCCATGGAAAACATCCAGATCCTGCATCACGCCCTGCGCGACGAGCACGACGTGCTGTTCGCGCTGGACGGCGAGAAGGCGCTGGAAGTGGCGCTCGAGCAACAACCCGACCTGATCCTGCTGGACGCCGTGATGCCCGGCATGGACGGCTACGCGGTGTGTGCGGCGCTGCGCAACTCGCCGCGGCTGCAGGACATCCCGGTGATCTTCGTCACCGCGCTGAGCCAGCCGGAAGACGAGACCCGGGCGCTGGAGGCCGGCGCGGTCGACTTCATCAGCAAACCGTTCAACGTGGCGGTGGTGCGCGCGCGCGTGCGCAGCCAGCTGACCATCAAGCGCCAGGCCGACGCCATGCGCGAGCTGAGCATGACCGACGGCCTGACCGGCGTGGCCAACCGCCGCAGCTTCAACGACGCGCTGGAGGCCGAGTGGCGGCGCTGCGCGCGCGCCGGCCTGCCGCTGTCGGTGATCATGATCGACATCGACCACTTCAAGCTCTACAACGATCACTACGGCCACCAGGCGGGCGACCTGTGCCTGCAACAGGTGAGCGCGGCCATGGCGCGCTGCGCCGCGCGGCCGCCGGATTTGCTGGCCCGCTACGGCGGCGAGGAATTCATCCTGCTGCTGCCGCAGGAAGGGGTGGAAGGCGCCGACGTGGTGGCGCGCCGCATCCTCGACGAAGTGCGGCGGTTGGCGATACCGCACGCCGTCTCGCCGACCGCGCCGCACGTCTCGGCCAGCCTGGGCGTCTGCACGGCGCTGCCGCCGCTGGACGCGAGCGGCAGCGCCGCCGCGATCCGGGTCGCCGACAGCCAGCTCTACCTGGCAAAACAGGGCGGCCGCAACCGCTACAGCAGCGAGGCGCTGGCGCCCTAACCCCGCACGGCAGACGCCGGGGTCGGACCCCGCACGGGGTCCGACCCCTTCGGGTTGGGGTGGGGCTCAGTAGCGCCGCATCACGAACTCGGCGACGCAGACCGGCTTGTCGCCGCCTTCGCGCTCGATCACCACGCCCCACAGGATCTGGGCGCCGTCGGCGATGTCGTCGATGGCGGCGATGGTCAGCCGCGCCCGCACCCGGCTGCCGACCGGCACCGGGGCCGGAAAGCGCACCTTGTTCAGGCCATAGTTCAGGCCCATCGTCATGTCCACCATGTGCAGCGCGTTGACCAGCAGCGCCGGCAGCAACGCCAGCGTCAGGAAGCCGTGCGCCACCGTGGCGCCGTAGGGCGACTCGCGCGCCGCCCGTTCGGCGTCGGTGTGGATCCACTGGTGGTCGCCGGTGGCGTCGGCAAACAGGTCGATGCGGGCCTGGGTGATGGCCACCCAGGCCGACACCGCCACCTCGTTGCCGATCTCGGCCTTCATGGCCGCCAGGTTGGCGAAGCTGCGCATCAGGAATGCTGCTGGAAGCCGCGCTGGGCGATGAAGCGCTCCAGGTGGTGGTCGACATCACCCAGGCTCACCTCGATCATCGCCAGGCGCTTGAAATGGTGCGCGGCCGGCAGTTCGTCGGTCACGCCCATGCCGCCGTGCAGCTGCACCGCCTGCTGGCCGAGGAACTTCGACGCCTGCCCGACCCGCACCTTGGCCGCCGACACCACGCGCCGGCGCTCCTCGGCGTCGCCGCAGGACATGCGGGCGGCCGCCAGCATCGCCATCGAACGGGCCTGCTCCAGGTGGATGTACATGTCGGCCATGCGGTGCTGCAAGGCCTGGAAGCCGCCGATCGGCGTGCCGAACTGCTTGCGCGTCTTCAGATAGTCCAGGGTGGCGGCGAACAGCGCGTCCATCGCGCCCACCGCTTCCGCGCACAGCAGGCTGGCGCCGTAGTCGGCCGCCTCGTCGAGCATGTCCCAACCGCCGCCCAGCTTGCCCAGCAGCGCCGAGGCCGGCACCGCCACATGGCTGAACTGCACGGTGGCGGCGCGCTGGCCGTCGATGGTGCGGTAGTCGCGCACGATGACGCCCGGCGTGTCGGCCGGCACCACGAACAGGCTGATGCCGTTGGTATCGCGCTGGGCGCCGGCGCTGCGGGCCGAGACGATCAGCGCGCCGGCCTGGGCGCCGTGGATCACCACGGTCTTGGTGCCGTCGATACGGTAGCCTTCGCCGTTGATGCTGGCGATGGTCTTGACGTCCGACAGTTCATGGCGCGCGTGCTTCTCGCCCAGCGCGCAGGCCAGCTTCAGTTCACCGCTGGCGACTTCCTCCAGCAGGTGATGCTGGTTGCCGGCCAGCTTGAGGAATTGCGCGCCCCACACGGTGGCGAAGTAAGGCTCGACCACCAGGCCGCGGCCGATCTCCTGCATCACCACCCACAGGTCGACCGCGCTGCCGTTGAAGCCGCCCTGCTCTTCCGGCACTGGCAAGGCGGTCATGCCCAGTTCCACCAGCGTGCTCCAGGCCACGTCCGAGACGCCGCTCTGCGAATGCACGATGCGCTGGCGCACGTCGAAGCCGTAATCCTTGTCGACCCAGCGGCGCAGCGCGTCGGCGAACTGCTGCTGTTCTTCTTTCAAATTAAAATCCATCGCTGCCCCTTACAGTCCCAGGATCATCTGGGTGATGATGTTTTTCTGAATCTCGTTCGAGCCGCCGTAGATCGACGTCTTGCGGAAATTGAAGTAGTAGCCGGCCAGCGGCGCGGCGGCGTCGTCGCCGGTGACGGCGTGGTCGGCCTTGCCTTCGAGGTAGTCGGTGTCGAACGGCAGCGCGTCCGGGCCCAGCGCCTCGACCATCAGCTCGGTCAGCAGTTGCTGGATCTCCGAGCCGCGCACCTTCAGCAGCGAGGCCTCCGGTCCCGGCGCGTGCGACTCGCGCGTGATCACGCGCAGCACCGTGGTTTCCAGCGCCATCAATTCGATTTCGAGACTGGCCACCTTGGCGGCGTAGACCGGGTCCTGCAGCAGCGGCTTGCCGTGCTTGTAGTGCTCGGAGGCGATCTTCTTCAGGAACAGCAGCTCGCGCTTGGAGCGGCCGACCGCCGCGATGCCGGTGCGCTCGTGGCCCAGCAGGTACTTGGCGTAGGTCCAGCCCTTGTTTTCCTGGCCGATCAGGTTTTGCACCGGCACCTGGACGTTGTCGAAGAAGACTTCGTTCACCTCGTGGTCTTCGTCGAGCATGATGATGGGGCGCACGGTGATGCCCGGCGTCTTCATGTCGATCAGCAGGAAGGAGATGCCCTCCTGCTTGCGCACGGTGGTATCGGTGCGCACCAGGCAGAAGATCATGTCGGCGTGCTGGGCCAGCGTGGTCCAGGTCTTCTGGCCGTTGACGATGTAGTGGTCGCCGGAACGCTCGGCGGTGGTCTTCAGCGAAGCCAGGTCGGAGCCGGAACCGGGCTCGGAATAGCCCTGGCACCACCAGTCCTCGCAGCTGAGGATGCGCGGCAGATAGTGGGCCTTCTGCGCCTCGTTACCGAAGGCCATGATGACCGGCGCCACCATATTGACGCCGAACGGCAGGATGGGTGGCGTGCCGGAGCGGGCGCACTCTTCTTCCCAGATATGACGCTGGGTGGCGCTCCAGCCCGGGCCGCCGTGCTCGACCGGCCAGGCTGGCGCGGCCCAGCCCTGTTTGGCGACGATCTGATGCCAGCGCACATAATCCTGGCGGCTCAGGCGCAGGTGGTTGCGGACTTTCTTCTGCAAATCGCTGGGCAGGTTAGCGTCGAGAAAGGCGCGCACCGTGTCACGAAACGCCAGATCCGCCGCCGTGTAGTTCAAATCCATGCTGTCTCCATATTCTTGTGACCCCGCTAAAAAAGCACGATCGTTCAAATAATTGTACCCGATATCCTGCCAAGCATTGTGGCATTTTTAAAGGGCGACAGAATGGCGTTGTTTCCAAAACCAATGGGGGTCAAGTCTGACATTCGGACACAAGCTCAGCAGTAGCGAGCTGCTACGGTCGAACTCGTGTCCGAATGCCAGACTTGACCCCA
Source organism: Duganella rhizosphaerae (assembly GCF_040364205.1). NCBI lineage: Bacteria > Pseudomonadati > Pseudomonadota > Betaproteobacteria > Burkholderiales > Oxalobacteraceae > Duganella > Duganella rhizosphaerae. Next base: position 4,636 of record NZ_BPWK01000009.1, read on the forward strand.
GGTTGGCTTACTTCATGGTGTAGCTTTGCTGCGCGGTGTCGACGGCGTAGTTGTGCGCGGTATCCCAGTAGGTGAAGCTGTAGTTCACCACGTCGCCGATCTTCAGGCCGCTCGCGGTGTAGCTGTTGACGCCGGCGTTCTGCGTCATCCGCACGTTCATCTGGCCGCCAGCGTTGACCGTGTAATGCACGTCCGCCCAGCTGCTGGACGCTAGTGAGAACTTCAGCATGGTCGCGCTGGCTTGTTGCGCGGCCGGCGTCGGAGTTGGCGTCGGGGTTGGGGTTGGTGTCGGCGTCGGGGTTGGTGTCGGGGTCGGGGTCGGGGTCGGGGTCGGGGTCGGGGTCGGGGTTGGCGTCGGTGTAGGCGTCGGAGTCGGCACGCCGGTATCCCAGACGATGTCATCGATCGCCATCTGGAACGCCGAGCTCGGCAGTGCGGCGCCGTCACTGGCGATCTGGAACAGGTCCAGCATCGACTGCAAGGCGATCTTGCTGCCGGCCAGGTCGGCCACCGGGATGGTCGCCGTGCCCCAGTCGCCGTTGCGCACCAGGCCGTACGTGGTGGCGTTGGCCGGGAACTTGACCGCGTTCTGGTTGGTGTAGGTGTCCTGCACCCCCACCGTGAAGGCGACATTGGCCGGAATCTTGATCTTCAGCTTCATGGTGCCGTTGCGGAAGTTGCTCATGTCCCGCGCCTGGCGCGTTTCCACGCTGCCGCCGAACCACTGGCCCGGCGTGTTGAAGCTCCATGCCATGACGTTGCTGCCTTCATACGGCGGCAGATTGCCCTGCGTGACGGAAGCGTTGTTCCAGACAAAAACGTCGGAGCTGGTCCCGGCCTGCAACTTGTTGTTGACCACGGTGTTGTCGGTGAAGACGCCGAACTTGCCCACCTCCGGCGTGCTCTGGCTGCCCAGCTTGACCGTGCCCTTGCCGTCCAGCTGGTACACGCGCACGTAGTCGACGTACATGGTGCCCGGCAGCGGCGCCGTCACCTGCCCCGGCGTGGCGGCGTCGGTGAAGTTGCCGCCGACAGCCAGGTTGAACAGCAGGTAGAACGGCGCTTGCAGCGCGGTCGAATTGACCGGCAGCGGGTTGTTGTACATATCGTACTCGACGCCGTTGTCCACCACGGTGAAGCGCATCTGCGTGTCGGTCCAGTACAGGCGATAAATGACGAAGCGGTTCGCCAGCGACTGGCTCGGCGTGTACCAGTTCTTGGTCTGCCACGCGGTCGAGGCGGCGCAGCTTTCATTGCCCGGCACGCAGGCCGCCTGCTGCCAAGTGATGACGTTGGAGCCGGCGAAATTGTCGATCGCCGGGGTCGGACTGCCGGCCGCCGCGCGGCTGCTGGCCTTGTGCCCCATTTCGAGGATGTCGATCTCGCCGTTGCGCGGCCAGCTCTGCGGACTCACGCCCAGCATCCACGCTGCCGGCCACAGGCCGATGCCCAGCTGCGGCGTCGCCATGCGGATCTCGACCATGCCGTACTGCACCTGCACCTTGCCGAAGGAGCCGATTTTGCCGGAGGTGAAGACGTTGCTGCCCACCGTCTGGTTCTGCGCCTTGATCGCCAGCGCCCGCGTGTTCGGCTCGAACGGCACGTTGGCGATGGAGACGTTGTTGGGGCTGTAGTACTCCAGCTCCTGGTTGCCATAGCCGCACAGGTTGATCTGGCAGCCGTTGCCGTCCACTGCCGTCCACAGCGAGGTGTTGAGCGTGGCGGCGTTGAACTCCTCCGACCACAGCAAAGGGCCGATGACGGGACTGGTGACGCTGGCCGACACCTGGGTGCCGTAGGCCATCAGGATGCCGGTGGCAACGGCGGACAGAACGAATTTCTGTTTATTCACAATGTATGACTCCTCGTATCCATACTTCCTCATTTCGAACCGGACGGCCGTCCGGTCCGCACCTTCGCCGGCAACGCCGGCTATTCCGTTTGCGGTCAGGGAGCATGGAGCGCGAGGTGCAACCCGGCAGAAAAATGGGCGCAGGGGCGCCTTCGCTACGAGGCGTTTCGCTTGCTGTTGCAGTCTCCGTGCCGTCCGGGTCGTGGCCCGGACTGTGTCGCTGATTAGAATTGGAAACGATTCCAATTTCATGTTAAAAATATATTCTGATTAATATTTTTTGTCAACGAAGACGCGCAAGCGTGCGCAACTTACTTTTTGCGGACGCGTTTGAGGAATACCGGCAATCGATTGAAGATACCGACCAAGACATGCATCTGCCACGGGAAAACGCAGCGCTCGTCGCGCCGCGCGATGGCGGCGGCGATGCGCTGCACCGCCTCCTGCTCGGACATCAGGAAAGGCTTGCCACTGGCGTCGCCGTTATTCAGTTCGCGCAGGCGCGCGGTGTCGACGTAACCGGGCACGATCACCGTGACATCGACGCCGAACGGCGCCAGCGCCTTGCGGTAAGCGTCGCAGATGGCGATGGCGGCGCGCTTGCTGGCACTGTACAGCGAGCCGCCCGGATAGTCCTGCTGCAAACCGGCGATGGACGCCACCGCCACCAACTGGCCCTGCCCGCGCGCCATCATCGCCTCGGCGGCGGCGCTGAAGGCGTGATCGAGACCACCCACGTTCACTCGCAACACCGGCAAGGTGCTGGCGGGATCGCGTGCGATCCCGGCGGCGTCGGTGTACTGGCCGGCGGTGACGATCAACAGGTCCAGGCCATCGGCCGCCACCACGGCCACCGTGCGCGCCACCGCCGCGCGGTCGGCGATATCGCATGCATGGACGCTGATGCGCTCCTCGCCCAGCAACGGCAGGCCATCCAACTTATTCGGATGCCGTCCGCAGATGGCGACACGCGCGCCCTGCCGCCAGTAGTGCTGCGCCAGCCCCAGCCCGATCCCGCTGGTGCCGCCGATGATCATGACGTTCATGTGGCAGCCTTGTTGTGCTTATCCTCGTTGCGCATCACGGTCTGGCGGCCTTGCGCGGCCAGCGCGTAAGCTTCCTGCGCGCGCCGATAGCCATATAGCCATTGGGTTTCCACGTCGGCCACGTATTGTTCGTAGCTGGCCGGCGCCACCAGCTGCACGCGGTTGTTGCGCCACGCGATGCGCTTCTGGACGCCGCTGCCGCGCAAGGCTTCGCTGACATCGGACGTATCGATCCACACGTCGACCGACTGGCCATGCACATGACGCAGACGCTGGTTGGCGTCGAAGCCGAACACCGAACGCAAGGCGGGAATCGCGGTGAACTGGTCGTAGGACTGCTTCATCTCCATGCTGATGTGCTGCGCCAGGCACTGCGCCAGTTCGATCGGGAACAGGTCGATCACGCCGCCGGTGTAGTCGGCGCCGCCGGCGGACTGGCAGCGAAAGTAGACCATGTCGGCGATCGAGATGCGGGCCGCGTCGGCCAGGGGCATCGCTGTGTCGATCTCCAGTTCATGTGCGACGGCGTTGGTCCAGCCGTCACGGCCGATGGCCGATGGCTGGCCGGCTGCCAGCGCGGCGATGCGCGCGTCGCCGAACAAGGTGACGCGATAAATAGCGCGGCCTTGCCGCAACTGCCCTACTTCGTCGGGACCGAACAACAGCTTGCCGCCGAGGATGGCCAGCGCCGGCACGGACGCGGATGCCGATGCGGATACGACAGCGGGCTCCGGCGGCAACGGCAGCACTGGCGGAATCTCGAACAGGTAGTCGTTGAACAGGTCTGGAATGTGCGCCGCCCTCGCGCCGTTCAGGCGCCGCAGCGCGATGCTGGTCACCGCCCGCAGCGGCGTGGCGCGCGGGCCGGAGCGCAGGCCGCTGAAAAATTCGTACATCCGCGGCGATGCCAGCCAGGCCTTGCGCGCCGCGCTGTCCGGCAGGTTGCGGATGATGGCGCCGGCCACCGAACCGCCGCAGGTGGCCAGCAGCAGGTCGGGCTCCTGGCCGGCGTCGATGGCCGCCGCGTGCATGCCGAGGTAGTAGCCGAAGCGGAAGCCGCCCCCGGCCAGCACCATGCATCGTTGGTAGCGGGGGTCTGGTTGGTGTCGCGCGGCGTCGGTCATGCGTGACATAATGCACCAATTACAACGTTATTCACAAGGACAGGTCGACAATGAACCGGCATGCCGTGCCCAGCGTGCAGCAACGCGTGACCCAGCTTGCGCTGAATGGCGCGCTGTTCGGCCTCTGCTACCCGCTGACCAACTACCTGGCACAACGCCACCAGGAGCTCGGCAACGTCGCGATGGCGTGGGAGACGGCGCTGCCCTTCCTGCCGTGGATGGTGCTGCCGTACATGACGTCCGGCCTGTTCTTCATACTGAGTTTTTTGCTGGTGCGCGACCGCGCCGGCCTATCGGCGCTGAGCCGCCGGCTGGCGTTTGCCACCATCGTCGCCTGCCTGGTCTTCGCCGCCTGGCCGCTGCGCTTCTCGCTGCCCCGCCCTGTCGTTAATGATGCGCTGCCCGCCTGGCTGTTCGCGCAATTGGCGGCGATGGACCAGCCCTACAACCAGCTGCCCTCGCTGCACGTGACCTACTGCCTGATCTTCTGGGCAGCCCTGCGTACCGCCGCCACGTCGGCGCTCCTGCGCGCCGCGCTGGCCGCGTGGCTGATGCTGGTGGCGCTGAGCACCGTGTTCACCTACCAGCACCATGCGCTCGATGTCGCCGGTGGCGCCGTGCTCGGCGCGCTGGCGCTGCATCTGCTGCCGTCCGACGGCGACATCCGCAAGCCGGTGGCGTTCTGCTACACCGTGCTGGCCGGACTGGCGGCGTTGGCCTGGTTCGCGCAGGGCGGCTTGTGGTGGCTGTACCTGTGCGCCAGCCTGCTGCTGGTGGCGCGTGCCTACTACCTCCATCACGCGGCCTTCTTGCACAAGCGTGACGGCCGCTATCCTTTGTGGGTCTGGTTGTCGTACGCGCCCTACCTGTGCGGCTATCTGCTGACCTGGCAGCTGGTGCGCTGGCACGAGCGCCACCGCCCGCCGTTCGTGCGCCACAGCGAGGGCCTGTGGGTGGGCCGCCGCCTGACCGAGGCCGAGGCGGCGCAACTGCCGGCCGATTGCGCCGTCATAGACTTGTCCAATGAGTTGAGTGAGACGCGCGCGCTGCGCGGCCGCAGCTATCATCACTTCCCGCTGCTGGACCTGCAAGCGCCGGATGCGCAATCGGCTCGCCCAATCCTCGCGGCCATCAGCGCCCATGCGGCGCAGGGCCGCGCCATTTACCTGCACTGCGCCATGGGCTACCGGCGCAGCCGCCAAATCGCCCAACTCTACAAGGAGCACTACCAGCAATGAGTTTTTCGATCTACCAGTTGAAACCGCAATTCCAGCAGCTGCTGCAACCGTTGATGCGCGCGCTGGTGCGCTGCCGCGTCACGCCGAATCAAATCACGCTGGCGACGATGCTGTTGTCGGTCGCCTACGGCGCGGCGCTGGCGATGCAGCCGCAGCGCGCGGGCCTGTGGATAGGCTTGGCCGGCTTCCTGTTGCTGCGCATGGCCCTCAACGCCATCGACGGCATGCTGGCCAACGCCACCGGCCAGAAGACCCGCCTCGGAACGCTGCTCAACGAGATCTGCGACCAGGTCTCGGACGTGGCGCTGTACCTGCCCTTCATGCTGGTGCTGCCCGCGCCGCTGGTGGTGCTGGCCGTGGCGGCCGCGCTGCTGGCGGAATTTGCCGGCGTGCTGGCGCTCAGCGTGGGCGCGGCGCGCCGCTTCGACGGGCCGATGGGCAAGAGCGACCGCGCCTTCTGGTTCGGCCTGCTCGGCCTGCTGATCGCCTGGGGCGCCGCCCCGCTGCTGCTGAACGGCGTCCTGGCGCTGGTGATCGCCTTGTCGGCGTGGACCGTCGTCAATCGCCTGCGTCAGGCGCTGCGGGCTTCCGCGCCAGCGACACCGTAAAGATCCCTTCCAGCCCGATGCGGGTGGCGATCTTGCGGCAGCCCGCATGCGCCACCAGCCCATCCATCTCCGCCTGCGGACGCGGACGCATCTGCCACGGCTTGCCCTGATGGCTGGTCAGCGTCAGCGCAATCATGTCCAGCTGCGGGTGCCACGGCTGGCCGGTGTAGATCAGGTGGCCGCCGGCGCGCAGCACGCGGACGATGCCTTGCAGCGAAGCGGCCACCGGCGGGTTCTCGCTGAACAATTCGTACAGGCCGGAGACGATGACGATGTCGTACTCGCCCTCCTCCACGCGGTAGCTGTCGGCGCTGAAGGCGTCGCGCAGCTGGTAGTCGATGCTGGCGCGCAGTTGCAGCTGCTGCGCCAGCGCGCGCGCCTGGTCCAGGTTGTGCTGGGTGTAGTCGCGCAGCGTGACTTCGATGTCGCGGTCCTGGTAGCGCTTGACCGTCTCCAGCACGTAACGGCCGGAGCCGCAGGCCACGTCCAGTATCCGCAGCGGCCGCTTGCCGTCATGGGCGGCGATTCGTTCGCCCAGCATCTGCTGCAACTGGCGCTTGCGCAGGCGGATGCCGCGCCAGCCCACCGCGTCCAGATAGCCCCGGTCCATGATGCCGCCGAACAGGAAGCGGCCGCCGGCCTGGTTGCGGTAGACGTAGTCGAGCGAGGCGCCGGAATCGAAGCCGTGCCGCAAACCGATCTTCATGCCGTTGCTGACCGGCCCCATCATGCCCAGCATCACGCGCTGCATGCCGAACCAGGCCTTGGCCAGCGGGCCGCAACTCTGGCCCGCCTGCAGGGCCGCGTACTGGCGGGCGCTGTGGCTGTCGCGGTCGGCGTTCAGATAATGCGACGGCGCCGGCGGCGCGCGCTCGAAGCATTGTTCGACGAACTGGCGGCTCGCTTCCAGCGCGACGCTGGTGTCCTGCTCGTAGAACAGCGCGTGGAAGGCGTCCGGCAAATGCACATAGCGCTTCAGCGGCGACGACAGGCGCTGGTAGAAGTCCTGCTGCGGGCCTTCCTTGACCACGTAGTCCTTGCCGGCGGTGAGCATCAGCACCGGTGTGTCGATGGCGGCGGCGTCCTGCACGATGCGCTGGGCGGTGTCGGCCAGGCCCAGCAGCACGCAGGCGGAGATGGCCTTGGCGATCAGCGGATCGGCGGCGTAGGCGGCCGCTTCCTGCGCCGAATGGGTCAGCATGCCGGGGCGGATGTAGCTGGTCACGAACAGTTCCGGCTTGAAGCGGCGGGCGAAACGCAGCGCCGGCTTGGCCAGCGGCACGTACAGGTTGATGTCGAACGCGGCGGCGGCCATGATGACGCCGCGCACGCGAGGCGCGTAGTCGTGCAGCCAGGTGGCGGCGATCACCGCGCCGACGCTGTTGGCCACCACCAGGATATTCTCCGGCGCGATGCCGTGGGTGGCGACGATGTGGGCGATGAAGCTATCGAAGTCCTCGACCAGCGCCTCGAAGCTGGGCGCGTCGCCGCGCTCGCCGGGCGAGTAGCCGTGGCCGCGCGCGTCCCAGGCGAAGGCCCAGTCCTGCGTGTAGCCGAACTGCTCCACCAGCGGCTGGATGCGACCCGAATGCTCATGGCCGCGATGCAGGAACACCAGCGCGCGCTGCGCTCCGTCCTGGCGCGGCGCCAACGGCTGCCAGGCGCGGTAGAACAGGCGCACGCCGTCGCTGCAGTCGAAGCCGGATTCGGTGGTGCGCCAGGCCAGTGAGCGTTCAGCTTTCATATTAGTTTCCCAGGAAATGAGTGATGAGGAAATACAGCAGCGGCGCCGTGACGACCAGACTGTCGACCCGGTCGAGGATGCCGCCGTGGCCGGGTATCAGTTGCGAGAAATCCTTGACGCCCAGCACCCGCTTGGCGGCCGAGAACATCAGGTCGCCGCAGAAACCGCCCAGCGACAGCAGCAACGCGAAGCCCGCCAGATGCGCGGCGTCCGCCAGATGCAGGTAGCGGCCCAGCGACAGCGACAGCGCGCTCGTGACCACCACGCCGCCGGCCAGTCCCTGCCATGTCTTGTTGGGGCTGATGCCGGGCGCGATGCGGTGGCGGCCGAAGATGGTGCCGCTGATGAATTGCGCCACGTCGTTCAACGCGGTCAGAACGTAGAGGTAGAACAGCCAGGCCAGCCGCACATGCGGTTCCAGCGGCAGGCTGTCGAACAGCGGCAGGAAGCAGCAGCTGTAGCACAACACCAGCCACAGCAGCCACGCCAGCGCCGGCCGGCTACGGCTGCGCAGGAAGATCAGTGCCGTCAGCGCGATCACCGGCGGCAGCGCCACCAGCGCCATGGTCGCGGGCAGGAACAGCGCGCTGCCGAACACGACGGCGGCCGGCGGCACGAAGCCGCGCCCGCCAAACGGCGCCAGCTCGCGCAAGGCCAGCAAGCCGATCAGCACCGCCAGCAGCGTGGCGCCAAGCGGGTGCAGCAGCAGGCTGACCGTGACCACCGGGAAGATCCACCACCAGGCGTTGACCTGAGCCCGCAGCTGGCTGTGCGGCCGCGCGCGCAGCTTGACGCCCACGCCCAGCGACGCCATGCCCAGCATCAGGTACAACATGGCGAGCGCGGTCAGGATCTCCGTGCCCAGCAGCGAAAACAGCAATTGCATAAATGCCTCAATTATTTTTAAGGCAATTGTATAGTGTTTTCCGGCAAGCAGCTCAGTCTACGGTGATCAGCAGGTCGCGCCCCTTGCTGGCGGCGTTGCCGGCGTAGTCCTCGGCCGTGATGCGCAGCGTGTAGTTGCCGGGGCCGAGGGCGCCGACTTTCCAGCCGCCCGGCGTCAGTTTGCCGTGGATCAGCGTGTTGTTGATGGCGTAGGAAAAACGCGTCTCCGCCGCGCCGTGGACGGTAATGCCGCTGGTGGCCGCGTACGCGAGCTTGACCGCGTCGCGATTGCGCGGCAGGCGGTCGTACAGCTGCGTGATCAGCGGCTCTTCCATGCCGGGGATGACTTCGCCGTCGGCGTTCAGCAGCTGGTAGCCCAGCTTGTACAAGCCCAGGCGACGGCGCGCCTGGTTGCCGTTCATTTGGTCGAAGGCGTCGACCACGATCTGCACTTCGCCCAAGGCGCGCGGAACCAGCAGGCGGCCGCCGGCCTTTTCCTTGAGCAGCTTGCCGCTGCCGTCGGCCAGCGCGATGGACTGGATCTGCGGCGCGATGGTATCTTCCAGGTCGACGAATGGCAGCGTCAGCGGGTTGAGGGCGTCGCCGTTCGGTTTGTAGTCCAGGTGCACGTGCGCCATGCGGTTGACCGTGCCCAGCGTTTCCCCCACCAGGAAGCGCGTGCCGCGCTTGACGCGCACGGCGGACGGCACGCCTTTTTCATCCTTCAACAATTGGAAGCGCGGGTCGAGCGGCTTGTCGTTGACGCCGCGCCCCACGCGCATGTGGATGTATTGCAGGCCATCGAGCGCCACGCCTTCCGATAGTTCGCCATAGCCCCAGCTGGCGCTCGGATCGCTGATCTTGCCGGCGGTGACGGCCAGCACCGGCGTGCCGATGGCGGCCTGCACGTCGAGCCCGGAATGGAAATGGTCGCGGCTTTCGCCGTCGAAATTGCCGCGCACCTCGCCCATCAGGCCGACCACTTCATGCGGCTTGTCCTGCGGCTTGACTGGCCACAGCATCGTGGCGCCGTGAGCCGGCGCGCCGGATAAAGGCAGTTCCGGCGCGGCCGGTTCTCCGGCCAGCGCCAGGGCCACGTGATGCAGGCGGAAGGTGGCGGCGTCGGTGACGAACAGCGAGCCGTCCCTGGCCAGCGCGAGCCCGCGCGGCGCGTAGAAGCGCACGCTGCCGTCGGAGCCGTAGCCCTGCTGCGGCGGATGGTCGGCGTCTTCCAGCGTCAGCACTTCGCCGGCCGGGGTGACCTGCGCCAGGCGGCCGTGGGCGTTGCTGCTGACGTAGAGGTAGCCGTCCGGCGTCAACGCCAGTCCGACCGGCGATTGCAGCAGCGGCGAGACCGAGCCATCCTTGGCCTGGACCACGGTGCTGACGGTGCCGTCCTTGGCCAGCTTGCGGATCGCGTGGTTGCCGGTGTCGGCGATGTACAGCTCGCCGGCGGCGCTGAGCGCCAGGCCGGTGGGTGTATTGAACAGCGCCTGCGCGCCGGCGCCGTCGGCATCGCCTGCGCGGCGGCCACCGGCGATAGTGGTGACTTCGCCGTTGGTGGCGATGCGGCGGATGCGGTCATTGTAAGTGTCGGCCACGTAGACCACGCCGGCCGCGTCCACCGCGATGCCGATCGGGCCGTTGAACTGGGCGGCCGCGCCACGGCCGTCCTTGTCGCCCGGCAGGCCATCGCCGGCCAGCGTGCTGACCACGCCGTCGGGCGTGACCTTGCGGATGGCGTTGTTGCCGGTGTCGGCCACGTACAGGTTGCCGGCGGCGTCGATCGCCAAGCCGGACGGGGTGTGGAACGCTGCCGCCTTGCCCGCCCCTTCCGCGTAGCCCTCCACCGCGCCGGCCAGTGTGGTGGTGGCGCCGTCCTGGGCGATCTTGCGGATGCTGTTGTTGTCGCCGCCGTCGGCCACGTACAGGTTGCCGGCGCCGTCGATCACCACGCCGAACGGATCGGCGAAGCGGGTGCCGCGGCCGCGGCCGTTGTTCGCGCCCGGCATGCCGTCGCCGGCGATCGAGGTGACGCGCGCGCTCCAGTGCGGCTGCGTGCCCTTCAAGGCCGACGGCCGCGCCACTTCGGCGCCGGCGTCCACGCTCGGCCGGTGGGTCAGGATGTAGGCCGCCCCGCCCCCGCCCAATGCGCCACCCAGGGCCAGGGCGGCGGCGATTAACTTGAATTGGGTAGGAGTCACGTTGCACCAGCCTAAACGTTGATCGAAAGAAAATATCTTAACCGATCTTCGGAGCTGCGGCTACCGGGGAAGCTGCGCGGACATAGCCGACACTTCATCCGCCGCCCCCGAAAAAATCCGCGAATGTTACCGTTGGATAGAATTGCCAAGAAATTATTGTTTATTATTAAAAAGTGATGATATGACAATTATTACATTCTTCCCGACAACTTCCCACACCGCAATTGGAGAGATCAAATGTTGAAAAAACTTATAGGCGTCGCGTTGTTAGCGTTATCCAGTACCGCCACGCAAGCAGCCCCAACGCATTATTACTACACCTACACTGGGTTGTTTGTCGACTGGTACTACATCCATGAATTTCAGCCGGATGCATCATTTGGCGGACGATTCGACGCCGAGGACCTGAACCACAACAATGTACTTGAGCTGGACGAGCTCACCTACATGGGCAGCTCCAGCTTTAATATGCTGCTCTGCAAGCCAGCAGATAACTGCGGTGTGAGTTCTTTTTCCTATGATCTAAATAAGGGAGACTTAAAATTCGGAACTTACTACAGGAACATATTTCAAGGCAGCTATTACGGCGGCACCTATACCAGTCACACAGGTGTCGAGCAGCAATTTGACTGGGCCCCTTACAGCAACTACTGGCGCGTCACCCCGGAAACCAGGCTGACAATCGCTGTGCCGGAGCCATCCACCTATCTGATGTTGGGCGTAGGTTTATTGGGAATGGGTTTGGTCCGCCGCCTTCGCAAATAAGCAACCCCCAAAAAAAAGCCCGCTACAGGAGCGGGCTAAATCTATTTCCTTGGAGGAGAATAGAGGAGACAGGTGAATGATGCTGCATCGCGGCATATAAATCTAATTTATATTGGTAATAGCAGTAATTCCCAATATGAATAACTCGAAAAAAAGGCCCCGCAAACTACACGGGGCCTTGCTCTGACCAACGGTTTATTTGCTGGCGTCCACCGCGTACGGCAGCACGCGCGAGGCCATGCGGGTGTCGGTTTTCAGGAAGCCCACCTCGTCGGCCAGGATGTGGACCGCTTCGTTCAGCAGCACGTCCTTGGCGGCCTTGGCGGCTTTTTCCGCATCCAGTTCCGCCGTCAGCGAGCGCTCGTCGCCTTGCAGGCCGTCGTCGGTGCGCAACGCACCCTTGACCGCCGCCACTTTCGGCGATGGCGCTGCCTTGCCGTTGGCCGGCTTGGCGGAGATCGCCTTGTTCAGCGCATCCTTCGGATCGGGCAGCAGCACCGGGTCGTCCGCGCCCAAGGTGGTCGACAACAGACGCGCTTCGCGCAGCTTGGCGCGTGCTTCCTGGGTGTCGCGCTCCTTGCGGCGCACGGTCTCGTTGAGCGAGATCAGGTTGTCCTTGCGCTGCTTCTTGACCAGGGCGATGTCTTCGGACAGGTACTGGAAGTCCTTGTCCTTGGCCACGCGCGCCTCATGCTTCTTGTCCAGCAGCGGCAGGATGTCCTTCAGGTCGCCGGTCGGGATGTACGGCGCCGGCTTGATCGAGGTCCACGGCAAGGCATTGTCGTAGCTCGATTCGCCGAAGGTGTCCGAATCGCCCATGGTCGGCAGCTTGATGTCGGGCGTGACGCCGCGCAGCTGCGTGGTGCCGCCGTTGATGCGGAAGAACTGGGCGATGGTCATCTTCAGTTCGCCGTAGTGCACCTTGTCGCTCTGGGCGAAGCGGTCCAGGCCGAAGATGGTTTGCACCGTGCCCTTGCCGAAGCTCGGCTCGCCGATGATGACGCCGCGGCCGTAGTCCTGGATCGCGGCCGCGAAGATCTCGGAGGCCGAGGCCGAACCACGGTTGATCAGCACGCCCAGCGGACCGTCCCAGGCCATGCCGGCGTTGGTGTCGCTTTCGATTTCGATCTTGTTGTCGCCGGTGCGTTGCTGCACCACCGGACCCTTGTCGATGAACAGGCCGGTCAGCGCCACCGCCTCCGACAGCGAACCGCCGCCGTTGTTGCGCAAGTCGATCAGCACGTTGTCGACTTTTTCCTTCTTCAGCTCGCCCAGCAGGCGGGCCACGTCGCGGGTGGCGCTCTTGTAGTCCTTGTCGCCCTTGCGGCTGGCTTCGAAGTCCTGGTAGAAGGTCGGCAGCGAGATCACGCCGATGCGGCGCTTGGCCGTGCCGTCCTTGACTTCCAGGATGGATTTCTTGGCCGACTGCTCTTCCATGCTGATTTTCTTGCGCACCAGCGAGATGGTGGTGTGCTTGCCGTCGACGCCGGCGTCGACCGGCTGGATGTCCAGCCGCACGGTGGAGTCTTTCGGACCACGGATCAGCGCGACCACGTCGTCGATGCGCCAGCCCAGCACTTCGGTCATCGGCGAGTTGTCGTCCTTGGCCACGCCGAGGATCTTGTCGCCGACCTTGATCTTGCCCGACAGTCCGGCCGGGCTGCCCGGCACGACTTCGCGCACCACCGTGTATTCGTCACGGGTTTGCAGCACGCAGCCGATGCCTTCGAGCGACAGGCGCATGGCGATGTCGAAGTTTTCCGACGCGCGCGGGCCCAGGTAGTTGGTGTGCGGCTCGATCGACATGGCGTAGGCGTTCATGAAGATCTGGAACACGTCTTCATTGGTCAGCTTGCGCGAGCGGCTCATGTAGTTCTCGTAACGCTTGTCGAGCGTGTCGCGGATGCCCTTGTCGTCCTTGCCGGCCAGCTTGAGGCGCAGCCAGTCGTTCTTGACGCGCTTGCGCCACAGCTCCTTCATTTCAGCGTCGCTCTTGACCCAGTCGGCCTTTTCGCGGTCGTACTGGTAGCTCTCGTCGAGGGAGAAATCGGGCTTGGTCTTGAGCAGTTCGCGGGCGTAGGCGATGCGCTCGTTGAAGCGTTGCTGGTACTGGTTGTAGATGGCGAACGGAACGCTGAGGTTCTCGCCGGTGATGGCGTCATCCAGGCGGGTGCGCACGATGGCGTACTGGTCGAGGTCGGCCTGGGTGAAGAACAGTTTTTCCGAATCCAGCGATTTGAAATAGCGGTCGAAGATCTTTTCCGACATCGCATCGTCTAACGGAGTGGATTTGTAATGCAGTTTGGTCAGAACCCGCGAGGCCCAGACGGCCGCCTGGGCTTGGCCCGGCTGGGGTTTGAGTACGGTCTCCGCCGCCGCTTTTTCTGGCACGGCCGCGCCGGCCTGCACTGACAGCGCCGCCAACACGGCTACTAACAGTATTTGCTTCTTCATCGGCTTACTCCGAAACGTAGTGTTATCAATTAATCGTCGCGCGCAGTGCTCCTGCCTGCCGTTCCATTCTACAGGATAGGCCACCCTGCGGCGCTGGGAGTTTGCAGTGTCCCTGCCCAAGCTTAAGCAAGACTGAAATGAAACCAGCTTTACTTCTGTTGACACATATGTTGCCATGCAGCAAAAATGTGGTACTATATCGGTCTTATGTTTTTGACGGCCCGCCCGCAGCATTCCGGCAGAGCCCGTACGCCTCGACTGGTGAGGCGCCTTAGCAGCAGCCTTATCGCTTCACGCAGTCGCTCCCCCGGAGCATGCTCGATCCAGAGCGCCCTCAATCAGCACCACGTTGACCTAAAAAAAACAATGCAAACCTTTACTATGAATCCCCGCGACTGGGGTGTCGGCACCAAGATTACCGTGTTCACCTTCGGCCTGATCGCCGTCATCCTGGCCATGCTGCTCAGCCTGATCAACATGAGCACCTCGGCCATGCTGACCGAACGCGCCAAGGCCAACGTCGCCAACACGCTGGACGGCATCAGCAACACGGTCGAGGTGTTCAACACCGCCATGACCAACGAGGCTTCCAGCTTCGCCCGCCTGTTCGCGGCCGGCTTCGGCGACGGCAAGTTCACGCTCGACAGCGCCACCACCGTCGACATCGGCGGCAAGGCAACACCCTCGCTCAAGCACGACGGCAAGACGCTGAACCTGGACTTCGCCATCCCCGACAAGTTCACCGCCGACACCGGCGTGGTCGCCACCATCTTTGCCGCCAGCGGCGACGAGTTCGTGCGCGTGAGCACCTCGCTGAAGAAGGAAAACGGCGAACGCGCCGTCGGCACCCAGCTCGACCACGCCCACCCGAGCTACTCCCTGCTGCGCGCCGGTAACAACTACATCGGCCTGGCCACGCTGTTCGGCAAGCAGTACATCACGCAATACGATCCGATCAAGGACGCTAGCGGCCAGGTCATCGGCGTGCTGTTCATCGGCCTGGACATCTCGAAGAACATGGCGATGCTGAAGGAAAAAATCAAGGCCATCAAGATCGGCGACACCGGCTACATCTACGTGGTCAACGCCGCGCCGGGCAAGGCGCTGGGCACGGCGCTGGTGCATCCGGCCAAGGAAGGCCAGAACCTGATCGACAGCGCCAGCAGCGACGGCCGTCCGTTCGTCAAGGACATGCTGGAGGCCAAGGAAGGTTCGATGCATTACAGCTGGTCCGACAGCGCCAACGCCGCGCCGCGCGAGAAGATGGTCGAGTTCCATACCTTCAAGCCGTGGAACTGGCTGATCGTCGGCGGCACCTACACCGAGGAAATCACCCGCGAAGCGGGCCAGCTGCGCAACCGCTACGCCGCGCTGGGCCTGGTGTCGCTGGCCTTGTTCGCCGCGATCCTGTTCCTGCTGGTGCGCGCCAACATCACCCGTCCGCTGGCGCGCGCCGAAGCGGCCGCGACCCGCATCGCGCAAGGCGACCTGGATGTGCAACTGGCCATCGACAACAAGGACGAGATCGGCCTGGTGCTGCGCGCGTTGAACGGCATCAGCAACAACCTGTCCGGCGTGGTCGGCCAGGTACGGGCGGGCGCCGAGCAGATCGCCACCGCCTCCAACGAGATCGCCGCCGGCAACCTAGACTTGTCGTCGCGCACCGAAGAGCAGGCCTCCAGCCTGGAGGAAACCGCCGCCTCGATGGAGCAACTGAGCAGCGCCGTCAAGCAGAACGCCGACAACGCCGCGCAAGCCAACCAGATGGCGCTGGCCGCCTCCGGCATCGCCGCCAAGGGCGGTGAAGTGGTGGCGCAGGTGGTCGACACGATGGGCTCGATCAACCAGTCCTCGCGCAAGATCGTCGACATCATTTCGGTCATCGACGGCATCGCCTTCCAGACCAATATCCTGGCGCTGAACGCGGCGGTGGAGGCGGCGCGCGCCGGCGAGCAAGGACGCGGCTTCGCGGTGGTGGCGTCGGAAGTGCGCAACCTGGCGCAGCGCTCGGCCACGGCGGCCAAGGAAATCAAGGCGCTGATCGACGATTCGGTCAGCAAGGTCGACATCGGCAGCGCACAGGTGGCGCAGGCCGGCACGACGATGCAGGAAGTGGTGGTCAGCGTGCGCCGCGTGACCGACATCATGGCCGAGATCAGCACCGCCAGCGACGAGCAGCGCGCCGGCATCGGCCAAGTGCACGAGGCGATCGCGCAGATGGACCAGGTCACGCAGCAGAACGCCGCGCTGGTCGAGGAAGCGGCCGCCGCCGCGCACGCGCTGCAAGACCAGGCCGCCGATCTGGAGCAGGTGGTGCGGATCTTCAAGCTGGGCCGCCGCTAACCCGGGGGTTTCTTTTGCCCTATAATTGCGGGCATGGTTAAATTTCTGAAGCACCGGCGCGGCCACAGCCTGATCGTATGCATTGCGATTTTGCTGAACCTGTTCGCCCCGGCGATCGGCCACGCGATGGCCACGCTGGCGCAAGACCCGCTGGCGCTGGAAATTTGCAGCGCCACGCCGGCCAAGCCTACACCCGGCGACGCCCCCACGCACGCGCTCAAGCACTGCGTGTTCTGCGCCACCCATGCCGACACCTACGCACCACCACCGGCGCCGGCCGGCCTGCTCATGGTGCTGCGCGGCCATGATGTCTATCCGGCGCCGCACTATCTCTCCCCCACCCCGCTGTTCAACTGGTCGAGCGCGCAGCCGCGCGGACCGCCCGCCCTGTCCTGACGTCCCCGTAGACCGCATGCAGCTGCGCCGCATTGGCGACGGCTGGCGTGCGCCTGTTCAACAACTCACAGGATCAACCATGCAACGCCGTACCCTACTTACCGTGCTGGCGGCAGCCGCTGCATTGCCGCTGGCCGTGCCCTCCGCATACGCCGCGCCGCCGGCCTACACCGGCATCGACATCACCGGCAGCAGCATCGGCCCGGACTTCCGCCTGTCCTACGGCGACGGCAAGCCCGCCTCGCTGCAAGACTACAAAGGCAAATACGTGCTGCTGTTCTTCGGCTTCACGCAATGCCCGGACGTCTGCCCGACCGCCTTGTCGCGCGCGGTCGAGATCAAGAAACTGCTGGGCGCCGACGGCGACAAGATACAAGTCGTCTTCGTCACCGTCGATCCCGAGCGCGACACCGCCGCGCTGCTGGCCGAATACATGCGCGCCTTCGATCCAGCCTTCGTCGGCCTGCGCGGCGACTTGGCGCAAACCGCCAAGGCGGCCAGGGACTTCAAGATCTTCTATCGCAAAGTCCCGAGCGGCAGCTCGTACACGATGGACCACACGGCCATCACCTATGTGTTCGACGCCGCCGGCAAGATCCGCCTCGCCTTCAAGCACGAACAAACCGCCCAGCAATGCGCCGCCGATCTGCGCAAACTGATGCAACCTAAAAAAGAAACCAGCTTCCTGAAAGGACTCTTCCAATGAAACGCATGATCTACCTGATGCTCCTCGCCGCCCTGCCCGCCTTCGCGCAAGTCACCGTCAGCGAGGCCTGGGTGCGCGGCACCGTGGCCTCGCAAAAAGCCACCGGCGCCTTCATGACGCTGACCTCGGCAAGAGACAGCCGCCTGGTCGGCGCCAGCTCGCCGGCGGCCGGCGTGGTCGAGGTGCACGAAATGAAAATGGTGAACGACATGATGAGCATGCGCCAGATCGACGGCCTGGCGCTGCCTTCCGGCCAGGCTGTCCAGCTGGCTCCAGGCGGCTATCACCTGATGCTGATGCAACTGAAACAGCCGCTGGCCGAAGGTGCGAAGGTGCCGCTGACGCTGGAGTTTGAGGATGCGAACAAGGTGCGCAGCAAGGTAGTGGTAGACGCCGTCGTCAAACCCTTGAACAACGCGCACCAGCACTAAGCGCGCATGGTGGCCGTCAAATCGATTGCAGCAACGGCCACCAATAAGACACCGACCACCACAGCAAGCCGGCGATCAGCAGGTAGGGCCAGGAACGCAGCGAAATCTTCCAGTCGACCGTCGACGGCCAGCAGGCCAGAAACTGCGGCGCCACGGCAAACGCCAGCGCCAGGTCTATCCACTGGAAATGCAGTCCGGCCCGGGTGCGCCACCACGCCACCACGAACGGCAGCACCACCACCAGAAACGGCGCCAACGCGGACGGCGCGGCGTTGTACCAGCGCACCCGCGTCAAGCGCACCGATCCCAGCTCCCAGCCCTGCCCGACCCGCCGCGGAATGACAGTGAAGGCGGCCGGCCGCGCATAAGTCACCAGCCCGGCGACGAAATGGGCCAGTTCGTGGCAAATGGTGCCGGCGACCGTGAAAAGGAAAAAGAAGGGATGCCGCGCCGACAAAGCGCGGATCAGCAGCGCCAGCACTAGCGACGGCGCCAGGTACAACAGGATGTCGCGGTGATGGCATAACCACGCCGGCGCGAGCGTACTACATTCAAACAGGCTACTCATGGCCGCATCGTCGCACGGCGGCGGGGCGGCGTCAATTGCACACAATATAGTTGTACGACGTCTGACATCTAAGTTATGATCGCTTAAAAACCACCATAGCAAGGAGACCGCATGACACCGCAGCCAACCAAAGCGAGCCGGGTACGCTGGCTGATACTCGCCATCCTGTTCGCCGTTACCACCATCAACTACGCCGACCGCGCCACCATCGCGATCGCCGGGCCGGAACTGAAGAAGCTGCTGGGCCTGTCCCCGGTGCAGATGGGCTTTGTGTTTTCAGCCTTCGCCTGGTCCTACGTGCTGGCGCAACTGCCGGGCGGCTGGCTGCTGGACCGCTTCGGTTCCAAGCGCACCTATTTTTTCAGCATCTTCCTGTGGTCCACTTTCACGATGTTGATGGGCACCGTCGGCTTCCTCACCGGCGCCGCCGCAGTCACGACGCTGTTCTTCCTGCGCTTGCTGATCGGCGCCGCCGAAGCGCCCTCTTTCCCCGGCAACAGCCGGCTGGCCTCGGCCTGGTTCCCGACCGCCGAACGCGGCACGGCGGCGGCCATCTTCAACTCGGCCCAGTATTTCGCCACGGTGCTGTTCGCGCCGCTGATGGGCTGGCTGGTCCACAGCTTCGGCTGGGAAAGCGTGTTCTACGTGATGGGTGGCCTCGGCATCGTCATGGCCTTCATCTGGCGCAAGACGGTCTACGGCCCGAAAGACCACCCGGCCATCAACGCGGCCGAGCTGGACTACATCGCGGCGGGCGGCGCGCTGGTGGATTTGGAAAGCAAGGACAAGGTCGCCGCCACCACCACACTCGACACCTGGTCCTGCATCCGCCAGCTGCTGGGCAACCGCATGTTGTTGGGCGTCTACATCGGCCAGTACTGCATCAACACGCTGACCTATTTCTTCCTGACCTGGTTCCCGGTCTACCTGGTCACCGAGCGCCACATGACGATCCTGAAGGCTGGCTTCGTGGCCGCGCTGCCGGCGGTGGCGGGTTTCCTCGGCGGCGTGCTGGGCGGCGTCATCTCCGACCGCATGATCAAGTCCGGCAAGTCGCTGTCGATGGCGCGCAAGACGCCCATCGTCGGCGGCATGCTGCTGGCGATGTCGATGATCGTCTGTAACTACGTCGATGCCGACTGGCTGGTGGTGCTGGTGATGTCGCTGGCCTTCTTCGGCAAGGGCATCGGCGCGCTGGGCTGGGCCGTGGTGGCCGACACCTCGCCCAAGGAAGCCGGCGGCATGAGCGGCGCGCTGTTCAACACCTTCGGCAATACGGCCGGCATCACCACGCCGATCGTGATCGGCTACATCCTGCAGGAGACCGGCTCGTTCGCCGGCGCGCTGGTGTTCGTCGGCGCCAACGCCGCCGTCACCGTGCTGTGCTATGTGCTGATGGTCGGCGAGATCAAGCGTTTCGAATTCAAGACGCCGGTGCTGCGCCATGTCGCCGACGCGGCACCGGCCGCAAGCGCTACTGCGCCGTCAACGACCACCAGTTGATGTTCCAGCCGCCGGCGCGGGCGAAGATCGCCAAGTCCTGCTGGCCCGCCGTCAGGTAGACGGTGCCGGTGACGGTGGTCCAGTTCTGCCAGCCGCCGGTGTTGGGCACCGCCAGCGCGGCCAGGTCGGTGGCGTTCTTGCTCAGCACCAGCTGGCCGCCGTTGTTCGGACTGGCCACGCGGAATTGCAGGTTGTACCAGCCCGTCTTCGGCACGTTGATCGGATAAGTCATCCAATCATTGGTGTCGATGTTGCCGACGTTGAAGCCGCCGCCGGTGTCGGTGGTGGTTTCCATGCGCATGCCGCTGTGGTTGCTGAACATCTCGGCCTCGATGCGCTGGCCGGCTTCTGCCTTCCAGTTCATCCAGTAGGCGATGCTCTCGTTGCGCACCAGCGCCTGCGTGCCGAAGCCGCGGAAGTAGCTTTCGATGGCGGCGTTGGTGGCGCTGCCCACATCCAGCGCGCCGAAGCCGCCGCCGTTGCTGCTGTTGCTGACCAGACCCCAGCCCCACGAACTGGTGTCGCCATTCGAGCCGCCGTAGCTGACCGTCTTGTACGCCCAGCTGGTCGCGGCCCAGCCGTACGTATTGTAGATGTCGTAGGTCTTGCGGGTGATCTGGCCGCCGTAGCTGCCGGTCAGCGTCCACGGCTGGAACTCGCCAATCAGGAACGGCGTGTTCAGCGCGGTCAGCTTGTTGTTCCAGTCGCAGCTTTCGCCGGTGCCGCTGGTATTGCAGTGCAGCCAGGTCGCATGCATATTGGCCTGCGCGGTGGCACCCTGCACTTCGTTCCATCCCCACAGGCCGGGATAGAAGTGCATCCAGAAGGCCACGTTGCTCAGGCCGCGCGTGTTGGGATTGCCGTAGGCGTCGATGCCGGAGTTATGGCCGGGCAGCAGGATCACGTGGTTGGCGTCCTTCGCCCGCACCACGTTGAACAGCTCGTAGGCGAAGTTGGCCAGCGTGGTGGCGTCGGTGCCCCACGGTTCGTTGAGCAGGTCGTAGGCCGCCACCGAGGTGCGGTTCTTGTAGCGGCTGGCGATCATGTCCCACAGCCATTTGGTGCGGTCGCGGTAGGTGGTGTTGGTCCACATTTCCGCCGCGCCGGCGCAGCCGTCGTGCTGCTCGCTGGCCGCCGCCTGGCCGCCGACGGCGCCGTGCAGGTCGAGGATCACATACATGCCGCGCTTCTCGGCCTCGTTGATGGCGTAGTCCAGGTATTTCCACGCGTCGGCGCGCAGCGTGTACGGATGGGCGTCATCCTCGACCAGGCTGTACAGGAACGGCACGCGCACCACGTTCATGCCCATGCCCTTCATCAGATCGAAGTCGCGGGCTGTGATCCAGCTGTCGCGGAAGACCGACATCAGCCGTTCCTTTTCCGCCGCGCCGAAGCGGCCGGTCAGCGCCGACTCCAGATGGCACTGGTCGCCGATGCCGGCGCCGTTGTTGGACAGGTTGGAGTTCATCATCCACATCTCCAGCGCCAGCCAGTTGCCCAGGTTGACGCCGCGCAGGTTGACGCGGTTGCCGGCGTTGTCGACCCAGTACTTGCCGTTCTGCCGTATCGCCGGCAGCGCCACGCCGGTGGTCTCGGGCGTGAAGTTGATCCAGTTGAGGTTGAATCCGCCGGCGCGCGCCTGCACCGTCAGGCTCTGCGGGCCGGCCGCCAGGAACACGTGCGAGCTGACGGTGACCCAGTTCTGCCAGCCGCCGGTGTTGGGCAACGCGGTGGTCTCGCCGATGGCCTTGCCGTTCTGCGCCAGCACCACCTGCCCGCCGCCGGTGGCCGAGGCCACGCGGTACTGCACGCTGTACCAGCCGGCGCTGCCGGGGTTGACCGAGTAGGTCATGCTGTCGTTGGTGTCGATCCAGCCGACGTCGCTGCCGCCGCCGGTGTCGGTGGTGGCTTCCAGCGCGACGCCGGTCATGCTGGTGTAGCTTTCCGCCTCCAGCTTGCCCGGCAAGGCGGTTTGCGCGTGGCCCGCGCCGGCAACGGCCAGCCCGGCAAGGGCCAGCACCCATTTGATGCGGTGATGCAGTGTCGTCTTCATTTAGTCTCCGATGGTTTTTGTGATGAAGGACCGCAGTACAAATTGTGGAAGCGCTTCCACAATAGAATGGAAACGTTACCAAATTTGTATGAAAACTATACCACGATGGTTGCGAAGGTCAATCCCCGATGTGTTGTCGTGCGGCGCCGGCCACCGCCGCGACGCTGCTGTCATACGAAAAGCCATGCTGCTGAAGGATGTCCACCAGTTCCTCCGGCGTGCTGCCCAGCTTGATGTTCTCGGCCACCCAGGCGCGCCAGACCGGTGTGATGGTGAGCGGCTCCGGCGCCAGCTCGATGCCGGTGATGATCGCCGCCAGCAGTGCGTTGATACGCTTGGTGTCGATCAGATGCTGCACCACCGCGTGGCCCGAATACGGATACGGATACAGCGTGCAGTTACCCATCGCCGCCAGGCGGTGGGCATGCATGGCGTCGAGGTTGACCGACTCGGTGGAATTGGGCTGGTCCGGCTTGGTGCCGAACGCGATATGCACGCGGGTCTGCCCGCCTGTCTGATTCCTGTCCCGCCCCAGCGCCGCCAGATCGTAGTAGCCCGAGGCCGGCGGATTCTGTTCGAGCGCGCGCATCACGGCGATCCAGCGGCGGTCGTGATAGAGCAGCGCCTGCCGCACGTCGAGGAAGGACAGCGGCCCGAAAGCGATCACCTGCTGCACGTCGAGCAGCAGACCGAACATGACGGCCGCATAAGCGCCCATCGACTGGCCGATGGTCACCACCTTGCTCGGCTTGATCGCGGCGATCAGCGCGCGCAGCGTTTCCACCGTGTCGTCGGGATGGTCGCCCAGGCCGGCAATGGAGCGGTGATACCAGCTGTTGCCGGAATCGCGCACCAGGATCTTGTTGAGATGCCGCCCACTGACCTGCTCCAGCTTTTTCAGGCGGCCAAAGAAATCGAATTCCGGCCGCGTCTCCCACGACACGAAGCCGAAGGCGATCACCAGGATTTCGCCGGGCACGACGCGGTCGATCAGCACGTCCTCGGTACTGGTCTTGACGCGCCGGTTATCCAGCGCAGGCACATCGGTGATGCTCAACGACATCGGTGACGCTCCCCATCTTCATCTCATCCGGTATGGCAGGTGAAACGCCCGCCAGCTTTCCTCGTAGCATCTGGCGATGTTATATTATTTGAAACCGCAATTCAATTGGAGAGAAGAATGGAGCTATCTGAATTCAAAGAACTTATGGCTGGTTGTCGGGATTTTCTGGAAACGAAACAGCCCGCGCCAAATGAGCTTGCGCAGCCGACAGAGGAAGGGCGGCGCCCGCTCCTTGCTCTGTGAAGTGCATGATGCCCGCTACCGGCAGCGAACCGACGATACCTTGTATCCCAATCAACCAACTTGTGTAAATGCCGTGTAACGACCTAGCTCCAGAGAGCGAGGCAAAGTCTGCTTTCGCTGCAGTTGAATACACGCCCAACTCGGTCGACATCCTCACGGACCAAGGCAACCTCGCGCGCAAGGGCTTCATCCTCGACGCCGACCTGGGCAAGATGACACTACGGAATATGATCGACCATTGCAGCTGACCGATGCTGGAAGATCCAGGCAAGGTTCACATCAAGCTCGAAGCGAAGCTGGTCGGCTTGCTGACCAACCCCGAGGCTTATAAGGATGAGCCGCCCGTGTCCGCACCCGCCCGCCGAACCGCGATTGTGAACGACGAAATGCCAGGCCGGATCGAGATCGACTGCGATACTGCGAAAGTGGTGGGGTTGCTGACGGACAACGATGCGATAGGTGATGCCCGTAAGCGGGGCGTCCTTTACGCGCCGTATTGCATCTGGAGCCCCCACGACTACGTGCCTGCAAACAGGATCACTTCGATCGACGATTTGACCAAGCCCATGGTCGTCGCCCGGATGAGGCGCTATGAAGAAGCCGTGGGACCAAACGAATGGCTGGCTAGCGCGGTATTCTAGCGCAGCTGCATCTGGTTAATGGCGCCTGCGTAAAGCTGAGCCAATGCCAAGTCGTCACAGAAATGATCATACAGCCAGATGAATCCGCCTGAAATACCACATGACTGGCTCCAGGCCGACATCGCGCTCCCAACTTGATCGGGGCTGCAGCTCTCGTCCGCCAAACCGGGATAGACCGGCACCGATCCGAAATTCCAGCCCGAACATGGCGACTGACCGGCGCCGCCCGCATAGCACTGCAGGTGAACAACTGTCACTGTGCCGGGGCGCTGCGTGTTGATGCTGGCGGCAACGGCGGTCCAGAAGTCATTGATCTGGTACGGGCACAGGCTCACCTCGAAACCGAGATCGCCAAGCATGACAGCGAAACGAGTCATCGAATCGGCGTCATAGCAATTTTCATCATCAAAGTCGATCGCATCCACACAGGGAAATGCCGTCTTCAATGCCTGGAAATTCTTATAGAGAATGCTGTCGGGCCCGGTTCCCTGCGCATTAATCAGCGCCATGATCGTCTGAAACACGCCGAAATTGGAAGATCCGACCGAAAACGTCAGGCGCGTAATTCGTGATGGCGCCGCTTTTAGCGATGCCATCGCTGCCCGAAAATCGGCATAAGTGGCGTCGCCAATATAAACGCCATTCGCGACCAATGGAAATTCCTGATTGAAATTCAAATCGCCGGAATTATCGATGCTGATGTTCCAAACGATAACCTCGGAAAATCCAGAATTTTTCAAATTGGGAATCGCTGTGGCGCCATTCTTGTAAATCGGCCCTCCACCGTAAACACCTGAAATAACCGGGTCTTGCTTATGCACTTTCTTTTCGGTATGCATGACAGTTCCTTTTCTTGGGGCGTTGATAGGGAATATTGAATCCATGAGGTGTTGCCAAATCATTATATGAAAGAAACCATGATTTAGGATAGCTGCGCATTTCAATCAGAATAAAATAAGCCATGGAATTTTTAATTTTTCCTTTAAAAACAAATACTTGAAAATGGTAAGACTACCGTAAGGTATGAAATAACCATTTCAACTAATGTTCATCCCGGAATCAGCAGCGATGTAAATCAATGTTCTCCACAGCATGTGTGGCGTTCATCGATTTATCGCAGCCCCATGTTCCAATTCCATTCAATCAACCCAAAGATAGGAAATATCATGTCCGCCAATGACTTTCAAAGTGACGTCCATCAGGCAGTCGATCTCGGCTTTGCCGCAGCCGATTTGATTTCCAGTTTTTTCTCCAGCCAGGCCAAGGTGCGCCGGTATAATCGCCATGTCTTGCACACCGATGCAAATGGCTCGCAAGTCACGCTCAGTCTCGATCAAAACAACCAGCCGGTACTGGCTTGCACCGGGCCTACCACCACCACGGCGGTCATCGTCCCAACCACGACGCAAACGCAAGCGATTCCGATTCCTGCCGGCCAGGTCGCCGCTCAGCCTATTATTCTCGCAGGGCAAACGCAGATCCCCTTCAGCCAATTTCCCAACTTTACCAAGGGAATGATCACCGCAACCCAGGTCGATACCAACACGGCCGGCGGCGCTAACACCACCCCCATCTGCGCGACAACCTTGCGCGACTTTAGCGATGCCCAACAAGTTCCTCTGCTGTTTGAGGCGGACGGGACAACACCGCAGCTGTCCCTCGACGTGGGGACCAGTTCATTCACGTTGTATAACGCCGATCCGAACAATTCCTATAATTATTCTGCGACCATCACCACTACCAGCCCCAATCAGACCTTCACCCTGCTCGGTCAAGTTGGTACCGGTGGACAGACAACCACCCAGTTCCCCGACAACATCGGGGCGACCGTGATTGGCCAAATGACCATCGTGGTTGCGACAGTCGCCCAAACTTCGCCCACGGGTCCGGGCTATCAACTGTCGCCAACATCCGGTTCCGTTCCTTACGTCCCACCAAGCAACAACATGTAAGCCAAAGCGCCCCACGGGCCGATGCCGGGCCCGTGGAGTTGCTGCGATCCGCACTTATCGACAAAAAAGGAACTGTCATGACCATTACGCTCAACACGATTCTTGCTGAAGGGGATTACACCATCGAAAATGCCCAAGGAACGATCGTCGACTATGCAAATCCAGTCTGGACACCGGCGTTGAACGTCGCGGACGGAAATAGCAATTCCTACTACCCCGCACTATTTGAATCCGGTCACACACAATCAGTACTGCAACTCGGCATGACGCTGGGCCCCGAATTCCAAAACATCAGCATCCACATGCTTGGTGTATGGAACGGCGCAGTCGTGTTCCAGAGCGATTCCAGCAACGGCAGCGTCGGCGCCTGGTCACCCCAGGCCCACTTGCTGAACACGGTACCCGGGCTGGCCCGCGTTGCTGGCGATTTTGGCTGGTATGTCGTGAACGAAGTCGATGGCAGCCAGAGCTACCTGGCCACCACCAGACTGGAACTGACCTGGATCTACCAGGAACCGGCCGATTTCTACAACGGCATCAGCCAGTCGCTGGTCCTGCGTCCCCTGTTCGCCCAACTCAACGGTGCGACCATGGCGGACATCGTCGCCAATGTGGCCGATTACGCCTACTTTGGATTCAACAAGACTTACGACGTGCAAGCCGGCGGACCGCATTTCGTCGCCGGACCGTATGGCGGAAGCTTTCAGCTGGGCCAGTACCTGTCCCTGGGGACGCAGCAGCAAGTCAATTGCTATGATCAAGCCGGCATCGTCCAGATCTTGTTGGGCAGCCTAGGCTTGCCCAGCGCATGGGCGTACATGAATCCCTTCGGTTTTATCAATACAACCGATTTGATCGGCACCGGCCTCTGCAACAATCCCTTTTATGGCTCCAACAACACCACGCCGGTTGTCTCCGAAAACGATCCCTACCGAACCAGCTTTGGAAATCATGCCTTTGTTCTATTCAACAACATGGTGATCGATGCCTGCGCGGGACCGCACACTGGCGCGGAATCGCTCAATGCCTATATCAACGCGGCCATCGACACCCAGACCACGCTTCCGGGCAACACCGGCACGGCGGCCGACGTGAGCGATGAAGCTGGCATCAGCTCGCTCAGCATGGCGCTACCGGCGTCCGAAGATCCTGAATATATTGGCAGCCTGAAAAAACTGCTGGGGCCAAGGGACCGGCTGCTTGCGGCCCTGCCCGACTCGACGGCACTGGTCAACTGGGCCCAACTGATGCAGGACCTACGCAGCGATTTCCAACTCACACTGGTACACCACGGCGCCATCGCCGCCACGGATGGCGTACTGGCCAGTTGGCTTCTAGAACGGGAACAGGCGGTGCTCGAAGTCAGGGTATTTCGGGCAAAAAATCGCCTTGTCGCGCTGTCACGCGCGATTGATTATCTGGCGGCGTTCCAGCACGATCCTGCAGCGTGTTTAATGCCGGCACCCAGTTTCGGCGCCGCAGGCTTGCAAACGGCGGATCAGAGCCTGGTCATCTTCATACACCGCAACGCCTTTGTCGTGGTGTCCGGAATGGGCATCGGTGCAGGTGCGATCGCCAGCCGCATTCATGCTGCGCTTGACGGCGCGCCGCTGGTCCCGCACACGATAGGCTATCAGACCACCCGGCTGTCCCTGAACGTCGGCGACCGGCGCGCGCTGGCACGCGATCAGCAAACTACCCACAGCCTGACCGGAAACGCCATCCGCATTGCCGCGCGCGATCACCAGGAACTGCAGATAGTCGCACGCAAGGTGGGGAAAAGTCGTTTGTTGCTATCCAGGATAAACGAAGCAAGCTTGGATCTTAATCTGCAGGACTTCGATATTCAAGTGCTTCCATAGCAAGATGACGCATCCAGTAAGACAGCAAAATCACTATGAGTTGTGGTGTTTGCAATCTTACTGAGTTAGCATATAAGAGGGCATCCAAGTCCCCATCTGCGCATTCAATGAAGGCAAAAATGAAAAACAGCAGTTTTTACTTCGGCGAGTGGGAAGTCAATCCTGCCAGTAATGCCATTACATGCAAGGAGATCCAGCGTCAGATAGAGCCGCGCGCGATGGATGTGCTCGTCGCGCTGTGCAGGAATCCCAACACCGTGCTCAGCGCCGAGGACTTGCTGCGTCAGTGTTGGGGCAACGTTTTGCATGGCGACAATCCCGTGTACAAGACGATCGCGCAATTACGCCGCGTGCTTGACGACGACGCCAACGAGCCGATGTATATTCAAACGATACGCAAGCGCGGCTATCGTACCGTCGCGGCCGTCGTTGCCGGACCGGAGCCGGAGCCGAACTGGCAGTCGGGGTCGCCGTTCCGCGGTTTGCTATCCTTCGACGAAGCACATGCGTCCGTCTTTTTCGGCCGCGGCGACGCCACCTATCGCCTGCGCCACGCGCTGGCGGCACAAGTCCAGGCCGGGTTCGCCTTGCAACTGGTGCTGGGCCCCAGCGGCTCTGGCAAGAGTTCGCTGGTGTTGGCCGGATTGCTACCGCAACTGCTGCGCGAAGACGCCAGCACCCCCTCCACCAGGATATGCAGCGCCGTCAGTTTCGACCTGGGCGAAATGACGGAGCAAGACCTGTTCACTTCGCTCGCCAGCGCCCTGCTGGACTGGGAAGTCGATGACGCCGCGCTTTTTCCGGGTACCAGTGCGCACTTGCTTGGTATGCGCCTGTTGCAAAACAGTGCCATCGTCGTCGCGGAACTGGCACAAAACCTGCTCGCCTCGGAACACACGCGCTGCGCCTTGTTCATCGACCGCTTGGAGGCGCTGTTCGTGCTGCCGGGTATCACGTCCGACATCCGCGATGCTTTCCTGAAAACGCTTGAGACTTTTGCTCGCAGCAAGACCGTGCTGGTCATCGCCGCATGCCGCAACGATTTTTATGCGCGCATCGCCGACGCTCCAGTTCTCATGGAAGGAAAGGAACGCGGCGCCCATTTCGACCTGCCGCCACCGACCTCTACTGAAATCGCACAAATCATCCGCTGGCCCGCGCGCGCAGCCCAGCTCAGTTTTGGCGCCATCCCCGGCACCAATCTGGACTTGGCCGACGTCCTGTGCGAAAGCGCGGTCCACAGTCCCGACGCCCTGCCCCTGCTGCAGTACACGCTGCAAGAGCTGTATTGCCTGCGCAGCGCCGATGGGGAACTCGGTTTTGACAGTTTCCTGCAACTGGGCGGCATTGAGGGTGCCATCGGCAAACGTGCCGAAGGCGTCGTCAGCTCGCTCAGCGACGCCCAGCGCGCGACGCTGCCACATGTGCTCTCGCTGATCGTCACCATCGGCATCCAGGAGGACAGCGTCACCAGCCAACGCGCGCCATGGTCGGCGCTCGATACGGCTGCGGCGCGCAGCACCGTCGATGCCTTCGTCGAAGCCAGGCTGCTGGTGAGCGAACTGGTACACGGCGAAGCCGCCTTTGGCGTGGCACACGAGGCGATCCTGCGGCGCTGGCCGCGCGCCGTCGCCTGGATCGAGGACCATCGCGACGCCTTGCGCGTCCGCGCGCGCTGCAGCACCCTGTGCCGACGCTGGCTGGCCGATGGCCGGCCCGACGACCTACTGCTCCCGAAAGGCAAGCTGCTCGACGAAGCCGCCAACTTGCTGACGCTGGCGGCGCTGTCGTTGTCGAACGACGAGAGCGACCTGATCCGGGCATCGCAACGCAAAGCCCGCCGCAGCACCAGGATCCGCAACGGCGCCATCATCGCCATCGTGATTCTGGCCCTGCTGGCGATCTTGCTGGGCCTCAGCGCAGCAATGGAGAAGCGGGTCGCCGAGCAGCGGCGCGCCGAGGCCGAGGGCCTGATGGAGTTCATGCTGGGCGACTTCGCCGACAAGCTGCGCCCGCTTGGCCGGCTCGACCTGCTCGACAGCGTCAGCGCCAAGGCCTTGAGCTATTTGTCACTCGCCCGCGAAGACGACGCCGCCGGCATGACCCGGCGCGCCAAAGCCTTGCAGCAGCTGGCCGAAGTACAGATCGCGCGCGCGGCGCCGCAGGCGGCCATCAAAGCCTTGCTGGCAGCGCGTGTGATCTTGCTGCAGCAACAGGCCGCCCTGCCGCAGGAACGCCATATCCTCATGAACCTGGGCGCCAACTCTTTCTGGCTAGGCCAACTGCGGTTCGACCAGAGCGATTGGGCCGCGGCAGAGACGTACTTTCGCGAGTACCAGCAGTACAGCGACCGTGTCCATGCGCTGGAGCCGGACGCGGTCGATGCCTGGATGGAGCAATCCTATGCGCACAATAGCCTGGGCTCGTTGGAACTGCGGCGCGGCAATGCACGCAAGGCGGCGGCCGAGTTCCTTATTTCAATCGAGTTGAAGCAGAAAGCCCGGCGCAAGGCCCCGGCCAACCCCGCGCTGCTGGCGGAACTGGCCGACAGCATATCCTGGGCCGCCACCGCTGAAGAAACCAGTGGCCAGTTGGCCGCCGCCACGGCGCTATATGAGCAGCAGCGAAAAATGATTGCCGATATCGTGGCTGGCGCGCCGTCCGACGCCCTGTGGAAATATCGATGGGCCGTCGCCGACCAAAACTTAGCGCGCCTTGCCCTGGCGCAGGGCCGTGACGCCGACGCGCTGGACGCGCTTGAACGATCCCGGGAACTGTTCAACGCCGTTGTCAAACAAGAGCCAGAGAACCAGATCTGGAGCGCAAATCGCCTGTTTGTCGAGCTTGAAATTTGGCGCCTGAAGGCGCGCACCGCACCGCCGTCCACGGTGCTACAGGCAATGACCGCCCTGAGCGAACGAGCCGAAGCCCTGCACCACATGGATCCCAAGCGTCACGAGTGGACCCGCCAGGCGGCGCTGGCGCAGCGCTACTTGGCCGAGGCACTGCAACGCGCGCGGCGCGCCGATGCGGCGCGCGCAACGATCCACATGGCGGTGCAACGGCTTGCCGAGCTCAACGGGCAAAACGGCGCCGACCTCTACACGCGCGAGGCATGGGCCGATGCGCTGGTCGCGCAGGCCGACATCGAGCGCATGCTCAACGCGCCGCACGCCGTGCGCGACAGTTGCAACAGCGCGCGTGAGGTCTTGCGCGCCGATGTTCCAGGCAATTCAGATTTCCGCATACTCGATCCGTGGGTCAGGGCAAGCCTTTGCCTAGGCTTGGTGGCGGAAGCACAAGAGAGCAAGACACGTTTGCTTCACATCGGCTACCGCGATGCCGAGTATCTCCACATCGTCGAATCACATTGAAAGGAACATCGTATGACTTCAGAGCGCAATTCCAACAACCCGGTGGTTTCAGTTACCGTCACCGTCTACTATGTGGGGCAACAAGGCAATTCCCCCAGTGGCGAATACCTGTTTTTCCTGAGCCAGGATGTGGTCCACGTGACGCAGCCCCAGACCGAAATCCACTACAACCTTTCTGCCGACACAGTGGCGCGCGGGATCCGCTTTACCGGCTACTTCGCGACCGACTCGCACAAGCAAGTCGCCGCCCTTCCGGGATCGATACCCAAACCGGGCGAAGAACTGCTGACCGAATCGATCAAACTGATCCATGCGAACGATAGCGAATCCCTGCTGGTCAGGGTGTCGCTGCAGGTAACTGAGCTGCAGGCCCGCCATCGGCGCGGCGGACTCGATCCTCAGATCACCAACGTGCCGAGCCCTCATTGAGATCGGCGCCCTGACCCGAGCGACCGCGCGCTAAAAGAGCTGGAGGCAATGCGTCGCGTGCCTGAGCCAGGCCGCGACTCAGATGGCTTATCTGTCAGTCCCAGCCAAGGCCGCCGCCAACCGTTCGGAGGCTGGTAGGCTGGTGGGCAAACAGGACTACCGCGCTCGCGGAACGGCAAAGACGTTTGGCTATGGCGCGCATGCTGCAGTGGTCGTCACGCATCAGCATGACGACTGCACGGTCGTGTTGTGTTATATGGATATAGTTTCTTGGCATGGCAGCACCCTACAATAAATGGGTGTTGCACTTGGTACTTGAGAACACCAAGTTTTCGAATTTACCGGCCTCTATCGGGCACATTGGAAAAACTGCTCGGTGACGGCATGTCATCAGTTGGGTTTAAACAGTTTGAACGCTACACCACCGGATTGCTCGCGGCGATGGGCGCCGGCGGAGAAGACTCGCCCTTCAAGATGATCGTTCGGACCGGCGACCGCTGGTTTTCTTTTGCCTGCACACTGGGCCAGGCAAGCAAGGCATTCACTCACCCCGGCCCTGATACCGCCGCCGCCAAATCCACTCACTCCGTATAGAAGCAACGCCCGCAAGCCTGGCGGTAGCTCTCGTTGCCACCGATGCTGATCTGCTCGCCTTCCTTCATGCGCTTGCCGTTCTCGTCGACGCGAATATTCATGGTCGCCTTCTTGCCGCAAGTGCAGATGTTCTTCAACTCTTCGATATCGTCGGCCAGCGCCAGCAGATAGGCCGAGCCGGGGAAAGGCTCGCCACGGAAATCCGTGCGCAGTCCGTAGGTGATCACGGGAATGCCGCGCACCTGCGCCAGCTGGTGCAACTGCTGCACCTGCACCGTGCTGAGGAACTGCGCCTCGTCGATCAGCAGGCAGGCGATTTTCTGGTCTATCAGTTCGAGGAAATTAGTGCTGGCGTCGAACACTTCCGTCTGCCGCTGCGGACCCAGCCGCGACGTCACCTGGCCCACGCCGTAACGGTTGTCGATGGCGGCGGTGAACAGGCGCACCTGCTGCCCCTGCTCTTCATAATTGTGCGCCACTTGCAACATCGCAGTGGACTTGCCTGCGTTCATCGCAGAATAACGGAAATAAAGTTTAGCCACTACTACCCCTTTTTGAAGTGCGGGATTATAAACCGCCGCTTCATAAAAAGGAGCATACTTGCTTTTCCTGCAGCATGGTGAAACCGGTATTTTTTCTGCATATGCAAACTCGGAAACATTCCTTTCCAGCGCCTACAGAGCGGCCTACCATCCGCTCTTTACAAAAAAGCACGAGCGGACACAATTCGCCCGTGCCCACAGTTCGCAAGGAGAACCGCATGCCCACCCCCGCATTGTTTAAGCTCATCGGCAACACGCCTCTGGTCCAGGTCACCCGCCTGGACACCGGCCCCTGCCAACTATTCCTCAAGCTCGAATCGCAGAACCCCGGCGGTTCGATCAAGGATCGCATCGGCCTGTCCATCATCGAAGCGGCCGAGGCCGACGGCCGCCTGAAACCGGGCGGCACCATCATCGAGGCCACCGCCGGCAATACCGGCCTGGGCCTGGCGCTGGTCGGCCGCCTCAAAGGCTACCGCGTGCTGCTGGTGGTCCCGGACAAGATGTCGACCGAAAAAGTGCTGCACCTGAAAGCGCTGGGCGCCGAAGTGCGCACCACCCGCTCCGACGTCGGCAAGGGCCATCCCGAGTACTACCAGGATTACGCCGCGCGGCTGGCGCGTGAACTGCCGGGCGCCTTCTTCGCCGACCAGTTCAACAATCCGGCCAATCCGCTGGCGCACGAAACCACCACCGGCCCGGAGATCTGGGAGCAGATGGGACATGAAGTGGACGCCATCGTGGTCGGCGTCGGCTCGTCCGGCACCCTGACCGGCTTGACCAATTACTTCCGCAAGGCCGCGCCCCACGTGGCATTCGTTCTGGCCGATCCCAAGGGCTCGATCCTGACCGAGTACGTCAACACCGGCCACGTGTCCGACACCAGCGGCTCGTGGGCGGTGGAAGGCATAGGCGAAGACTTCATTCCATCGATCGCCGACCTGAGCGGCGTGCGCAAGGCCTACACCATCACCGACCAGGAAAGCTTCGACAGCGCCCGCAGCCTGCTGCGCGCCGAGGGCATCCTGGGCGGTTCGTCGACCGGCACCTTGCTGGCCGCCGCGCTCAAGTACTGCCGCGAGCAGACCACGCCCAAGCGCGTCGTCACCTTCGTGTGCGACACCGGCACCCGCTACCTATCCAAGGTCTACAACGACGGCTGGATGCACGACCAGGGCCTGCTGCGGCGCGAGCCGCTGCACGACCTGCGCGACCTGATCGGCCGCCGCTACGACGAGGGCGATGTCGTCAGCGTCTCCCCCGCCGACACCCTGCTGGTCGCCTTCAACCGCATGCGCAGCGCCGACCTGGCGCAGTTGCCGGTGCTGGAGAACGGCAAGCTGGTCGGCATCATCGACGAATCGGACCTGCTGCTCAAGGTCGACAACCACGCCGAACAGTTTTCCAGCCTGGTCGGCGCCACGATGACGTCCCGCCTCGAAACGCTGCATCCCAGCGCCAGCGTGCAGGCTTTGCGCAGCACGCTGGACCGCGGCCTGACCGCCGTGGTGGCCGACGGCGACGCCTTCTACGGCCTGATTACCCGCTTCGATTTGCTGAACCACCTGAGAAGGACTTTATCTTGAGCGACCAACATCTGAAAAGCCACAAAAAAGCCGCCCTGGCCACCCGCGTGATCCACGCCGGCCAGTCGCCCGACCCGTCGACCGGCGCCATCATGCCGCCGATCTACGCCACCTCCACCTTCGTGCAGGACAGCCCGGGCGTGCACAAGGGACTGGACTACGGCCGCTCGCACAATCCCACCCGCTGGGCGCTGGAGC
Organism: Duganella rhizosphaerae; assembly: GCF_040364205.1. NCBI lineage: Bacteria > Pseudomonadati > Pseudomonadota > Betaproteobacteria > Burkholderiales > Oxalobacteraceae > Duganella > Duganella rhizosphaerae. The sequence continues at coordinate 39,040 of NZ_BPWK01000009.1, forward strand.
GCTGCGTGGCCGACCTGGAAGGCGGCGCGCAGGGCTTCGCCTTCGCCTCCGGCCTGGCGGCGATATCGACGGTGCTGGAACTGGCCGACGCCGGCTCGCACATCATCGCCGGCGACGACATGTACGGCGGCACCTACCGCCTGTTCGAGCGGGTGCGCCGCCGCAGCGCCGGCCATGACTTCACTTATGTCGACCTGACCAACCCGGAAAACCTGCTGGCCGCGATCAAGCCGGAAACCAAAATGGTGTGGGTCGAAACGCCGACCAACCCGATGCTCAAGCTGGCCGACCTGAAGGCGATCGCCAAGATCTGCCGCGAGCGCGGCATCATCGCCGTGGCCGACAACACCTTCGCCAGCCCGCTGGTGCAGCGGCCGCTGGAACACGGCTTCGACATCGTGGTCCATTCGACCACCAAGTATTTGAACGGCCACTCGGACATCATCGGCGGCATCGCCGTGGTGGGCGGCGAGCCGCACCAGAAAGAATGGTGCGAGCAGGTCGGCTTCCTGCAAAACTCGGTGGGCGCCATCGCCGGCCCGTTCGACAGCTTCCTGGCGCTGCGCGGCGTGAAGACGCTGGCGATCCGCATGGAGCGCCACTGCCGCAGCGCGCTGGAACTGGCGCGCTGGCTGGAGCAGCAGCCGGAAGTGCGCAAGGTCTACTACCCCGGCCTGGAATCGCATCCGCAACACGAACTGGCCAAGCGCCAGATGGACGGCTTCGGCGGCATCATCTCGATCGACCTGAAGACCGACCTGCCGGGCGCGCGCCGCTTCCTGGAAAGCTGCTCGGTGTTCGCGCTGGCCGAAAGCCTGGGCGGCGTCGAAAGCCTGATCGAGCATCCGGCGCTGATGACGCACGCCACCATCCCGCCGGCGACGCGCGCAAAACTGGGCATCGGCGACGGCCTGATACGGCTGTCGGTGGGAATCGAGGATATAGAGGATTTAAGGGCCGATATTCGCCGTTCGCTCGATGCGATTTAGGTGCTAGTATCCGGGAATTGCGTAATCAGCCCGAGACTTCATGGAATTCCTCTTAATCATCATTGGCGTATTGGCCATCGGCGCGCTGTACTCGCTCGGCGTGGCCAGCGCCAAGCCGGTGCCCGGCAGCGACTTCTACAAGGTGTCGAAGGACGGCCGCGTGCTGGCCTCCGGCGGCCCCAAAGTGACGGCGCTGCGGCCCAAGGTCACGCCGGACGGCTTGATGGTCAAGCTGCGCAACGGCAATCGCACCGGCGAGTTCCTGGTGCACGACCTGGTGGCCGAGGCGCACCTGCCCAATCCATCGGGCTTGAAGTGGGTGCGCCACAAGGACGGCAACCCGCGCAACAACAAGGTTGAGAATCTGGCGTGGAGCAAGGAGCCGGTCATCGAGCCCGTCACGGCGCCGGCGCCGCCTGCGGTTCCTGAAGCGCCGCAGACACGGTATGCCTCACCTGCGGCGCGCGCCGCAGCGGCAGCGCTGGCCGCGGCAGCGGCAGATGCGGCGGCAAGCTCCGCGCCGACGAAGACCATCGGCGATCGCCTGCCCGGCGGCGCGCCTCACTCACCCGGGTGATATTTGCGTTCCAGGTGCTTTTCCACGTCCGCCTTGTAGAACAACACGTCCTTGAATTCCCCGCGCGCGTACATCGCGGCCTGGTCGCTGAAATGCGGCGAGGCCGGATCGCCGCTCTCCCCGCCCGCCAGGATGCTGCGCGCCTTGATGCGCGGCCCGAACTCCACCGCCGCCACGAAGCTGTTGCCACGTTCGCCGTAGATTTTCTTGGTCTTGGTCTTGGACGTCATCCCATACGCCGCGAGCGACCCCCAGTTGGCTGACGCGAACGCCACCGGCAAACTGGGCTTGCTGTCGTCGAAAGGCTGGACGATGTCGCCGGTCAGGCGCTGGAAGCGATTGATCTCGCCCCACGGCGTCTGCCACGAGCCGAAGTCCGCCGCCAGCTTGGCCGACGCGCGCTCCAAGGCCTGCAAGCGCTGCTGCGGCGTGATCGCGGCCTGGATGTAGTCGAGCACCTGCACTTCGCGCGCCTTGGCCGCCGGACCGTAAGTGGCCGACAGGTCCTGCGCCCAGAAGATCGCCAGCGACGTCGGCACCGACTCCAGCGAGTAGCGCATGTCCCAGCCGCGCAGCGCGGCGATCTGCGGCGCCAGGCCGGCCTTGAGCGCGTCGCCCTCCGGCAGCTCGTCCCAAGCCGCGAACAGCTGCGGCAGCAGCGGCTCGAAGGCCGGCAGCTGCGTGTCGTAGGCGCTGGCGATCAGGCTGTCGAGCGTGAAGTTCTTCTTGTTCTCCAGCACCCGCACCGCGTGGATGCCGCGCGGGTTCTCCGGATTCATCGACATATAGGCCGGATAGTCGCGCGCCTTGGGGCTGTACGGGCCGGCCGCCGTGTAGGGCCAGTTGTTGGTGTTCTGTATCCAGCCGTTCTTCGGATTGAACAGCGTGATGGTGTCCTTCACCGCGTGCAGGCCTTGCCATTCGGTGGCCGGATCGCTGCCGTCGACCGGATGCTTCCAGTCGAACCTCGGGTCGCGCTTGGGGATGAAGTTCCCGTGGAAGTAAGCGATGTTGCCGTCGGCGTCGGCGTACACGGTGTTGTTGGACGAGTTGGTGCGCAGCTCCATCGCCTTGTAGAAGTCCTGGTAGCTGCGCGCCTTGGTGCGGATATACGATTGCGTCAGCGCCTTCAAGGGCTCGTTCATCAGCCGCACGGCGATCCACTTGCCGTCCTTGGCCCGTACGATGGGGCCGTGGTGGCTGTAGTAGACCTTGACCACCTTGCTGGCCATGCCGGCCACCGTCTTGTACGGCAGCGTGATGTCGACCGCCGTCAACGGCCGCAGCTCCTGGCCGTACTGGTAGTAGAACTGGCCGTCCTTCTCGCTGATGGTCTCCAGGTATTCGTCGATGACGTCGCCGCCGCCGGAGGTGTGCATCCAGCCCAGGCGGTCGTTGAAACCCTGGTAGACGAAGAACTGGCCCCAGGTCACGGCGCCGTAGGCATTCAAACCCTGCTCGCTGTGCACCTGCACTTCGGGACGGAAGTAGAACGAGGTGTGCGGATTAATCAGCAGCAGCGCGTGGCCGTCCTTGCTCAGCGCCGGCGCGATGGCGAAGCCGTTGGAGCCGCCCGGCTCCTTGTCCATGTCGACGCCGTCGCCGCGCGCCGACAGCAGTACCGGCGGCGCCAGCGGCAGTTTGGCGCCATTGGCGTACAGCTCCTGCAACTGCTTCAGGTCCACCGATTCGATGTCGCCGCCGATGCTGCCTTCGCTGAAGCTGAGCGCCATCCACGGCTCGAAGCGGGTGATCAGCGCCGGCTTCACGTCCGGGTGCGTGGCCAGGTAGTAGTTCAAGCCATCGGCATAGGCCACCATCAGTTTCTTCAGCCACGCCGGGCTCTTGGCGTACTGCGCCTGCAGATCCGCCGGGTTGATGAACAGCTTCATGCGCAGGTCGCGATACAACTCGGCCTCGCCTTCGACTTCGGCCAGCCGGCCCATGGCGTTGATGTAATTGAGCTCGACCCGCTTGAAGTCGTCCTCGGCCTGCGCGTACATCAGGCCGAACACGGCGTCGGCGTCGGTCTTGCCGTAGACGTGGGGGATGCCCCACTTGTCGCGCAGGATGGTGACGCGCTGGGCCGCCGCCTTCAGGCGCGCGGCCTCCGGCGCCGGCTTGGCCGCCGGGGGCGCCGCCACCGCCGTACCTGTCGCAACACTGGCAACACAACACATCAGGGCTAGGCTTGAACGCATCGACAGACTCCGGGCGGTGGGGGTAGGTACAACTTAGCTGGCGTCGACCAGCTCCGAGATCCGCAGTTGCAGCGCGGTGATTTCCGCCCGCAGCGCCGCGTTCTTTTCCTTCAGCGAGGCGTTTTCCGCGCGCAGCTCGTCGACCTCGGTCAACGGCCGGCCGTACTCGCCGCCACCCTCCTTGCCTTCCTTGGCGGGACGCGAGGCGGCGCGCAGTTCGCGCACTTCCTTGGCGGCCTTCTGCAACTCCTTCTTGCCGCCGGCGACCGCGGCCACCTGGTCGGCTTCCGGCAGCGAGGCCACGGTGGCGGCGGCGTTGATCGAGATGGTGCCGGAACGGACCGCCTCCACCAGCTCCGGCGTGGCCGTCTTCTGGATCTTTTCGATCTGGCTGATGGTGGCGCTGCTCAGGCGCGCGGCACGGGCGATGTCCTCGCGCGAGGTCAGCGGCATGGCGGCCGGCTTGGACTTGGGCGCCTCGCCCTCCGGCGGCGCGATGGCGGCATCCTCGGCGGCGGCCTGCACGGCCAGCTCGGCCACGCGGGCGGCGACGATTTCCTTCTTGCGCAGCGCCAGCACGCCGCGCTGGTAGTCGGAAATGCTGCGGCGGCCCAGGTTGTTATCGATCATCCACAGCTTGACGTCGTCCAGGTTGCGGAAGCTGGTGTTTTCCGTGACCTTGAACGGAATGCCGTGCTGCTGGCAGATCTGGTAGCGGTTGTGGCCGTCGACCAGCACGTCTTCCCACAGCACCAGCGCATCGCGGCAGCCTTCCACCAGGATGCTGCGCTCCAGCGCCGCGTATTCGGCCTCGGTCAGCGGTTCGATGTAGGCGCGCAACACGTCGTTAATTTTGATTTGCATAGTTATCCTCGAATTACCGGCGGGCCGGCGCCTGTGCGCCCGGCCAAATCGCCGTCCCGCATGCTACACCATAGTCGCGCGCCGCCAAAGTCCCACGGCAAGATGTCCACTAAGGCAATCTTAAGAAATCTTCATTATTATTCTCCCCAGTCAACCAGCTTTCTCCAGCCATTGACACTAAGCCCCGACAGGTTTGCCGCCTGCTCGGGGCTTTTCCATGTCTGGACGGGGAGGATTGCTTTTGCCCGGGCCTTGTTGCATGATTCAGCTTCCTTAATCAAGGCCTCACTATGATCAACTACATAATTCACGTGTCCTTTGCCGATGCCGCGCCCGATACCATCCTGCGCTTCAGCATCGAATTGTCGAAATACGGCATCGCCGCCGGCGTCAAGGCCGACGACGGCCGCGCCTACCACCTGCCGCCCGGCACCTACACCTACGTCGGCAAGGAAACCATCAACGACGTGCGCGACGGCGTCCACCGCCTGGCGGAAACCATCCAGACCGGCGCCTCGGTGCTGGTGATTGAAGCGACGACGCTGTCCTGGAGCGGCCTGAAGGAAGTGCCGGTCGCCGCCTGAGCGCCGCCGACGGCTAGGGCGTGACGGCGGGCACGGTCAGGGTGAAGGTGACGCCCTTGCCGCAAGCGCTATCGAGCTTGATGTCGCCCTTGAGCACGCCATGGGCCAGATTGTGGACGATGAACATGCCGAGTCCGGAACCGCCCTGCCCCAGCTTGGTGGTGTAGAAAGGCTCGAACACCTTGCGGTGCAACTCGGGCGCGATGCCGGCGCCGTCATCCTGGTAAATGATCTCGATTTGCCCCTGCGACTGCCGGGCGTCGATCACGATGCCGCCGCCGTCGGCGCCGAAGCCGTGACGGATCGAGTTCATGATCAGATTGCTGAAAATCTGTTCCAGATCGCCGGGATAGGCGTCCATCTCGATGCCGGCCGGTATCCGCAGATCCACGCGGGCCTGGGCATGCCGCAACGCCGTGCCCAGCGTGTGCAGGATATCGCCCACCGTGTCGCGCAAGTCGAACACGCGGCGGCGCTGGCTGGTCTGGTCTACCGCCACCTTCTTGAAACTATCGATCAACTCCCCGGCCCGCTGGCCGCTGCGCACCAGGATCACGCTGGCGTTCAGGCACTCTTCCACCGAGGTGAACAGCAGGCTCCTGGTCAGCGTGCCCTCGGCCGCCGACTTCGACAAGTCGCTCAGGCGCTCGCCCAGCGCCGACGCCATCATGACGATATTGCCGATCGGCGTGTTGAGCTCATGCGCCACGCCGGCCACGATGCCGCCCAGCGACGCCAGCTTTTCCGATTCGACGATCTGGTCCATTGCGCGCCTCAGCTCCTGGGTCCGTTGTTCGACCCGCCCCTCGAGGTCCTCGTTGAGCTGGCGCAGGCGCAATTCGCTCTCCTTCAGCTCGGCCGTGCGCGCGCGCACCATGCCCTCCAGGTTGACCTTGCGGTATTCGATCTCCATGCGCTGGGCGTACAGCTCGCAGAACACCCTGACCTTGCTGCGCAACACCAGCGGTTCAATCGGCTTGATCAGGTAGTCGACCGCGCCCGATTCGTAGCCCTTGAACAAATGGTGCTTCTCGTTCATGCCGGCGGTGACGAAAATGATCGGCAAGTGGCAGGTCTTGGGATTGGTGCGCAGCAGCGTGGCCGTTTCCAGGCCATTCATGTCGGGCATCTGGACATCGAGCAGGATCAGGGCGAAATCGCATTTCAGGCTTTGGCGCAGCGCCTCATTGCCGGAGTTGGCGGCCACCAGTTCCAGGTCGAGCTCCATGTCCGACAGCAGCGCGGCGAGCGCCGTCAGGTTCTCGGGACGGTCGTCGACCATCAGCACCGGAATCTTGTTAGCGTCCACTGTGTTTTCCTTTTCGCGCATGAGCGCCGGCCAGGGACTGCAACAGCGCCCCCAGGCCGGCCAGGGGCACCACATAGTCCGCCTGCACGGCGGCCAGCGCCGCCAGCGGCATGCTCGGGCTGGCGGCGTCGGCCGGATCCTGGACCACGGCCAGCCCGCCCTTGTCCTTGATCGCGCGTAAGCCCTGGCTGCCGTCGGCGTTCGCTCCAGTCAATATTACCCCGATCAGGGCCGGGCCGAAAGCGCGGGCCGCCGACTCGAACAACACATCGATCGACGGCCGGGCGTAACTGACGGCCGGGTCCGTGCTCAGCGCCAGCGTGCCGTCGCGCTCCACCATCAGGTGGTAATTGGCCGGCGCCAGGTACACCGTGGCGGCCTCGATGCGCTCGCGCTCCTCGGCCTCCTTGACGCGCAGCGCGCAGCCCTGGCCCAGCACCGCCGCCAGCGAACCGTCCGAGTCGGCCGAAATATGCTGCACGATCAGCAAGGGCCACGGCAAATCGGCCGGCAGTGTTCCCAGCAGCAGCTTGAGCGCGCTGACCCCGCCGGCCGACACGCCCAGCACGATGGCCCGGTATGGCGCGCGCCTAGGCATAGGGTTTCCGGTAGATGCTCAGGTGGGGGGCGAAGCGCTCGTACTGCTGGCCCTGCGGGCGGACGTCGAGCCGCTCCTTCATGCCCAGGCACAGGAAGCCACCGGGCTGCAGGCAATGCTCGAACAGGCGCAGGCAGCGGTCCTTGAGCTCCCCCTTGAAATAAATCATGACGTTGCGGCACAACACCAGGTTCATTTCGCCGACGTCGCTGTCGGTCACCAGGTTGTGCTGGGCGAACACCAGATGGTCGCGCAGGCTGGACGCCAGGATGGCATTGTCGTAGCAGGCCGTGTAGTAGTCCGCGAACGACGCCGTGCCGCCGCTCTGCTGGTAATTGCGGGTGAACGCCTGCATGGCCCGCAGCGGATAGATGCCGTCGCGCGCGCGCTTGAGCACGGCTTCGTTGAGGTCGGTCGCGTAAATCCGGTAGCGCCCGGCCAGGCCGGATTCCTGCAACAGGATCGCCATCGAATAGGCTTCCTCGCCGCTGGCGCAGCCGGCGTGCCAGATCTTGACGAAGGGATAGGTCTGCAGAAAGGGGATCACCTTTTGCCGCAGCGCCAGGAAGAACGGCGGGTCGCGGAACATTTCCGTCACATTCACCGTGATCCCTTGCAGCAGCGTCTCGAAGCAGGCGGGATCGCGCAGCAGCTTGGCCTGGGCCTGGGAAAACGTGGCGTGGCCGGAGCCGGCCAGCCACAGCCGCAGGCGGCGCTTGAGCGAGGCCTCCGAGTAGCCGCCGAAGTCGTGGCCATACACCTGGCGCACGCCCTGCAGCAGCAAGCCGATTTCCACATCCTCGATGGCGTCCTGGTCCATGGCGGCGCCCCTAGCGGCTGGTCCAGACCCGCAGCAGCGACATCAGCTTGTCGGTGTCGATCGGCTTGGCCAGGTAATCGCTGGCGCCGGCCTCCAGGCATTTCTGCTGGTCGCCCAGCATCACCTTGGCCGTCATCGCGATGATGGGCAAGGCGCCGAAACGGCGGTCGGCGCGGATCCGGCGCATCGCCTGGTAGCCGTCCATCTCCGGCATCATGATGTCCATCAGCACCACGCTGATGGCGGGATGCTCGTCGAGCCGCCGCAGCGCCTCGAGGCCGTTTTCGGCCTCCAGCACCAGCATGCCCTTCTCGGTCAGCAGGCTGGTGAGCGAGAAGATGTTGCGCATGTCGTCGTCGACGATCAGCACGGTCTTACCGTCCAGCATGGCCTCCTTGTCGATCGCGGCCCGTATCATGCGTTGCCGGGACGGTTCCATCTTGCTTTCGACCATGTGCAGGAACAGCGTCACCTCGTTCAGCAGGCGCTCCGGACTCTTGGCGCCCTTGATGATGATGCGCTCGGCGTAGCGCTGCAACTGGCGTTCCTGCTCGCGCGTCAGGTCGCGGCCGGAGTGGATGATGACCGGGATCCGGCGCGCCTGCTCCATGCCCTGGATGTGTTCGAGCAGCTCGAATCCCGACATGTCGGCCAGCCCGAGGTCGAGCACCATGCAATCGTAGCGACCGGCCGCCAGCAGCGCCATCGCCTCGCGGCCGCTGGCGGCGACGGTCAGCGCCACCTCGCGCTCGCCCAGCAGCGCCCTCAGGCTGGCCGCCTCGGCCGGGTTGTCCTCGACGATCAGCAACTGCTTGAGCGAATGGTCGAGCGCGCTTTCGACCGTGCCCAGCACCTCGTCCAGCTGCGCCGCGCTGACCGGCTTGGTGACCAGGCCGATCGCCCCCATCTCCATGGCGCGCTGGCGCTCCTCCAGGCAGGTGATGAAGTGGACCGGGATGTGGCGCGTCTCGGCGCTGTCCTTCAGGCTGCGCATCACGCCCCAGCCGTCCACCCCCGGCAGCATCACGTCCAGCAGGATGGCGCTGGGCAGGTAGTGCCGGGCCAGCACAATGCCGCCGGCGCCATCGACCGCGACCAGGGCGGCGTAGCCGCGCTGGCGCACGAAGTCCATCAGGATGCCGGCGAAGTTGCGGTCGTCCTCGACGATCAGGATGCAGCGCGCCTCCGGCTCCAGCGTGGCGCGGTCGTCGGCCAGCGCCTGCGGCGGCAGCGGCAGCGGCGCGGCAACGGCCACCGCCGGCATGGACGATGCTGGTGGTGGCGGTGGCGGCAGCGCGGCCGGCGGGTCCACGGCGGTGGCGCCGGTCGCGGCGGCGGGCGCCGCCAGCGGCAGGCACAAACTGAAGGTGCTGCCCTGCCCCTCGACGCTGCTCAGGCTCAGGCTGCCGCCCATCTTGCGCGCCAGCTGCAGCGAAATCGACAGCCCCAGCCCGGTGCCGCCGTACTGGCGGCTGATGCCGCCGTCCGCCTGCTTGAACGCTTCGAAGATCAATTCCTGCTTGCTGGCCGGCACCCCGATGCCGGTGTCGACCACGGCCCAGCACAGCGCCGGCTGCCCCAGCGGGTTGGCGGCCGCGTCGGCCAGCGAGAGCCGCAAGCCGACCTCGCCGCTGGGGGTGAACTTGATGGCGTTGGCGATCAGGTTCTTCAGGATCTGCCCGGTGCGCTGCACATCGAGCGGCACCTGCGGCGGCACGTCCGGCGCGATGTCGGTATGGAAGCGCAGCCCCTTCTGCTCGGCCTGCAAATGGAACAGTTCCCGCATCTCTCCACACAGCTGGGCCGGCTCCACCAGCTCGTAGCTGAATTCCACCTGGCCCGCCTCGACCTTGGACAGGTCGAGGATATCGTTGATCAGGTTGAGCAAGTCCCGGCCGGCGCCATTGATCGTGCTGGCGTAATCGACCTGTTTCGGCGTGAGCGTCGCGCTCTTGTTTTCCTTGAGCAGGCCCGACAGGATCAGCATGCTGTTCAGCGGCGTGCGCAGCTCATGCGACATATTGGCCATGAACTCGCTCTTGTAGGCGCTGACCTTTTGCAGCTCCTCGGCCTTGCGCCACATGTCGCGGCTGGCCTGCTCCAGCTCGGCGTGCTTGAGGCGCAGCTGTTCGCGCTGGGCTTCCAGCAAGTCGGCCCGTTCGGCCAGCTCCTCATTGGTCTGCTGCAGCTCTTCCTGCTGCACCCGCAACTCCTCGGCCTGCTGCTCGGTCTCGACCAGCAAGCCCTTGGTGCGCTGGCGCGACTGATTGACCTCGAAGCCGACCGCCAAGGCCTCGCGCACCGATTCCAGCAAGTCCAGCTCGGCCGTGCGGAAGGCGCGGAAACCCGCCAGTTCGATGGCGCCCACCAGATTGTCGCCGTGCACCAACGGCACCAGCATCAGGTGGCCGGGGTCGGCGTGGCCCAGCGCCGAGCCCACCGGCAGATAGCCGGCCGGGACATTGTCCACCAGCAGGATGCGGCGCTCCCGCACGGCCTGGCCCAGCAAGCCGTCGCCGCTGGCGATGCGCGCGCCCATGTCGACCCCGCCCGGCAGCGCGTAGGCCGCCGCCAGGCAGAGCTGCTGGCTCTGCTCGTCATGCAGGAAGAAGGCGCCGACGCCGGCGCCGCTGCGCGTGGCCAGGTAGCACAGGACTTTATCGGCCAGCAAGGCGGTCTCCTGCTCGCCCCGCATCAGCGCATTGAGCTCGTTCTGTCCGCTCTTCAGCCAGTCGCGCGCCTGCTCCGCGTCGCGGCTGGCGCGCAGCGAAAGGCTCATCTTGCGCATCGCGTGATCGAGCGCCAGCTGGGCTTCCCCAATGCTGAACACGGACTTGAGCAACTGCCCCACCTCGTCGCCGGAAATGGCGCCGGGATCGATGTCGGGCAGCCGGGCCAGGGCGATCTCCCGCTCCAGATTACCGTCGGCGATGGCCTCGACCGCCTGCACCTTCTCGGCGCTGCCGGCGTTCAGCGCGCTGGCCGCGTCGAGCGCGGTCGCCAGCGGCCGCGCGATGCTGCGCTGATAAAACAGCCGGATGAACAGCGCCAGCAGCAACAGCATCAGCGCCAACCCGGCCAGCACCTGATAGACGATGGACTGGCCGCTGGCCAGTTGCCGGCTCGAATCGACCTCCAGCACGCCGCGCACATCACCCAGCTTCCAGTTGGTGCGCGGGCTGCCGGGCAGGCTGTTGTGGCAACTGACGCAGGCCTGGGCCACCATCCGGTCCGCCATCGCCACCCGCACCATGGTCTTGCCGCCGACGGTCTCGACCCGGGTGTAGGTCTTTTCGGGATTGCCCTGCAAAAAGGTCCAGGCATCCTGGCCGAACTGGTCGATGACACGCTCGCGCCGGTTGGGGAAGGGATACGGGCTGTACAGACGCAGTGCGGTACCCGACTCCTTGAGCAGAGCGCTCAGGTCCAGGATCATGGTGGCCGGCAGGGGCACGGTGTCGGGCCGCCCCAGATGGTCGAACGAGACCCGCAGCTGGCCGTTCGCCATCACCTTGGACACCACGTTGTCGGTGTAATACTTGCGCAGCAACTGGAACTGCCGCACGGTCTCCTGGCCGGCCTCGATGGCCTCCTGTTCCGCGTTGCGCTGGATGACCAGCGGCAGCAGGATCGCCGCGGCCAGCCCGCTGAGCAGCAACAGGGCGCCGATGGGAACGAACAGTTTCCAGAACATGGAGCGCGACATCAGGGATCTCACGTCGCTATCCTCCCGCCCGGCAGCAGACAAGGCAGCGCCACCATGGCGCCGCCAATAGCGCCAGCAGGAAGAATTTTTGCCTCAGCAAGCGCCGGTTCAGCAAGCCACTCATGTCCCCGCCCCGTCACGGTTATGTCCGATTAATTATAGGGGTATTGACATAGGCCAACGAAAAAATTTACGGCAAGTGTGGCGGGACGTTGCTAATTCCTGCCGGCCGCCTCGACGTAGACCTCGTCGCCGCAGCCGATCTCGCGCGGCGCGGCGGTGGCGCCGTTGCCGACCAGTTGCGGCAGCTCGCCGCCGGTGCTGAAGTCCAGCGGCAGCGCCACCCGGATCTCCTGCAGGTATTTGTGCTGGGTGCACACCAGCGTGATGCTGGCCGCCACCTGGGCGCCGTAGCGCGCCTTGACACGGTCGAAGAACTCGCCGACGCGGAAGCTCTTGCCGGCGTTGTCCAGGACGATCTTGCCCACTTCCGAATCGTTCACCACCTTCACCGCCGACACCGCCTTGATGAAATACTCGTCCGGCGGCAGCGCCTGGCACTTGCCGTGCTTGTTCCATTCATAGGCGCCGAAGGTGCGCTCGAAGTAGAAATTGGGCATCCACGGCGCGACCTTGTCTATGGTTTCCTTGGTCAGCGCGAACGGCGCGCCGTCGCAGCTGCCGTAACGGGTGCCGCATTCCTTCTTGTTCGGCCACAGGCCATGCAGGCTCAACGTCTTCGCTTGCAGCGCGCCGCTGTTCATGGCGTCGCACTCCGGCTTCTTGCCGTTGTAGGGCACGTGTTCGCAGAAACCGGGCTGCCAAGTGATCGCCAGCACATAGCTGTCCTGCTTGTTGGCGATGCTGCACGTCTCGCCGCCGGCGTTGCCGCCCGCATTGCCACCGGATTGCGCCTTATCGGCACGCTCGGCCCGCTCCGCCTGCTCGGCCAGCGCCGGCGTGCCGCAACTGCGCTGCACCCAGCGCAGCGACGGTTCGGCGCCGGGCACCTCGACCCGCAGCCAGTCGTATTCGACCTTGTTAATCTCGCGCACCGTGTAGGCGCTGCCGGCGGCGACTTTGACCTCGCCCGGATTGGTGCGCTTGGCGAAGGACGCAAACGCCTCGCAGGACTGGGTGGCGGTGAATTTGCCGCTGGCCGATTCGCTGGCGCCGGCGTCGAGCGCGGTGACTGCCAGCAGCAACAACGCTGCGAGGTGACGATGCATGGGAACTCCGAAGGTGGGAAAAGTCGCGCTATTCTATTACAGCCAGCCGGCGTCGCGGGCCAGGCGGAACGCTTCGACCCGGTTGCCGGCGTCAAGCTTGCTGATCGCGTCCGACAGGTAATTGCGCACCGTGCCTTCGGACAGATGGATCTGGCGCGCGATGTCGCCGCTGCTGCGGCCCTCGCCCGCCAGCCGCAGCACCTGCCGTTCGCGCTCGTTGAGCGGGTCTTCCCGGCCGCTCCAGCTCTCCAGCGCCAGCTCGGGCGCGATGGCGCGGCCGCCCGCATGCACGGTGCGGATCGCCGCCGCCAGCGTCTCGGCCGGCGCATCCTTGAGCAGGTAGCCGCGCACGCCGGCGCCCAGCGCCCGGCGCAGATAGCCGCTGCGGGCGAAGGTGGTGACGATCATCACCCGCGTCGGCAGGTTGTGGCCGGCCAGCGCGGCGGCCAGCTCCAGCCCGGTCATCAGCGGCATCTCGATATCGGTCAGCACGATGTCCGGCCGCAGCGCCAGGCACAGCGCCAGCGCCTCCTGCCCGTTGGCGGCCTTGCCCACCACATCGAGGTCGCCCTCGAGTTTCAACAGCGCCGCCAGCGCGCCCAGCACCAGCGCCTGGTCTTCGGCGATCACCACTTTAATCATCGTCATGCGCCCGCTCCCATCGGCAAACTCAATTCCAGCGCCAGGCCGCGGTCGGCGCGCAGCGCCAGCCGTCCGCCCAGCGCCGCCACGCGCTCCTTCATGCCGCTCAGGCCCGAGCCGTGCACGATGGCGCCGCCTTCCAGCGCGCGGCCGTTGTCGCGCACCCGCAGCACCACCATGCCCGACTCCAGCGCCATCCGCACCTCGCAATGGGAGGCGCCGGCGTGGCGCAGGATGTTGGTCACCGCCTCGCGCAGCGCCAGCGACAGCACATTCTCCAGCGCGGCCGGCAGCACGAACGGCTGCACCTGCTCGGTGAAACCGACATTGGCCGCCGCCAGGCTGGCGCGCGCCGTCGCCAGTTCGTGCGCGAAGCCGGTCTGGCGGATGCCTGTCACCGCCGAGCGCACCTCGCTCAGGGCCTGGCGCGCGGTCTGCTCGATATCGCGGATCTCATTGCGGCAGGCTTGCGGGTCGCGTTCCAGCAGCTTGCCCGCCAGTTCCGCCTTCAGCGTGATCATCGACAGCGTATGGCCCAGCAGGTCGTGCAGGTCGCGCGAGATGCGTTCGCGTTCGGCGATGCGGGCCATGTGCGCCACCTCCTCCTGCTTGCGCAGCAGCTGGTCGCGCGAGCGCCGCGTGTTCTCCTCCATGATGCTGGCGAATCCGACCGGCGCGCCGACCACCAGCACCGGCACCAGGAAATTGATCTTCAAACTGACGTAAGGCGTCATCAGGCAAGCGCACAGCAGCACCAGTGCTATGCCGATGTAGGCGTGGCCGCGGCGCTCGAAGCGCGAGCACATGGCGCTGGCGAAGATGAAAAACGTGCTGGCGCCGGAATTGTGCGGCGCCCACAGCACGCCCAACAACACCACGAACAGCAGCAGCGGCACCACCTGCAGATTGCGGCGCCAGAAGCTGGCGAAATACACGGGGAAGAACACCAGCACCGTCAGCACCAGCCACACCAGCTCCGCCGGGCTGGGACCGACGTAGGCATACTTCCACACGATGAACAGCAGCGACCACGCCCACAGATACGGTCCCTTGCCCATGGCCGGCGGCACCCACGGCCGGCCCAGCGTGTTCTTCAAACTGTGTAGTATCCCCACGTCCGTCCTTCGCTTGTTACTCGTTCACCAGGCGCACATCGGCGATCTGGAACTGGTACTCGCCCAACTTCGGCCCGGCGTTGAACGCTATCATGGTCACCGCGCCAAAGTCTATGCCCTTGAAGCCGTCGAACGGCAGCGCCACCTCTTTCCATTCGCCCGAGGTCTCGAAGGCCTGGTTGACCGGAATCTGTATGCCGCTCGACAGGACGCCGACATTGTAGCGCTGGCCGTCGCCCTTGACGCGGAAGCGCAGCACCTTGGCGCCGCGCAGGTCGGCCGGCTGCATCATCTGCGTGCCGGGCATGAAGGCCAGTCCGGCCCACGGGTAGGCAAAGCCGGGCTGCACTTTCGCGTTCACCGCCAGCGGACGCTGGCCGTCCGCGCCGGCGTCCTGCACCTTCAGCTCGACGCTGGATTTGCCACCGGCGAATTGGTCGGTGGACGGCACCCAGCCGATGCCGATCGGGCTGGCCAGTTTCTCGGCCGAGAACTGGCTGATGCGGCCACCGGCCGGCAGCGCCAGCGGCGGCTGGGTGCGCGGCGCCAGCTCCTGCGCCACCTTCTCCAGCTGGGCCTTGCGCAGCGGGCTGACGGCGTCGCCGTCCTTCCACACTTCGACGATGTGGTGCAGCGCGCCGATGTCGCTGCCGGCGTCGCCCTGCACCAGCAGCAGGTTGGCCTTGTAGCCCTTGGCGATGCGGCCGCGGTCGGTCAGCTTGAAGGCGCGCGCCGGCGCCGAGGTGGCGGCGGCCAGCGCCTGCTGCGGCGTCAGGCCGGCCTGCACCAGCGAGCGCAGTTCGTGCAGCACGCTGATGCCGTACTGGGTGCCGGAGTTGCCGGCGTCGGTGCCGGCCAGCAGCGGCGCGCCCGCCTTGTTCAGCGCCGCCACCACCTGGTTCGGCGCCGCCATCAGCACGGCATTGATCTGCTGGCCGTAGGTCACTTTCAGCGGCGCGACCTGCTCCTTGGTGAGCAAGGCGGCCAGGCCGGCGTCGCCCATCACGTCGTCCTCGCGCATGCCGGCGATGCTCTCCAACACGCTCATGGTCGGGATGACGAAGGCGCGCTTCTGCTGCACCAGCTTGACGAAGCCGGCCAGCTCCGCGTCGCCCAGGCGTTCGCCGTTGAACAGGTGGGCCAGGCCGTCGGCGCCCGCTTCCAGCGCGGCGCGGGCGTCGGCCAGGTTGCTGACGTGGACCACCGCCAGCTTGCCGCGCGCGTGCGCCGCATCGATCACCGCCTTCACGGTCGGCAGGTCCAGCGTCTTCATGGAGTGGCCGGGACGGCCAGGCTCCATCACGATCTTGATGAAATACGAGCCCTCGGCGATGCGGGCGTCGACGAAGGCCTGGGCATCCTCGGGCCGGGTCAGCGTCGGTATCGCCATGCCGTATTCGGTGCCATGGCCGCCCGGAGCGGTGACCAGGGTTCCGGCCGAGTACATGTCGGCCTGGCCGCGGTTGTCGTTGCTGCGCATTTTGGCGCTCATGTCCTGCATCGTGGCGACGCCGGTGAACATGTCGATCTGCGTGGTCACGCCGAACATCAGCGGCAGCTCGAAGAAGCGGTAGGAATGGACGTGGGCGTCGATCAGGCCGGGCAGCAGCGTGCGGCCGGCGCCGTCGACGATGCGGGCGCCGGCCGGCGCGCCGCCGCGAAAGTCGGCATCGACGATCTTGTCGTCCTTGACCAGCACCGAGCGCTTGGCGTGCATCTGCTCACCGTCGAACACGCGGGCGTCGCGTATCAGCCAGGTATCGGCCAGCGCCGGGATGGACAGGCCGAGGCCACAGGCAAACAGCATCTTCGAAAGTACAGGGTTCATTGAGGTCTCCGGGTTGGTATGACGACAGTGTGCCGCGATGCCGGCTGGCCGGCCAGAAGCAAATGACACAACTTTGAGATGACAATTGTCATATCCCCCGCCGCCCTGCCGATGCGGTTAGAATTGTACTAAACAAGCCACCGAGTCACATTCGCCGATACGGAAGAAAAACACCGCATGCTCAGTTTCTTCAATCCTCGCTTACGAACATTGGCCTGCCTGGGTGCGCTGGGGGTGTGCATGGCGCCGGCCGTCGTTGGCGCGCCGGCGGCGCCGGCGGCCAAATTCGCGCCGGTGCCGGTGGTGTCGATTTTCCGCCCGCTGCAAGCCAACGGCACGGCCGACGACGCGCTGGCCAGCGGCCGCGTGGTGCCCGGCAGTTATGCGATGACTTCCAAGGCCAGCAAGCAATGGCGCATCGCCTTCCTGTTCCCGCACCTGAAAGACCCGTATTGGGCCGGGTGCAGCTATGGCGTCATCAGCGAAGCGCACCGGCTGGGCGTCGCCGTCGACATCCTGCCCGCCACCGGCTACGACGACCTGAAAGGCCAGTTGCAGCAGATGGACGCCGCCATCGCGGCCAAGTACGACGCCATCGTCATCTCCCCGATCGGCATGACGGCCAATAACAACTCGATCGCCAAGGCGCGCGCCGCCGGCATACCGGTGTTCGAACTGGCCAACGACAGCCGCAGCGACGACCTGGCGATCAAGGTCACCACCTCGCTGCGCGCCATGGGCATGGAAGCGACCCGCTGGATGGTGCGCGACGCCCAGCAGCGCGGCCTGAAGTCGGTCAACATCGGCCTGCTGCCCGGGCCGATGGGCGCGGGCTGGGTCAAGGGAGAGGTCGACGGCACGCGCATCGCCGCGGCGGAAGCCAAGATAGCGGTCAACATCATCGACATCCGCTACGGCGACAGCGACCGCAAGGTGCAGACGCAGCTGGCCACGCAGATGCTGGCCAAGCACGGCGCCAAGCTCGATTACCTGCTCGGCTGCACCGGCTGCGCGCCGGCCGCGGTGCAACCGGTCAAGGCGGCCGGCTTGAACGGCAAGCTGCGCGTGGTGGCCTACGACCTGACCGACGAAATCGCCCGCCTGATCCGCAGCGGCGACATCTACGCCGCCGCCGACACCAAGGGCGTGAGCCAGGCGCGGGTGGCGATCAACGCCGCCGTCAATCTGCTGGAGGGACGCAGCAAGAATCTGCCGCACACCATCCTGATCAACCTCGGACTGGTCGACCAGCAGAACTACGCCAGCTATCCCTTCGATACCTCGATCGCGCCGGAAGGCTACAAGGTCGTATTGTCCTACGATCCGGCCAAGAACTGACCAGGGCTGCCGCTTCAGTGGCGCGCCGCCTGCGCCAGGGCGCGCGCCAGATAGGGCGCGGTGCGGCTATCCGCGCATGCGGCCACCGCGGACGGCGTGCCGGCGGCGACGATGCGGCCGCCTTCGTCGCCCGCCCCCGGCCCGACGTCCACCACCCAGTCGCTGGCGGCCAGCACTTGCACGTTGTGTTCCACCACGATCACCGTGTTGCCCGACGCGACCAGCCCCCGCA
The DNA here is from genome assembly GCF_040364205.1 of Duganella rhizosphaerae. NCBI lineage: Bacteria > Pseudomonadati > Pseudomonadota > Betaproteobacteria > Burkholderiales > Oxalobacteraceae > Duganella > Duganella rhizosphaerae. The sequence continues at coordinate 57,072 of NZ_BPWK01000009.1, forward strand.
GCTGTTGCAACAGCAGGTCGATATCGGCCGGATGCAGGCCGGTGGTCGGCTCGTCCAACACATACAGCGTGTCGCCGCGGCTGGCCCGCTGCAGTTCGGTCGCCAGCTTGATGCGCTGCGCCTCGCCGCCGGACAACTCGGTGGCGGGCTGCCCGATACGCAGGTAGCCCAGGCCCACCGCGCGCAGCACCTCCAGCGCATGCCGCAGCGCCGGCACGTCGTCGAAGAATTCCCGGGCCGCGTCCACGGTCAGCGCCAATACATCGGCGATATTGTGGTCGCGGTAGCGCACCGCCAGCGTTTGCGGGTTGTAGCGCGTGCCGCCGCACTCGGGACAAGGCGTGTACACGCTGGGCAGGAACAGCAGCTCCACCATGACAAAGCCCTCGCCGGAACAATGCGCGCAGCGGCCCTTGGCGACGTTGAAGGAAAAGCGGCCGGCGTCGTAGTGCCGCGCACGCGCCGAGCGGGTGGCGGCGAACAGCTTGCGGACGTGGTCGAACAGGCCGGTGTAAGTGGCCAGGTTCGAGCGCGGCGTGCGGCCTATCGGTTTCTGGTCGACCTGCACCAGCCGCTTGATGCCCACCATGCCGTCCGCCACCCGCCCCTGCAGCGCGCCCGGTTCGGCGTGCGCCAGCACATCGTCGGGCGCATCGGCCGGCTCACGCGCGGGCTCGTGGCCCAGTCGCGCCTGCACCAGCTGCACCAAGGCCTGGCTGACCAGGCTAGACTTGCCGGAACCGGAGACGCCGCTCACGCTGCTCAGCACCCCCAGCGGAAAGTCGGCGTCCAGCCCGGCCAGATTGTTACGCACCACGCCGCGCAAGCGCAACCAGCCGCTCGGCGCGCGCACCGGCAGCTCCGCCACGGGCGCCCTGCCGAACAGATAGTGCGCCGTGCGCGACTGCGCCACCGCCGCCAGTCCGTCCGGCGCGCCGCTGTACAGCACCTGGCCGCCGTGCTGGCCCGCACCGGGGCCGACGTCGACGATCCAGTCGGCATGGCGGATCACCTCCAGCGCATGCTCGACCACGAACAGCGAGTTGCCGGCCGCCTTCAGGCGGTCCAGCGCCCGCAACAGCGCTTCGGTATCGGCCGGATGCAGGCCGGCGGACGGCTCGTCGAGCACATACACCACGCCGAACAGGCTGGAACGCACCTGCGTGGCCAGCCGCAGCCGCTGCAACTCCCCCGGCGACAGCGTCGGCGTGCCGCGCTCCAGGCTCAGGTAGCCCAGCCCCAGGTCGAGCAGCACCGCCAGCCGCGCCAGCAGATCGGCGGCGATGCGCTGCGTGACGATGGCCTTTTCCGGATGGCGCTTCGCATCCCTGCGGGCGCCGCCCTTGCCGTCGGCATAGGGTTGCAGCAGTTGCGCCAGCCGCTGCAGCGACAGGCGACCGATCTCGGTGATATCGTGGCCGGCAAAGCGCACCGCCAGCGCCTCCGCCCGCAGGCGCTTGCCCTGGCATAGCGGACAATCCATGCCGACCAGGTACTGGGCCACGCGCTTTTTCATCAGCGCGCTCTCGGTGCCGGCGAAGGTCTGCAGCAGGTACTTGCGCGCGCCCGTGAACGTGCCCTGGTAGCTGGGCGTTTCCCTGCGCTTGTGGGCGCGCCGCGCCTCGGCCGGCGTCAGCCCGGCGTAGACCGGCACCGTCGGCTGCTCGTCGGTGAACAGTATCCACTCCCGCGTTTTCTTCGGCAACTCGCGCCATGGCGTGTCGACATCGTGGCCCAGCGTGACCAGGATATCGCGCAGGTTCTGGCCGTGCCACGCGGTCGGCCAGGCCGCCACCGCCCGCTCGCGGATGGTCAGGCTGTCGTCCGGCACCATCGAGCGTTCGGTGGCCTCATAGATACGGCCCAGACCATGACACTGTGGGCACGCGCCCTGTGGCGTATTGGGCGAAAACGATTCGGCGTACAGCAAGGGCTGGCCGGCCGGATAGTCGCCGGCGCGCGAATACAGCATGCGCAGTGAGTTGGACAAGGTGGTGACGCTGCCGACCGAGGAGCGGGTGGTGGGCGTACCGCGCTGCTGCTGCAACGCCACCGCCGGCGGCAGGCCGTCGATGGCGTCGACCTCGGGCACCGGCATCTGGTGGAACAAACGCCGCGCGTACGGCGAGACCGATTCCAGATAGCGCCGCTGGGCTTCCGCATACAGGGTGCCAAACGCCAGCGACGACTTGCCCGATCCCGACACGCCGGTGAACACCACCAGCGCATTGCGGGGCAGGTCGACGTCGACGTTTTTCAGATTGTGTTCGCGCGCGCCCCGCACGCGCACGTAGCCTTCGTAGTCGGTGGCAGGGTCGGCGCGGCCGCCTGTTCTGGAGCGTGGCATGGTGGATTCCGTCGATATGGATGACGCCAGCATCGCCGATCGGCCCGCATCGGTATGTACGGCAACACACGCCAAACGCTACATTGAACTGCTCAGGCCTGCCGCTTCAACTCCACCACGCGGGCGGCGCGGAAGCGGGCCGTCAGCTCGGTCCACTGCGCGTCCGCCTTATCCAGCGCCGCCAGCTTCACGTGGCCGTAGCCGCGCACCTGGTCCGGCAACTGCGCCAGCTTCAGCGCGGCCTCCTTGTTGTCGGCCTTCAGGCTGGCCGCCAGTTCGGCGGTGAACGCCAGATAGCGGTCACGCAGCGCGCGTTCGCGCTTGCGCTCCTGCGTGTAGCCGAAGACGTCGAGCGGCGTGCCGCGCAGCGATTTGAACCTGGCCAGCACGCCGAAGGCCGGCATCATCCAGCCGCCGAGGCGCATCTTGACCGGCACGTCGGAACCCGGCTTGCGGCGCGCCAGCAGCGGCGGCGCCAGATGGAAGGCCAGCTTGTAGTCGCCGTCGAACTGCGCGGCGATCTGCGCGCGGAAGGCCGGATCGGCATGCAGCCGCGCCACTTCGTACTCGTCCTTGTAGGCCATGACCTTGAACAGATTGCGCGCCACGGCCTTGCTCAGCTGCCTGCGCGAGCCGCTGCCTTCGAGCGCGATCTCGCGCTGCTCGACGGCGGCCACCGCGTCCGCGTACTGGCGCGCGTAGGCGGCGTTCTGGTAGCTGGTCAGCCAGTCGACGCGGAAGGCCACGGTATCGGCCAGCGACTTCGGCGCGGCGAACTGGATCACCTGCTGCGACGGCTGCACCAGGCGGTCCAGCGCGGCGCGGTCGGCGGCGGCCAGGCGGCCCAGCGTGAAGGCGCGCTTGTTCATGTCGATGGCGACGGCGTTCAGTTCTATCGCCCGCATCAGCGCCTCCAGGCCCACCGGCACCAGCCCCAGTTGCCAGGCAAAGCCCATCAGCAGGATATTGCCGCCGATCGGATCGCCGAGGAAGCGCTGCGCGGTTTCCTGCGCATCGAGTTGCAGCACATTGGCCGCGCCGGCCGATGCGGCCAGTTTTTCCAGCAGGCCGGCCTTGTTGATCGAGGCGTCGCGCTCGCGGGTGAAATCGGCGGTCGGGATTTCGCGCTCATTGGCCACCACCCTGGTGTGACCTTCGCGCATCACGGACAGGCTGTCCGGCATGGCGGCCACCACCAGGTCGCAGGCGAACACCGCGTCGGCCTGGCGCAGATCGATGCGCACCTGGTTCAGGCGCGACGGCGACGACGCCACCCGCACATGCGACAGCACCGCGCCGCCCTTCTGCGCAAACCCCATGAAGTCCAGCGTCGAAGCGCCCTTGCCTTCCAGGTGGGCCGCCATCGAGATCAGGGCGCCGACCGTGACGATGCCGGTGCCGCCGACACCGGCCACCAAAAGCTCGAACGGCTTGGCCAGCGCATGGCGCGGCGGCGTTGGATAGGCGGCCAGCGCCCGTTCCAGGTCGGCCAACGACAGCTTCACGCTTTCCGGTTTGCGCAGCGCGCCGCCCAGCACCGAGACGAAGCTCGGGCAGAAGCCTTCGACGCAGGAGTAGTCCTTGTTGCAGGACGATTGCTCGATCTGGCGCTTGCGGCCCAGTTCCGTCTCCAGCGGCAGGATGGACAGGCAGTTCGACTGCACGCCGCAATCGCCGCAGCCTTCGCACACGGCCGGATTGACCACCATGCGGCGCGCCGGGTCGGGGAAGACCACCTTGTCCGGCTTGTTCTTCTTGCGGCGGCGGCGCTTCTCGGCGGCGCAGGTCTGGTCGTACACCAGCACCGTCACGCCGGCGATCTCGCGCAGCATGCGCTGCATCGCATCGAGCTCGCTGCGGTGGTGCACGGTCACGCCTTCCGGCAGGGTCACGCCCTGGTAGTTTTCCGGCGCGTCGGTCACCACCACGACCTTCTTCGCGCCTTCGCTGCAGACCTGCTGCACGATCTGCGGCACCGACAGGCTACCGTCCACCGGCTGCCCGCCGGTCATCGCCACCGCGTCGTTGTAGAGGATCTTGTAGGTGATGTTGGTGCGGGCCGCAATCGCCTGCCGTATCGCCAGCGATCCCGAATGGTAGTAGGTGCCGTCGCCCAGGTTCTGGAACACGTGCGGCTCGCCGACGAAGCGCGAGGAGCCGACCCAGGCGACGCCCTCGCCGCCCATCTGCGCCAGGTAATTGGTGTCGCGCTTCATCCACGTCGCCATGAAGTGGCAGCCGATGCCGGCCAGCGCGCGGCTGCCTTCCGGCACGCGGGTGGAGGTGTTGTGCGGGCAGCCGGAGCAGAAGTACGGCGTACGCTTGACGCCGTCGGCGCCATTCGACAACAGCTCGGCGGCGCAGAACTCGGGCAGCATGCGCGCCAGGTCCAGCTGCGCGAACTTCGGCGCCAGCCAGCGCACCAGCGCCGGCGCGATGCGCGACGGCCGCAGCTCGCCCAGCGCCGACAGCAGCTCGTGGCCGTCGCGGTCGGTCTTGCCGATGACAATGGGGCGCTGCTCCGAAGGCAGGTTGTAGAACAGGTTCTTGACCTGCTGTTCGATGACGGCGCCCTTCTCTTCCACCACCAGGATCTCGCTCAAGCCGGCCGCGAACGCCGACAGGCGGGTGCGCTCCAGCGGATAGGTCAGGCCCGGCTTGTACAGACGCACGCCCAGTTGCTCCAGCCGCGCCAAAGGCAGCTCCATGCGCTCCAGCGCCTCCAGCAGATCGAGGTAGGCCTTGCCGGCGCTGATGATGCCGATAGTGGCGCGCGGCGCCGGCACCACCAGGCGGTCGATGGAATTGGCGCGGGCGAAGGCCTGCACCGCTTCCAGCTTGGCGGCGGCGCGCTGCTCCAGCGCCAGGCCTGGCAGGTCCGGCCAGCGGTTGTGCAGGCCGTCGGCCGGCGCCACGTAGTCGGTCGGCGTGACGTACTGCGGCAGCGGCGGCAGCTCGACCACCGCGCCGCCCTCCACCGTTTCCGAGATCGCCTTGAAGCCGCTCCACGCGCCCGAATAGCGCGACATGGCCCAGCCGTACAGGCCGAATTCCATGTACTCCTGAATATTGGCCGGATTAATCACCGGCATGCTCCAGGCGATCAGCGCCTGCTCGCTCTGGTGCGGCATCGACGACGACACGCAGCCGTGGTCGTCGCCCAGGATCACCAGCACGCCGCCGGTCGGCGACGAGCCGTAGATGTGGCCATGTTTGAGCGCGTCGCCGGCGCGGTCCACGCCCGGCCCTTTGCCGTACCACATGGCGAACACGCCGTCGACCTTGCGCGTGGGGTCGGCCTCGACCTGCTGCGAACCCATGACGGCGGTCGCGCCCAGTTCTTCGTTAATCGCCGGCAGGAATTCGATGTGGTGGCCCTGCAGCAGGTCCTTGGCGCGCCACAGTTCCTGGTCCACGGCGCCCAGCGGCGAACCGCGGTAGCCGCTGACGAAACCGGCGGTGTTGAGTTGCCGCGCCTCGTCGCTGAGCTTTTGCATGCACAGCAGGCGCACCAGCGCCTGGGTGCCGGTCAGGAACACGCGGCCTTCGGCGCGGGTCAGGTTGTCGTCCAGCGCATAGTGGGGATCGGCCAGGAATGGCACGGGGAGGGTCATGGTGTTCATTGTCTCGTCTATATTTTTTTGATGAGAAAGGATATGTCCCCATAGGCGAAAAATTATTTCTATCTCATCGCCGGGGAGCGCTAAAATGGCAAAAATCTTTCCCAAAACGAGCAAAATGATGAAAAACGTGTCTATAGATCCCGCCTCGCTGAAAATCCTCGCCGAATTGCAGAAAAACGGCAGGATCTCGTCCAACGAGCTGGCGGAGAAGATCGGCATGTCGGCCAGCCCGTGCTGGCGCCGCCAAAAGGAGTTGGAGGACAACGGCTACATCGTCCGCTACACCGCGCTGGTGGATCGGCGCAAGCTGGGGCTGTCCGTGGTGTGCCTGCTGCACATTTCGCTGCTGCGGCATGCGGAAGGCGTGGTCGAGCAGTTCGAGGCGGCGATGCGCCTGCGGCCGGAAGTGGTGGAGTGCTACGAAACCACCGGCAGTTCGGACTACATGGTCAAGGTGATCGTGGCCGACATGGACGCCTACCACGACTTTTTGCACAACGTGCTGGTCAAGCTGAACGGCGTATCGCAGGTCAACACCAGCGTGGCGCTGCGCGAAGTGAAGTACGAGACGGCGCTGCCCTTGTAAGCGCCGCTATTCGTGGCGCAGCGCCTCGATCGGGTCCATGCGCGCCGCGCGGCGCGCCGGCACGTAGCCGAACACCACGCCGATCCCGGCCGAGAACACGAACGACAGCAGGTTCACGCCCGGGTTGAACAGGTACGGCAGCTGCAAGGCGGCGGCCAGCAAAGCCGTGGCCACCGCCGCCAGCAGCACGCCGGCCAGCCCGCCCAGCGCGGCCAGCACCATCGCCTCGATCAGGAATTGCAGCAGCACGTCGCGCTCCAGCGCGCCGATCGCCAGCCGCAGGCCGATCTCGCGGGTGCGCTCGGTGACGCTGACCAGCATGATGTTCATGATGCCAATGCCGCCCACCAGCAGGCTCACCGCCGCCACCGCCGCCAGCAGCGTCGTCATCACCCGGGTGGTGCCGGACATGGTGTCGGCCAGCTGGCGCGTATCGAGCACATTGAAATTGTCCTCGTCGGCCGCGCCCAGCTTGCGCCGCTCGCGCAGCAGCTGCGTCAGCCGCGCCTGCAGCGCCCTGGCATCGCTGCCTTCCTGCATCGAGATCAGCAGCGTGTTGACCCGCTGGTTGCCGGTCACGCGGCGCTGCAGGGTGTGCAGCGGCAGCAGCACGATATCGTCCTGGTCGTTGCCCATCGCCCCCTGGCCCTTGGCGGCCAGCAGCCCCACGACCACGCAGGAAAACTGCTTGATGCGCAGCCGCTCGCCCAGCGCCTCGCGGCTGCCGAACAGGGAGCGCGCCACCGTCGCGCCCAGCATGCATACGGCGCTGCCGGCGCGCTGCTCGCCCTCGTCGAAGGGACGGCCGGCGCTCAGCGTCCAGTTGGCGGCGGTCATCCAGTCGGCGCTGCCGCCGGTGACGGTGGTGGTCCAGTTGCGGCCGTTGGCCACCACGGTGGCGCCGCTGCGCGCCTCGGCCGCCACCGCGCGGACGCCGCCCAGCTGGCTGGCGATGGCGTCGGCGTCGGCTTCCTTGAAGGCCGGCGCGCCGCCGCCGCCCTGCCCCGGCCCCAGCCGCTGGCCGGTGCGCACCATCAACAGATTGCTGCCCAGGCTGGCGATCTGGTCGTGCACCGCCTGGGTCGCGCCGTTGCCCAGCGTGACCATGGCGATCACCGCGCCGACGCCGATCACGATGCCCAGCATGGTGAGGAAGGAACGCAGCAGGTTGCGCCGGATCGAGCGCAGCGCCAGCAGGATGGTGTTGAGCAGCATTAGCGCACCGCCATGTCCGCCACCGGCTGCGGGTTGGGTTCGTCGCTCTCGATGCGGCCGTCGCGGAAGCGCACGATGCGTTGCGCATACAGCGCCATGTCGGGCTCGTGCGTCACCATCACCACGGTGATGCCCTGCTCGCGGTTCAGGCGCACCAGCAACTCCATGATCTCGCGGCTGCGCTGACTGTCCAGGTTGCCGGTCGGCTCGTCGGCCAGCAGCAGCGCAGGCGCGCTGACGATGGCGCGCGCGATCGCCACCCGCTGCTGCTGGCCGCCCGACAGCTCGGACGGCGTATGCCCCTCCCAGCCGCCCAGGCCGACGGCGGCCAGCGCCTGTTGGGCCAGCACGCGGCGCCGGGCCGCGCCCTCGCCGCGGTACAGCAACGGCAGTTCCACGTTTTCCTGCGCCGAGGTGCGCGCCAGCAGGTTGAAGCCCTGGAACACAAAACCCAGGTAGCGCCGGCGCAGGCGCGCGCGCTGGTCGCGGCTGGCGGCGCCGACGTCGACCTGGTGGAACAGGTAGCGGCCGGCGCTGGGCGTATCGAGGCAGCCGAGGATATTCATCGCGGTCGACTTGCCGGAGCCGCTGGGCCCCATGATGGCGACGAACTCGCCCTGCGCGATATCCAGGCTGACCCGGTCCAGCGCCGTCAGCGCGGCGGCGCCGTCGCCGTAGCGCTTGCACACATCGCGCAGTCGTATCAGCGGCGCGGCCTCGCTCATGGCGCCGCCGCGCGCTGGTCGGTGATGACCGGCGTGCCCGGCCGCAGGCCGGCGCCGCTCACCTCCGTGTAGCGGCCATCGCTGATGCCCAGCACCACGCTTTGCTCCTGCGCCCGGCCATCGCGCAACACCCACAGCGTGCGCCGCGCCGCCTGCGCCATGCCGGCCTGGCGCGGCCCGCGCCCCGGCAGGCGCGGCATCAGGCGCGACACCAGCCCGGCCGACGCCGCCGCGCCGGCCTCGTTCGGCGTGAAGCGCAAGGCGCTGTTCGGCACCAGCAGCACGTCGTCGTGCTGGGCGGCGCGGATCACGGCGGTGGCCGTCATGCCGGGACGCAGGCTCAGGTCGGCGTTGTCGACCTCCAGGTAGGCGACGTAGGTGACCACGTTCTCGGTGATGGTCGAGCCATACGAGACGCGCGTGACCACCGCCGGATAGCTGCGCTCGGCATAGGCGCTGACGGTGAACGTGGCCGGCTGCCCCACCCGCACGGCGCCGACGTCGGCCTCGTCGATATTGACCAGCAGGCGCAGATGGCGCAAGTCCTCGGCCAGCGTGAACAGGGTCACGGCCTGCAAGGAGGCCGCCACCGCGTTGCCGGGTTCGACGCTGCGGCTCAGCACCACGCCGTCGATCGGTGAGCGGATCGAGGCGTGCGCCAGGTTGGTGCTGTCGGTCGACAGCGCGGCCCGGGCGCTCTGCACGCTGGCGGCGGCGCTCAGCATGGCGGCCTCGGCCCTGGCCAGCGTGGCCCGGCCGGCGTCCAGTTCCGCGCGCGACGGCACTTTGCCGCCGGACAGGCGCGCCACCTCCTCCAGCCGGCCCAGCGCGCTGCGCGCCTCGGCCTGGCTGGCCTGGCTCTGCGCCAGCTCGGCCTGGGCGGCGGCCAGCGCGGCGCGCGAACGCACGATCTGGTCTTGCAGCTTGGCCGTGTCCAGCTGCACCAGCACCTGGCCGGCGCGCACCTGGTCGTTGACGTCGACCAGCACCCGCGCCACGGTGCCCGACAGCTCGCTGCCGATGTTGACCGCGCGCGTGGGCTGCAAGGTGCCGTTGGCGGTGACGCTGAGCGTGACGCTGCCGCGCCGCACCGGCGTGGTCACGTAGCCCGGCGCGCGCGCCGCCTGACGCTGTAACTGCCATGCGTACAGCCCAGCGCCGGCAAGCAGCAGCGCCAGCAGCGCGCCCCACAAGGAAGCGCGGCGCCACCAGCGGCGCGGCGCCGGTTCGGCGATCTCCCGCAACGGCTCGGGCGCGGCCGCTGGTTCCGAAGCTCGGTTCATGGTGTTCCTCCCGGAGAGCTTGCAAGGTCGCCGTCGGGCTGCCAGCCGCCGCCCAGGGCCTGGTACAGCCGCACCAGATCGCCGCCCAGCGCCGCGCTGGTGGCGGCCACGCCGTCCTGCGATGTGTACAGCGCGCGCTGGGTTTCCAGCACCGTTTGATAATCGATCAGTCCGCTGGCATAGCGCTGCCGCGCCAGCAGGGCCGCGCTGTCGGCGGCGCCGGCTGCCAGCCGCAAATGCTCCAGGCGCGCGCGGTCGCCGGCCAGCGCCGAGAGCGCGTCCTCCACTTCCTGCAGGGCGCCCAGCAAGGTGGCCAGATGGATGGCCTGCGCCTGCGCCAGCGCGCCGCGCTGCGATGCCAGCTGCGCCTGGCTGGCACCGCCGTCGAGCAGATTGCCGGTCACCGCGCCCAGCAGGCTGCGCAGCAGGGCGCCGCCGCTGGCGCCCAGGCCCATGCCGCTCAATCCCAGCGTACCGTCGAGCCGGAACACCGGGTAGCGCGCGGCGTCGGCCTGGCCCACGCGCGCGCGGGCCGCCTCCAGCTGGAACTCGGCCGCGCGCACGTCGGCGCGCTGGCGCAGCGTGGCGGCCGGCAGGCTCAGGGCCAGGCGCGCACCGCCGTCCGGGATGGCCGCCGCCGGCGCCAGCGCGGCGTCGAGCGCGGCCGGCGCCTGGCCGCACAGCACGGCCAGCGCGTGCCGCAGCTGCGCCGCGCTGGTCTCGAGCAGCGGCAACTGGGCCGCGGCCTGCGCGGCGGCGGTGATGGCTTGCTGCTGCTCCAGCGACGTCAGCAGCCCGGCCTGGACGCGCCAGTTGGTGATGTCGAGCGTGCTTTGCTGGCTGGCCAGGTTGTCGCGCGCGATCGCCAGCCTGACCTGCACCCCGCGCAGCTCGATGTAGCTGCGCGCCGCCTCGGCGGCCACCGCCACCCGCGCGGCCGCCAGGCTGGCGGCACTGGCCCGCAGCGCGGCCGCGCTGGCCGCCAGCGCGTGCGCGTTGGCGCCGAATACGTCCGGCTCCCAACGCCCCTCGACACCGAGATTGTAGGAGTTGGCGACGGCCGTTCCATCGAGCTTGCTGCGCTGCGCCTGGCCGCTGCCGCTCACCGTGGCCGCCAGCGCCGCCGCCGAGGCGTCGCGCGCGGCACGCGCCTGCTGCAGCGCGGCTTGCGCCTGCGCGATGCTGGTGTTCGCTTGCAGCGCGCGCGCCACCAGCTGCTCCAGCAGCGGATCGTTGAAGCGGCGCCACCAGCCGGCCAGATCGGCAGCCGCCCCAGCCGGCTGCGCGGACGACCAGGCCGGCGGCGGCTGGAACAGCGGACCGGCCGGCGGCAGGCTGACCGGCCGCAACTGCGCACAAGCGGCCAGTGCCGCCAGGCCCAGCGCCGCCAGCGACCGGCACGTGAACAGCTTCATCGGGAGGTACTCCTGTCGGTAAGAAACGGCGCCATCCACCCAGGCCGGGCCGCCGGGCGTCCATCACCAAACTGTAAGCGCACACGGGGATGACGTCATCCGTCCGGCTTGATCCACCTCAAAAAGCTGCGACATTCAAGCCCACACCCGCCAGTTCGTCGCGCGCTTGATGTGGATCAATCAAATTTGCGAAGCGACTCTTTACGATGGTTCCCATTGAAGCGCCTCAATACCGGCGCCGCCCTTTCTGTTGCATCGATCACGGAGGCCGCATGTCCTACAAAACCATACTCGTGCACGCCGACGGCTCGCCGCAGGCGGCGCAACGCATCCGGCTGGCGGCGCAGCTGTCCCTGGCGCACGACGCCCATCTGATCGGCGCCGCCATGACCGGCCTGTCGCGCCACGCCTTGCCCGACGGTTCGATCGCCCCCATCGGCGCGCCCTTCCCCTTCGACCTGCGCCTGCTGCGCACCCGCGCCGACGCCGCCCTGACCCAGTTCGCCGATTGCGCCAGCCGCATGGGCTTGCCGTCCTTCGAGACCCGCCTGGTCGACGACGCGGCGGACGACGGCCTGATCCTGCAAAGCCCCTATGCCGACCTGCTGGTACTGGGCCAGGGCGATCCCGACGGCGATCCGCACGCGCTGCTGAACCGGTTGCCGCAGGACGTCATGTTCCAGTGCGCCCGCGCGCTGCTGATCGTGCCCCACAACGGCCAGTTCGAGCGGGTCGGAGAACATGTGCTGGTGGGTTGGGACGGCAGCGTGGCGGCCATCCGCGCCTTGACGGCCGCCCTGCCGCAGCTGCGGCGCGCGGCCCGTGTCACGCTGGCGGTCAGCCCGGCGCCACACAGCCACGGTCGTCAGGCCGAGCTGCCTGGCGTCGAGATGGCCCGCTATCTGGCCCGGCATGACGTGCGCGTCACGGTGAGCGAGCTGGACGGCGGACGGCAGGCCGGCGCGGCGCTGCTGGAGATGGCGTCCGAGGTGGGCGCCGACATGCTGGCCATGGGCGGCTACGGCCACTGGCGCGTGCGCGAATGGATGCTGGGCGGGGCCACCCGCAGCGTCCTGCGCGGCATGACGTTGCCGGTCCTGATGGCACATTGAGACTACACCCCAACCCAACGGAGCCCACCATGAGTCCCCTCTTCCCCGCCACCCTGCACATCCTGGGCGAGCGCCTGCAACAGCGGCGCGAGCAGCTTGCAAGCCAGCTGCGCCAGCGCCTGCATCAAAACCACGAGCAGCAGGAAATGGCGCTGTTCAACAACTACGCCGTCGACCTCGACCGGGCCGAGGCCTGCCAGCTGAGCGACACCGACATCGCGCTGCTCAACCATGAACTGGCGGAGTTGCGCACGGTCGACGAGGCGCTGGCCCGCCTGCGCGAGGGCGTCTACGGCCTGTGCGCGCATTGCGGGGAAGCGATCGGGGAAGCGCGGCTGCTGGCGCAGCCGGAAGCCGTGATGTGCCGCGACTGCCAGGCCGAGGCCGAGCAGCACGGCGACAGCCGCCCTGCAACGGCGGCCGGCCGGTACTAGGCGTTGGCCGCCTGCATGTAGATGGCGCCGGAACGCGCCGGCGCGGCGGCCGGCGCGGCAACCTGCGCGATGCCGGTGGCCAGCGACTCCAGCTTGGCGTGGTCGAGGATGCGCAGTTCGCGCTTGTCGACCGCGATCCAGCCGCTGGCGCGGAAGCGCGACAACAGGCGGCTGATGCTTTCGATGGTCAGGCCCAGGTAGTCGCCGATGTCTTCGCGCGACATGCGCAGCTGGAAGCTGCTGGGCGAATAGCCGCGCGCCGCGTAGCGGGTCGACAGATTCAGCAGGAAGGTGGCGAAGCGCTGTTCGGCGCGCATATTCCCGAGGAAGAGCATGGCGTTTTGTTCGCGCATGATTTCCTGGCTCATGATGCGATGGAAGTGGCGCAGCAGCTGCGGCACTTCGGCAAACAGTTCCTGCAGGCGGGAGAAAGGAATCTCGCACACTTCGCTGTCTTCCAGCGCCACCACGCCGCAAGCGTGCTGGCCGCTGCCGATGGCGTCCATGCCCAGCAGCTCACCCGCCATCTGGAAGCCGGTGATCTGCTGCTGGCCGCTGTGGTTGACGCGCGAGGTCTTGAAATGGCCGAAGCGCACCGCGTACAGGCTGTGGAACGGCTGCTCCATGCGGCACAGGTTCTCGTCGCGCTCGACCCGGCGGCGGCGGCCGATGATCTTGTCCAGCCGGCCGATCTCGCTGTCGCTGAGGCCCTGCGGCAGGCACAGGTTCTTGAACCCGCACATCCCGCACTTGCTCTGGCCTGCGCCCGCTGTGCCGCCGGATGCGGCAAGTTGTAGATTCGTCGTCATGTCCATGCTCCCTGTTGTGCTGTCCGTCGCATCGTAGCGATGGATTCGGTATGGGATCAGTATCGACGATGGTGGGCGCGCTGCGCATCGGGCTTCGCGGCCCTGTCGTGTAGGGGGCGGCCGACAAAATCCTGTAGGGGATCCCCTACAACGCCTAGATCAGCCCGTGTTCCAGGGCGTAGCGGGTCAGTTCCGCATTGCTATCGAGGCCCATTTTTTCCAGGATGCGGGAACGGTAGGTGGTCACTGTATTGGGGCTGAGGTGCAGGGTTTCGCCGATGCGCACCAGCGATTCGCCGGCCGCGATCAGCTTCAGCACTTCCAGCTCGCGGTTGGACAGGGCCTCGTGGCCGGCGTTGCCGCCGCCGCCGATCAGGCTGGCCAGCTTCTCCAGCAAGGCCGGACTGACGTGCTTGCCGCCCGAGGCGGCCTTGCGCACCGCCGCCACCAGCGTGGTGGTCGGGGCGTCCTTGATCAGGTAGCCGGCCGCGCCCAGCTTGAGCGCGCGCACCGCGTAGATGTCTTCCGAATAGGTGCTCAGCATCAGCACGGCCAGCTTGGGCCGCTCGCTGCGCAATTGCTTGAGCAGCTCCAGGCCGTTCTTGCCGGGCATGGTGATGTCGAGCAGCGCCACGTCGAACTCCTGCGCCAGCACCAGCTGCAGCGCCTCCTGCGCGTTGCAGGCCTCGCCGTCGACGCGGATATCGTCGGCCGAGCTCAGCATCAAACGCACGCCGTTGCGCGCGATCGCGTGGTCGTCGACCAGCAATACGCGGATGGGATTAGTACTCATGGTGATCGTCCAATGGCAGGCGCAGCAGCAGGGTCGTGCCCTGGCCGGGCCGGCCGGTTATTTTCAGTTCGCCGTCGAAGTGACGGCAGCGTTCATGCATGCCGAGGATACCCCAGCTCTCGCGGTTGAGCAGGCGTTCGGCCGCGATGCCCCGGCCGTCGTCGCTGATGCGCAGTTCCAGCAAGCCGTCGGCATAGTCGACCTGCAACGCGGCGTTGCTGGCGCCGGCGTGCCGCACCACATTGGTCAGGGCTTCCTGCGCGATGCGGAACAGCATGGTGCTGCGCCCGGCGTCGAGCTCCAGCTCGGCCGCCGCGGCCACCACCGTGCACTGGCAATGCAGGCCCGAGCGGCGTTCCACCTGTTCGGCATACCACTCCAGCGCGGCCCACACGCCCAACTGGTCCAGCACGCTGGGCCGCAGGTCGGTGATCACGCGGCGCACCGTGTCGATCGCGTCCTGGGCCAGCCCGGCCGCCTCGGCCAGCAGCGGTTCGGCCGGCGCGGCGGCGGCCGCGGCGCGCTCGATGCTGACCGCGATATACGCCTTGATGCCGGTCAGCAGGCCGCCCAGCTCGTCGTGGATTTCCTGGGCGATGCGCTTGCGCTCGTTTTCCTTGATCTGCTCCTGGTGCGCCGACAGGCTGCGCAGCGCCTGCTGCGACGCCAGCAAGGCCTGCTCGCCCAACTTGGTCTGCGTGATGTCGATCATGATGCCCTGCATGAACAGCGGCTGGCCCTGCTCGTCGCGCACCAGTTCGGCCTGGTCGCGCAGCCACAGCGCGCGGCCGTCGCGCGCGTGCAAGCGGTACTCCAGGTGCAGCGGGCTGCCGTCGCGGCGGCTCGCTTGCAGCGCCGCCAGCGTCGCCGCGCGCTGTGCCGGGTCCATCAGGCGGCCGTGCAGCGCGGCGTCGGCCAGCCATTCCGCCGGGCTGTAGCCCAGCAGGCCGATCTGCGGACTGATGTAGCGCAGCGCGCCGCTGCCGCCCAGCTCGGCGATGTAGCTGATCGCCTGCATCTGCTCGACCAGGGTGCGGAACTGCGCCTCGACCTGGCGCTTGTCGTCCAGCAGTTGCTGCTCGCGCAGCATGCGGTGGATCGCGCCCGGCAGGAATTCCAGGTAATAGCCGTCGACGTCCTTGACCAGGTAGTCGCGCGCGCCGCGCCGCATGGCCTCGGCCGCCACGGCGGCGCTGTCGGCGCCGGTCAGCATCATCACCGGGATGGCCTGCGCGGCGCCGTCCTCGTTCAGGTGGGCCAGGAATTCCAGCCCGGTCAGGTCGGGCAGATGGTAGTCGAGCAGGATGCAGTCGGGACGCTGGCGGCGCGCCAGTTCCAGGCCCAGCTCGCCGCTGTCGGCCTCTAGCAGCTCGAAGGCGGTGCCGCTGTCGGTTGCGGCGGCGGCCGCGAAGGCGCGCCGGCAGGCCATGCGGTCGACCGCGTCGTCCTCGACGATCAGCACGCGCAGAGGGGTACTCACGGCATCTCGCTGATGGTCCAGTACAGGTCGATCGAGCGCATCATCTCGACGAAGCGGCGATAGTCGACCGGCTTGGCCATGTAGCCGGCCACGCCCAGGTCGAAGCTGCGCACCTTGTCCTGCTGTTCCTCGGACGTGGTCAGCACCACCACCGGAATCCGCCGCAGCGACGCGTCGAGCTTGATCTGCTGCAGGAACTCGATGCCGTTCATGACCGGCATGTTCAGGTCGAGCAGGATGATGCAGGGGCGTTCCTGCGCCGGATCGCGCAGGTAGGCCAGCCCCGCCTCGCCGTGCTCCATGCTGACCACCGCGTTGCCGACATGGATTTCCTTCAGCGCGCGCTTGATGGTCATGATGTCGACGTGGTCGTCCTCGACCAGCAGGATGGGTTTGTTACTGACTTTCATGCAAGGCTTCCTGTTCTGGATAAATGGGCGGCGGACTTGGGCAGCGTGAACCAGAAGGTGCAGCCCTGCCCCATCTGCGATTCGAGCCAGATGCGTCCCTGGTACATTTCAACGATTTTCTTGGCCAGCGCCAGGCCGACGCCGGTGCTCTCGACCCGGTCGCGCGAGGCCAGCGTCTGGAACAGCTGGAAGATGCGCTCGAAATGGCGGGTCTCGATGCCGGGGCCGTTGTCGCGCACGCTGAAGCGCCAGTGGCTGCCGTCGTCCTCGCAGCCGATGTCGATCACGCCGTCGGGCTTGTCCATGTACTTGATGGCGTTGGAGATCAGGTTGTGGAACACTTGCTGGATGCGGGTCGGTTCGATCAGCACCGTCGGCAGCGCCGGCGCCACCGTGATGCGGAACTGCGGCGGCGGCGCCAGCAGGTCCACCACGTCCACCAGCAGCCGGTTCAGGTCGACCGGCAGCTGCGCCTCGCGCACCCGGCCCACGCGCGAGTATTGCAGGATGCCGTCGATCAGGCTACTCATCCGGTGCACCCGGTTGATCAGCAGCCGCATGTGTTCCTTGCCCTCGTCGTTGAACTGCTCGGCGTAGTCGGTGGCCAGCCAGTCGGCCAGCGAGCCGATGCCGCGCAGCGGCGCCTTCAGGTCGTGCGACACCACGTAGGCGAAGTTGGTCAACTCCTCGTTGGCGCTGGAAATTTCCTGCATCAGGCGGCGGTTGTGCTCCTCCGCCCGCTTGCGTTCGGAAATGTCGCGCACCATGCCGGTGAACATGCGGCGCGCGCCCAGCTGCATCTCCACCACCGACAGCTCCATCGGGAACACGCTGCCGTCCTTGCGCAGGCCCTCCACCTCGCGGCCCTTGCCGATGATGCGCTTCTCGCCGGTGTCGCGGTAGTGCGCCAGGTAGCCGTCGTGCAGCTGGCGGTGCGGCTGCGGCATCAGCATCGAGACGTTGTGGCCCGCCACTTCGGCCTCGGCGTAGCCGAACAGGCGTTCGGCGGCCGGGTTCAGCCGCTCCAGCACGCCCTGCTCGTCGATGGTGAGGATGGCGTCGACGGCGGTCTCGAAGATGGCGCGCATGCGCGCCTCGCTTTCCTGCAACGCCTGCTGGGCCAGCTTGCGTTCGGTGACGTCGCGCACCGTGGCCAGCACCAGCGGCAAGCCGTGCGAGGTGCGCAGCGGCGACAGGCTGACCTCGACGCCGAACTCGTGGCCGTCGCGGTGGCGTCCGAACAGCTCGGCCCCCGCGCCCATCGCGCGCGCGCGCGGCTGCTCAAAAAAATCGGCCCGGTGGCCGACGTGGGCGGCGTGGAAGCGGGCCGGCACCAGCGCCTCCAGCGCCAGCCCCAGCATCTCGCCGGCACCGTAGCCGAACATGCTCTCCAGCGCCGGATTGGCCAGCACGATGTTGCCGGCCTGGTCGACGATCAGCATGGCGTCGGTGGCCGACGCCAGCAGCCATTCCAGGCTCAAGCCCTCAATCCCGAGATTTTTCAACGACGCTTCCTGTAAAACGATGCCCATCCGGCATCCAGACCCAAATCATACGATTGAATGCTCCGGAATACAAAAAAAAATGCCAGATCGGCAAGCCGCGCCCCGGCGTCCGGGCTGGCGGGCCCCGGCCGCAGTATTTTTGGGCATTTTGATCTGGATCAACGGGGGCTACAGACGGCGCGCCGGCATGGCCTTACAGTGGGGCCATGTATCCGTCCCTCCCCCCCGAACCGGAAGCGCTGGCCGCCCGCCTGCAGCGCCAGCACGCCGAGCTGGCCGCCCAGCTGCGCCGGCGCCTGGCATCGGCGCCGCCGCCGCTGGCGTCCCTCCTTCTCGACGGCAAGGCGACGCTGGACGACCCGGCCGTGATCCGCCAGCTGCCGCACTGCGACCTGATGCGGCTGGCGGACGAGTTGGCCACGCTGCGCAGCCTCGACGCCGCCTGCGCGCGCCTGGCCGCCGGCAGCTATGGCCGCTGCGTCGGCTGCGGCGTGCCGATCGCGCCGGAGCGCTTGCGGGTCCAGCCCGCCGCCCAGCACTGCCTGCCCTGCCAGGAGGCGCACGAGCAGCGCCCGCGGCGCGGCAAGCGCGATTGACGCCGCCGCCATGTCCAGCGTCCCCTTGAAAGCCAGCGCAAGCGCACAACAACAAGCCGCCCTCCAGCGCTACGCGGCGGCCGACGCCGGCGCCGTGCCGGGCCTGCTCGGCAGCCGCGCCGCCGGCCTGTCGACGCCGGAAGCCCGCCTGCGCCTGCAGCAGAACGGGCCGAACGCGGTCGCCCACCAGGCCCGCGGCAACGCCGCGCTGCGCTTGCTGACGCTGCTGGCCAGCCCGCTGTCGCTGTTGCTGCTGGCCCTGGCCCTGGTCAATTTCCTCACCGGCCAGGCCTGGGGCGCGGTGGTGATCGCCATCATGGTGGTGCTGTCCTCGCTGCTGGCCTTTGTCCAGGAGCACCGCTCCGACCTGGCGGCCGAGCGCCTGCGCTCCCTGGTCGCCACCACCGCCAGCGTGCTGCGCGACGGCAAGCCTGCCGAGGTGCCGCTGGCGGCGCTGGTGCCGGGCGACATCGTCCAGCTGTCGGCCGGCGCGCTGGTGCCGGCCGACGTGCGCATCCTGTCCAGCCGCGACCTGTTCATCAGCCAGTCGGCGCTGACCGGCGAAGCGCTGCCGGTCGAAAAGCACGCGCAGGCGCTGGCGGCGGCCGGCGTGCCCGCGCTGGAGCTGGGCAATCTCGCCTACATGGGCAGCACCGTGGTCAGCGGCAGCGCCGCCGCGCTGGTGCTGGCCACCGGAGAGCGCACCTGCTTCGGCCAGATCGCCGCCGAGCTGGCCGGTGCGCGCCAGCTGACCAGCTTTGACCGCGGCGTCAACCAGTTCGTCTGGCTGATGCTGCGGGTGATGCTGGTCATGATGCCGCTGGTGTTCGTGCTCAACGGCTACAGCAAGGGCGACTGGCTGGAGGCGCTGCTGTTCGGCGTGGCGGTGGCGGTCGGCCTGGCGCCGGAAATGCTGCCGATGATCGTCACCATCAACCTGGCCAAGGGCGCGCTGGCCATGTCCGGCAAGCAGGTGATCGTCAAGCGCCTGAACGCGATCCAGAACTTCGGCGCGATGGACGTGCTGTGCACCGACAAGACCGGCACGCTGAC
Organism: Duganella rhizosphaerae; assembly: GCF_040364205.1. Classification (NCBI taxonomy): domain Bacteria; kingdom Pseudomonadati; phylum Pseudomonadota; class Betaproteobacteria; order Burkholderiales; family Oxalobacteraceae; genus Duganella; species Duganella rhizosphaerae. The sequence goes on from NZ_BPWK01000009.1 coordinate 76,458, forward strand.
CCAGGACCGCGTGATCCTGGAGCGCCACGTCGACATCGAAGGCCGCGACTCGGCCAAGGTCACCGAATACGCCTACCTGAACAGCTACTACCAGACCGGCCTGAAGAACCTGCTCGACGTGGCCGTGCTCAACTACGTCGAGGTGCACGAGCATCTCGACGCCGACCACGCCTTCCGCAAGATCGACGAGCTGCCGTTCGACTTCCAGCGGCGCCGCATGTCGGTGGTGGTCGAACGGCGCGACGGCAGCCGCGTGCTGATCTGCAAGGGCGCGGTGGAGGAAGTGCTGGCCGTGTGCGACCGCGCCGAGACCGGCGCCGGCGTGGTCGCCCTGCAAGACCACCACGGCGCCGCGCTGGGCCGGGTGGTGGAGGAGCTCAACCAGGACGGCTTCCGGGTGATCGCCGTGGCCTGCCGCGAACTGGCGGCCGGCGAACAGGCGCTCGACAACAGCGCCGAAGCCGGCCTGCTGCTGCTCGGCTACATCGCCTTCCTCGACCCGCCCAAGGACAGCGCGGCCGAGGCCCTGCGCGCGCTGCACCACTACGGCGTCGCGGTCAAGGTGCTGACCGGCGACAACGAGGCGGTCACCCGCAGCGTCTGCCGCCACGTCGGCCTGCCGGTGCGGCAAGTCATGCTGGGCGGCGAGATCGACACCCTCGACGACGCCGCGCTGGCGCTGCGGGTGGAAAGCGTGTCGGTGTTCGCCAAGATGGCGCCGCAGCAAAAGGCGCGCGTGATCCGCGCGCTGCAAAGCCGCGGCCATGTGGTCGGCTACCTGGGCGACGGCATCAACGACGGCGCCGCGCTGAAGGCGGCCGACGTCGGCGTCTCGGTCGACAGCGCGGTCGACATCGCCAAGGAATCGGCCGACATCATCCTGCTGCAAAAGAGCCTGATGGCGCTCAAGGACGGCGTGATCGAAGGCCGCAAGGTGTTCGGCAACATCAGCAAATACCTGCGCATGAGCGCCAGCTCCAACTTCGGCAATATGCTCAGCGTGCTCGGCGCCAGCGTGCTGCTGCCCTTCCTGCCGATGGCGCCGGTGCAGATCCTGCTCAACAACCTGCTGTACGACGTCTCGCAGACGGCGCTGGCTAGCGACCATGTCGACGCCGGCTATCTGCGCCGGCCGCGCCGCTGGGACATCGGTAATATCTGGCGCAGCATGCTGCTGCTCGGCCCGCTCAGCTCGCTGTTCGACTACCTCACCTTCGGCGCGCTGTGGTATCTGTTCGACGCCTCCCGGCAGCCGGCGCTGTTCCAGTCCGGCTGGTTCCTCGAATCGCTGCTGACGCAAACGCTGGTGGTGCACGTGCTGCGCACCGGCAAGATCCCCTTCGTGCAGAGCAAGCCCAGTGCGCCGCTGCTGGCGACCACGCTGGCGGTGTGCGCGCTGGGCGTGTGGCTGCCGCTGTCGGGCTTCGGCGGCGCGCTCGGCTTCGTGGCGCCGCCGGCCGGCTACTGGCTGGCGCTGCCGGCCATCGTCGCCGCCTATCTGGTGGCGGCCCAGCTGCTCAAGAGCTGGCTGGCGCGCCGCTATGGCCAGCTGTAGCGGAGAGCGGCCATGAGCCTCAGCGTCCACGTGATCGGACTGGCCGCCGCCCTCGGCAGCGGCACGCTGATCGGCATCGAGCGCGAGCGGCGCAAGGGTGGCAGCAGCGGCCATGCGCTGGCCGGCGTGCGCAGCTTCGCGCTGGTGGCGCTGTGCGGCGCGCTGGCCCAGCTCATCGACCTCAGGCTGAGCTTGATGGCGGCGCTGCTGGTGGCATCGTTCTGCGTCATCAGCTACTACCGCGCCAGCGCCGACGAAGCCGGCATGGTCACCGAACTGGCGCTGTTCCTCAGTTTTCTGCTGGGCGTGAACGCGGTCGCCAATCCGGCCCTGTCGGCAGGCCTGGCGGTGCTGGTGGCCACCATGCTGAACCTGCGCGCGCCGCTGCACCACTTCATCCGCGTCACGCTCAAAAGCGGCGAGCTGCGCGACGGCCTGATCCTGGCCGGCGCCGCGCTGGTGATCTGGCCGCTGCTGCCGGACGCCGCCAACAGCTGGCTGCTGGGCGTCAACCCGCGCCGCATGTGGGGCCTGGCGGTGTTGCTGATGACGCTCCAGGCCGGCGCCCATATCGCCCTGCGGCTGGCCGGCCCGCGCATGGGCCTGGCCCTGATGGGGCTGGCCTCGGGCTTCGTCTCCAGCGTCGCCGCCACCGCCGCCATGGGGCAGCGCTGCCGGCGCGAGCCGGCGCTGCTGGGCGCGTGCGCGGCCGGCGCGCTGCTGTCGAACGTGGCCACCTATTTGCTGCTGGTGGTCGTCACGCTGACCATCGCGCCGGGCCAGTTGCTGCCGCTCGCGCCCACCCTCGGCTGCGCGCTGCTGGCCACGCTGCTGGTGTCGGCCGCGCTGATGCATGCGGCGCCCGCGCCGGCCGCCCCCGCCGTGCGCGGCGGCCGCGTGTTCAGCCTGCGGCAGGCGCTGCTGTTCGCGCTGATCCTGAGCGGCGCCACCGCGCTGATGGCCTACGCCAACGCCTACCTGGGCACGGCGGCGGCCACACTGGGCGCCTTACTGGTGGGATTGGTGGACGTGCACGCCGCGGCCAGCTCCATCCTGTCGCTGGCCGGCAGCGGCGTGCTGACGCCGCAGGCCACACGGCACATCCTGCTGTTCGCGCTGGCGGCCAACACCGCCAGCAAACTGGCGGCGGCAGCGGCCGGGGGACGGCCCTTCCTGCGGCGGGTCGGCGGCGGCTTGCTGCTGATACTGCTGGCGGCCAGCCTGCCTGCGCTGCTGGCCTACCTCTGAAGCGCGCGCCCGCTCAGCGGAACACCAGCACCGGGATCTGGCTGTGGGTCAGCACCTTCTGCGTTTCACTGCCCAGCAACATGCCCTTGACGCCGCGGCGGCCGTGCGAGGCCATGCAGATCAGGTCGCAGCCCTGCTCGCGCGCGGACTCGATGATGGCCTCATACGGCTGCTGGTGATGCAGCGTCAAGGTCGTGCACGGCACCCCCAGCTCACGCGCGCACCGATCGATTTCCGCCAGATAGCGCTGGGCATGGGCGATGCTGTCCTGCTGAAACTGTTCACGCGTGGCCTCCAGCATTTCGACCTGGTAGGTCAAGACATGGAATTCGGGGATCACATGCACGGCCGTGATGCTGGCCCCGCAGTCCTTGGCGAACTGGATGCATGGACGCATGATGGCGCTGGAAATGGCCGAGCCATCGGTCGGAATCAAGAAATGTTTGAACATGATGTTTTCCTGTGCGGGTCAGAGTAGCCGGTGCATTGAAGGGGGCGCGCCGGCGGCCGCGCCTTGCTTCCCTCAACACTGTAGCAACGAACCGCGGCAGGGTCAGTGCGGAATTTTGATACAAGTCAAAGGGGTCCCAAAAATAGGCGCCGGGCGATGTCCAGCCAGCGCGCAGGCGCCGAAATTGAGCGTGATTTTGATGTGGATCAAGCAGCCGCCTGTGCCGCTACAGTGTCTGCCGCTACAGTCGACATGCGGGTCCGACCTGAAGCAGGCGGCGCCTGCCCCGCAAACCCACCGACCACTGCCTGGAACCGTCCCCTATGCGCCAGTTGCTGCTTGCCACCACCCTCGCCCTGGCGCTGCCGCCGGCGCCGGCCATCGACGGCGTGGTCTACAGCCAGGCCGGCCACGGCGCGATCGCCGGCGCCACGATCACGTCCGGCGGCGCCAGCACGCAGTCGGACGCGGCCGGACGCTTCCATCTGGTGGCGTCCGGCCCCAGCGTGGCGGCGCGGGCGGCCGGCTACGCGCGCCGGCAGTTCGCCGCCCCCGCCGACGGCGCCCCGCTGCGGCTGGAACTCAAGCCGTTCCAGGCCAAGGCCCTGTACCTGTCGGCCTACGGCGTCGGCAGCGACGCGCTGCGCGAGGCCGCGCTGGCGCTGGTCGAACAGACCGAGCTGAACGCGCTGGTGATCGACGTCAAGAGCGACCGCGGCATGATTCCCTATGCCAGCACCGTCGCGCTGGCCGAGCGCATCGGCGCCCAGAAAGTACGCACCGTCAGGGACATGCCGGCGCTGATCGCGCAGCTGCGCCAGAGGAACATTTATTTGATCGCCAGGATCGTCGTGTTCAAGGACGATCCGCTGGCCAATGCCCGGCCCGAGCTGGCGCTGAAGAATCGTCAGGGAGAGCTGTGGCGCGACGGCGAGCAGCTGTCCTGGGTCGATCCCATGCGCCAGGAGGTGTGGCAGTACAACCTCGACATCGCCGAAGAGGCAGCCCGGCTGGGCTTTGACGAAATCCAGTTCGACTATGTGCGTTTTCCGGACGCGCCCGGCGTGCAGTACGCCCAGCCCAGCACCCAGGCCAGCCGGGTCGACGCGGTCAGCGGCTTCCTCGGCGCGGCGCGCCAGCGCCTGGCGCCCTACAATGTGTTCGTCGCCGCCGACATCTTCGGCTACGTGCTGTGGAATACCGACGACACCGCGATCGGCCAGCAGCTCGAGCGCCTGACCGAGTCGCTCGACTATCTCTGCCCGATGCTGTATCCGTCCGGCTTCAAGTGGGGCATCCCGAACTACCGCAATCCGCTCGAGCATCCCTACGACATCGTGTACCGCTCCTTGCAGCGCGCCAGGCAGCGCACCGGCCTGGACGGCGCCCGCTTCCGGCCCTGGCTGCAGGGCTTCAGCGACTATGCGTTCGACCACCGGCCGTTCGGCGCCGCCGAGGTGCAGGCGCAGATCGACGGCGCGGCGGCGGCCCAGGCCAGCGGCTGGATGCTGTGGAATCCGCGCAATCGCTATTCCGGCGGCGGCCTGCAATGCGAGGGCAACGATTGCGCCACGCCGCCGCAGCGCGCCGAATGAGCCGGCTGCTCAACGGCAAGAATCCGCGGTCAAGCGCCAGCGCTCGGGGCGATCGATTGCGGCGCCGGCAGGCCGCCGTGGCTGGCGGTGCTCATCGCGGGTCCCAATAAAAATACAGCTCGCGCGCGCCGTTCGGCTTGATCACCACCGTCTGCTGCAATTCCGTGCCATGCATCGTGGCCACCACCCGATAGCTGCCGGGGTCCAGTTTCAGATAGCACCAGGGGCCGTCCGAAGTCGCCGTCGCCACCGGTGTGCCGGTCCGGTCGAACACGGTCAGCGCGACGTCGGCCAGGTACTCGCCGCTGATCCGGGTGGCAAACGTCATCCGCAGATTGTAGTCGTCGCGGACCGCCAGCATGGCCTGCCGCTCGTCCTCGCCCACGCCGCCGCTCAGGTAGTCCAGGCCTTGCGGCGTGCGCTGGGCCAGGTCGCCCGCCATCGCAGCGGCCTGGCAGCCCAGGGTCAGTATCAGGATCCAGCTTCTTACGTTGCGCATGATAACTCCTCCGTGTCATGCAACAACAATAGTGGTCCCGGCCCATAAAAGCACTAGCGGCTTCTGACCCAAATCAAAAAATCCAGCAATTGTTCGCGGCGAGGTGCAGCCCACCACCATGCCCTCACGGCGGAAAGCATTCATGTTCAAGACCATATGCCACGCACGGGCACGGCGGCCAGCAACGGCTGCTGCTCGGCAGTCAGACGCAGCGGGTGCTGGCCCATGCGACCATACCGGTGCTGGTGTTCCGCTGACCCGGCCGCCCCGGCGGTATCAAATACCAGCCCAGCTGGCGGCGGATTTCCTCCGGCGACGGTGGTGGCTCCGGCGTCGCCTGCGCGCGCCGCGCCAGATAGGCGCGGACGGTTTCTTTTGAGGGATGCGTGGTGCAGGTCATATGCATCGCCGGCGGCCAAGCCGGCGCCTCGGTAAAATTGAGATATACCGTTTATACGCACGCCGGCGCGCACGGTTTCACCAACTTCGAGCGGCTTCGCCATGGCAATCAAGCGGGAGTAGAATGAGGGCAATGCACGCCTTCAATGTCCCGAGACAGGACCGACCGTGAGATCTGCAGCCATATTGATGCTTTGCCTGGGCCTGATGCAGGCGTATGTCGCCAGCGCGCGCGAAACGATACTGCTTGCCCATCCCTACCCCAGGGAAACCAACTACGCCCCGCGCGTACTGACGCTGATTTGCACGGACGCTTTCGATCAACTGGGCAAGGATGTCGACGTGCGCCTCTATCCGCCCTTGCGTGGCGCGCTTGAGGCCGGGGCCGGCAAGATCGACGGCGAAGTCGGCCGGGCGTATGCCTACGGCGACAATCACCCGAATCTGATCCGGGTGGGCGAAGCACTGCTGTCATTCCGGGTGACGGCCTTCACCCGCATACCGGGTTTGAAGATAAGCGGCTGGGATAGCCTGAAAGGCACCTCGTACCGGGTGCAGTACCGCAGCGGCTACACCACCTTCAAGACGCAGCTCGAACAGATCTTGCCTGCGCGGCAAATTTCCTCGGTGGTCGACAGCCAGCTTGGCTTGCAAAACGTCGCGCTCGGCCGTACCGACATCTTTGTCGACCTGGAAGAGTTTGGAGAGCTTCAACTGGCCAGGCTGCAAAACCGCTACGGCGATGTCTACAACGCCGGCCTGGTGCAGGACACGCCGGTCTACATCTATCTGCACAAGCGGCATGCGGCGCTGGTGCCGCGCCTGGCGGAAATCGTGGCCAGGATGAAGTCCAGCGGCGCCATCAACCGTTACATCAGCCAGGCACTCGGCGAGGAACGCGGCGCAGCGCCTTAGCCCGGCTTGCCGTCCACGCGGCGGTTGGCCAGGTAAGGCGCATACACATGGACGTACAGGCAAAACGCGCCGGTCCAGCACAGCGCGCTGAGCGCCAGCAGCGCCGGGCCGCCGTCCCAGCCGAGCGCCGACAGCACGCGGCTCAGGGCGCTCAGCTGGATCAGGCCGAACATCGCCGTTTCCATTTTGCCCGCGCGCAGCGGGCGGCCGGTGTGGCCCAGCGTGGTGCGCGTCATCATGCCCAGGATCAGGCCGGCCATCGAGCCCACCGTCAACGCGTGGAAGCCGGCGCTGGCGCTGACCATTTGCCAGCGCGCCAGCACCAGCAACAACAGCCCGGCGGCGATCCACGCATACGACAGGTGCATGATCCACAGCAGCGGATAGCTGCCGGTGCGCAGCGCCTGCCAGCGCCACAGGCGCAACAACACCAGCGCCGCCGCCGCCACGCCAAGCGGCGTGATCAGCCAGGCGGGCACGCCTGCTGTCCAGGCCAGCGCAAATCCGACAATCAAGCCCAGCGACCAGCGATCGAGCCTGGGCTGGACCAGCGGCGTGCTGCCCGGCGCGCCATTGCGGGTGAACATGGGAATGATGCGGGTGCCGATCGCCGCCTCCATCAGCACGATGACCAGGATCGCCGCCTGCACCGGCGCGATCGGCGAGGCCGTCAACCAGCCCAGCGTGATGGCGTGGAACACGCCGTTGGCCGCCGCCATCAGCGCCAGCAGGCCGACCAGGAAGTAGTTACGCTTGTTGCCGGATTTCTCCAGCACCTGCCACAACGGCCAGGCCGCGGCCGGCAGGAACAGCCAGTCGATCGCGGCGGCGGCCAGCGGCGGCGCCGCCAGCATCGCCAGCCGGCCCAGCAGCCACAGGGCCACCAGCGCCGCCAGCCGGCCGCGCACCGGCGTCCACGAGCCGGTCCAGTTGAAGGCGGCGGTGTACAGAAACCCGACCACCACCGCCGCCGCCATGCCGAACACCATCTCGTGCATATGCCAGTTGAATCCCACGTGCAGCCAGGCTGCGGTGTCCCCGCTCCACCAGCCCAGGTAACGCAGCATCCACAACGGTATCGCCAGCGCGGCAAACCCCGCCGCCGCCAGATAGAAAGGCCGGAAGCCCAGTCCCCACAAGGGGTGGCTGCTGTCCCACGCGGACGTCGTGCCGGCGGGTTCTTCGATTTGAAGCAAGCTCATGATCTACATCCTGTAAGAGTACGCACCATTGTCGGCGCGGCATGGCGCGGCGTGAAGCCTGGCACCGGTATCGCATAACCTGGATCAAGAAAATCCAAAACACCTTCGCCCGTCGCGACGCTTTGGCTTAGGCTGTCGCTGTGGTTTTAATTTGGCTCAACATCAAAAGGAACGCTATGCAAACAGAACTTCTCATCGATGGCATGGACGGCGAAGCCTGTGCCGACACCATCTCCCGCCTGCTGGCCGAAATCGACGGCGTCAGCGATGTACGCGTCTCGTTGCGCGACCGCCTGGCGCGTGCGCGCATCGACGAAACGCGCACCTCGCCCCATCTGCTGATGCGCACCCTGGCGCTGGCCGGCTATCCCGCCAGCGCGCAAGCGGCGGAAGCGCCCGCCGCCACGGCCGGCGGCTGCTGCGGCGGTTGTTGCGGCGGCTGAGCTGCGCGGCGCCTCAGGCGCCGTGGTGCATGCGGTGCTCGACCGCGTACACGGCGGCCTGCACCCGGCTGCTCAGCTTGAGCTTTTTCAGCACGTTCTGCACATGGATCTTGACCGTGCTTTCGGCCAGGTCCAGCGTGCGCGCGATGCCCTTGTTGCTTTCGCCGCGCGCCAGGCAATCGAGGATTTCCCGTTCGCGCGGGGTCAGCTTGTCGAGCTCCGAGGCCACCGGCGGCACCGCGCCGGACTGCAACTGCGCCACCAGCTTGGCCGTCATCGACTCGGCCAGCACGGTCTCGCCGGCGGCGGCGCGGCGCAACGCCCGCACCAGGAATTCGGTGTCGATGTTCTTCAGCAGATAGCCGCTGGCGCCCGACTTCAGCGCCACGCTCAGGTCGTCCGCCTCTTCCGACACGGTCAGCATCACCACCGCGCTGTCCGGGCAATCCTGGCGCAGCAGTTCCAGCGTTTCCAGCCCCGACATGCCCGGCATGTTCAGGTCCAGCAGGATCACCTGCGGCTTAAGCTGCTGCGCCCGTTTGACGCCCTCGAAACCGTCGGCCGCCTCGCCCACCACGACAAACTCCGGATGGCGTTGCAGCAGCGAGCGTATGCCGCTGCGAAACAGCGTGTGATCGTCTACCAGCAACACGCTGATCGTACTAGCTTCCTTGTCCATCGACTCCAGCCTTTCTTGATAGGGTTAAGCCGCGCGGCGCTGGGCGCGCGGAAGGCGCAGCAGCACTTCGGCGCCGGCGCCCGGCGCCGACCGCAGTTGCAGCTGCGCGGCGATGCGTTGGGCGCGCTCGCGCATGATGTTGACGCCGACATGGGCCTCGCCCTGCGTCTCCAGCGACGCCGGGTCGAAGCCGTGGCCGTTGTCCTTGATGCTGAGCGTGAAGTCCTGGTCGTCCGTCAGCCTGACCCAGACCTGACTGGCCGACGCGTGCTTGCGCACGTTCGACAGCGCCTCCTGCACGATGAACAGCAGTTGCAGCTGGTGCTCACGCGGGAACGGCGCGCCGTCCGAATCAGCGGTGAAATCGACCGCGATGCCGCTCTGTCGGCGGAACTTGTCGACCACCGTCTCCAGCGACGTCACCAGGTTGCCCTCCTGCAGGCGGGTGCGGAAGTTGTGCAGCAGCTCGCGCACATCCTGGTAGCTCTCCTCGACGCCGGCGCGCAGGGCCGGCACGATGCTCTCGACCTCGTCCAGGCGTTGCCGTTGCAGCGACTGCTCCAGCATCTGCACCTGCAAATTCAGGAAGTTCAGACCCTGGGCGATGCTGTCGTGCAGGCCTTGGGCGACCAGGTTGCGCTCTTCCGAAATGGCCAGCTCGCGGTCGCGGCCCTGCAGGCGCTGGTTCTCGATCGCCGTGCCGAGCAGCTGGCCCAGCGTTTCCAGCAGCGCCGTCTGGGCCGCCGTGAACGTGGTGGCGGTGCGGAAGTGCAGGTTGAAAAAGCCCATGTGCTGGCGCTGCGCGAAAATGTGGAAGATCGAAATCGTCGCGAAACCCTCGCGGTGGCATTGCAGCGTGTGGCCGCCGTCGCGCCGCCGCAGGTCGTGGATCACCGCCAGCTTGCTGACCACCGCCTCGCCGCACAGGCACTCGCCCACTTTCAGGCAGCGCTCGGTCTCGACCAGCGCCTCCGAGATTCCCTGGTGCACCAGCATGTGCAGGTTGCCGCGCAGCGGATCCAGGATGCGGACCGAGCCGCCATCGGCGCGGAAATATTCACTGATCCGTTGCAGGAAGCCCTGGCACAGCGGCTCGGCCGGCTGCGGTTGCTGCAGGAATGAGGCGACGTCGTACAGCAGCGCCAGTTCGCGGTTCTGCAATTCCAGTTCGCTGGTCTTGAGCAGGACCCGCTGCTCCAGGTTGCTGTAGGAATCCTGCAGCTTGTCGGCCATCTGGTTGAAGCCGTTCGTCAGCTGGCCGAATTCGTCGTTGCTGTCGACCTCCAGCCGCACGCTGAAATCCTGCTCGCGCATGCGCTCGATGCCGCCCTGCAGCCGCGTCACCGGCGCCACGATCATGTCGAACAGCAGGTAGATGATGCTGACCGTGCCCACCAGGGCCAGCGCCAGCAGGGTCAGTTGCGAGGCGCGCAGCCAGAAGGTCCGGCTTTCGCTGTCGCGCTCGATGCGGTGCACCAGCTGGTCGACGCGCTGCACGAACTGCTCGCTGCGTTGCTGGATGAGTTTGATTTGCGCGCCATCGCGCCCGCCCGCCACCAGCAGGCCGCGCACCGGCGGCGCCAGGTCGGCCTGCCAGTGCTGCAGCACCTCGGCGTAGGCGCCGTGGATGGCCGTGGTCGGCGGCAGGAACAGCGGCCGCTGCGGGTCGCCGCGCCGCAGCAGCTCCAGCGTGCGCTCCATGCGGCGCAGCTGCTCGCCGACCTGCTGCCGGCCGGCGGCGCCGTCATCGGCTTGCGCGGCCTGCAGCGCCAGGCGGTAGCTATCCATGCGCAGGCTGCCGGCCACGTTGATGGCGGCGGCGCTGCCCTCCAGCTGCCAGGACAGCAGCAGCGTCGAGCCGATCACGATCAGCGCGATGGCGAGAAAACTCAGCAGCACGCCGACGATGCGGGTCGACAGCTTTTGCCAGCCGGCGAACAGTCCGGGCTTCAACATGGGGCGGCTCCTGATATCTGTGGCAACGGCTGAGTATACACGCGCAGCGCGTCCACCTAGCCGCCCGTCTGCGACATGAAACGCACGATCTTGGTCGGTTCCCGCCCAAAATCATGCTGCTGGGGCTTGAGTTCGATGGCTGCGCGGATCGCCTGCTCCAGTTCGGCGTCGCTGGCGCCGCCGCGCAGCAGCGGCGCCAGCGGATATTGTTGCTCCTGGCCCAGGCACAGGTACAAGGTGCCGTCCACCGCCAGCCGCACCCGGTTGCAGGTGGCGCAGAAATGCTGCGACAGCGGCGTGATATAGCCGATGCTGGCGCTGCCGTCGGCCGTGGACCAGTAGCGCGCCGGCCCGCCGCCCAGCTCCAGCGCCTGCGGCACCAGCTGGAATTTCTCGGCCAGCCGCTGCTGCACCGGCGCCAGGTCCAGAAACGACGTGTTGCGGCCGGTCTCGCCCATGGGCATGACTTCGATCAGGCGCAGCACGAAATGTTGTTCAATACAAAAGGCGGCCATGGCTTCGATCTCGGCGTCGTTGACGCCGCGCATGGCCACCATATTGATCTTGATCGGCGCCAGCCCCGCCGCCTTGGCGGCCTGCAAGCCGTCCAGCACCGCCGGCAGGCAGTCGCGCCCGGTGATGCCGGCCATGCAGTCGCGGTCCAGCGTATCGAGGCTGACGTTGACGCGGGTGATGCCGGATGCGGCCAGCGCCTCGGCGTGGCGCGCCAGCCGGGTGCCGTTAGTCGACAGCGACAGGTCGCGCACCCCTTCCAGGCTGGACAGGCGGGTCGCCAGCTGCGGCAGGTTGCGGCGGGTCAGCGGCTCGCCGCCGGTCAGGCGCACGCGCGTGGTGCCCAGGCGGGCAAAGGCCGCCACCACCCGCTCGATCTCGTCAAAGCTGAGCCAGTCGGGCGGGTCTTCATAACCCTTGAAATCCTTGGGCATACAATAGGTACAGCGCAGATCGCAGCGATCCGTGACCGACACCCGCAGATAGTCGATCGATCGACCAAACCGGTCGCTTAACATCGTCGCTCTCCTGTCATGATAGTGTGAGTCCATTGTAGCGGCCGGGAGCCGTCCTGCCACTGCGCATGACGGCTTAGCCGTCCTAGTTCGAAATGACTAGTCGGCGCTACGGCAGCAGGTTCAGGTAGAGGTTCAGGGAGCGCTCAACCGCCTCGGCGACGAGCTGCGTGATGGCGTCGTCATCGCCGCTGGTGCAGGCAATATCGAGCGCATCAAAGTAGGCAAGACGATCTTCCCTGCGGATCACCGCCGGGGGGTATCCCGCTTTCATCAATTCGAAGTTCAGCAGAAGCCGGCCGGTTCGGCCATTACCGTCGACGAAGGGGTGAATTTTTACGAACCGCGCGTGCAACCCGGCCGCGCGCCGGACCGGGTGCGCGCCGGCGTCATGCTGATGCCAGGCGATCAGCGCGCGCATCTCGTCGTCCAAGTGCAGGAGGCTCGGCGGCATCGTGCTCGCGCCGGCAATAGCGACGTTCTCCCGGCGATATCGCCCGGCCTCGCCGTTATCCAAGCCTTTCAGCACCAGGCTGTGGATGTTCTTGATTTGCCACTCGGTAAGCACCTCGTTGTGCGCAACAATCTCATCCACGTACAAGATCGCATCCCGGTGATTGACGGCCTCCAAATGTTCCTGCAGCGACTTTCCGCCGACAGTGATCCCCTCCAGCACTACCTTGGTTTCACGCAGGGTCAGCGTGTTTCCCTCGATAGCGTTGGAGTGGTAGGTCCAGTCAAGGGCAAGCTTTTCACGCAGCGATGCGACCGTGTAGGCCGGAAGAGGACGCGCGGCATCCAGCAAGGCCCTCAACGAATCTACGGTCCCGAGCAATAGTGGCAGCGCCGAGTTCATTTATTCCTTCATTGTCGAACCCAGAATAGCTGGCCGCTATCGCCTTGTCAAAGCGCTCCCCTACTGCACCAGCGGCGACTGCGCGCCGTCCAGTTCCACGCCCTGGATGTCGGCGCGGCCGACCAGGATGTGCAGGTACTGGTGCAGGGCGCGCTGCCAGGACTGGCGGCGCAGCTCGTCGGCGATCTGCGCCTGCACCGCGGCGAACGGCACCACGGCGCCGTTCACGCGCCGCTGGGCTTGCACGATATGCAAGCCGAAGCGGGTTTCCAGCAGCCGCCCGGCCAGCTCGCCCGCTTGCAGGCGGAACAGCAGCTCGTCGAACTCCGGCACGCACTGGCCGCGCGCCACCTGCCCCAGGCTGCCGCCGACCGCGCCCGACGGACAGTTCGAGTACTGGCGCGCCAGCTCCTCGAAGCGCTCGGGCCGCGCCTGCAACTCCGCCAGGATCAGCTCGGCCGTCTGGCGCAGCAGCTCCAGCGGCGCCGCCGGCGTCACCTGGAACAGGATGTGGCGCGCCTCGACCAGGTCGCCGCTGCGGAAGCGTTGCTGCTGGCTCTGGTAATAGCGCCGGCAGCTGGCCTCGTCCGTGTCCGGCACCGTGACTTCCTGCGCAAACAGGGCTTCGATGCGTTGGTCGTCGTCGGCGCCGGCAATCTTCAGCCGGTCCGCTTCCTGCAGCAGCACCGTGCGCAGCACCACCTCGTGCACCGCCCGGCGCAGCGGGTTGTCCGTGTGCGCCTGGTGCGGCAATTCCGCCGCGATGGCGTCGTCGTCGATGTCGACGCCGTTGACTGCGATACCCATGATCGTCTCCTCAGCGCGAACGCACCAGTTGATAAGCGCGGCTCAGGTAGGTGACGGCGCCGAAGCCGCTCCACACATGCACCAGGCGGGTGAACGGGAAGATCGCGAACAGCGACATGCCCATGAACAGATGCAGCTTGAACACCAGCGGCGCATCGACGATGAAGCCGGCGGCGTCGCCGCGCAAGGTGACCACGTGCTGCGCCCAGGTCATCAAGAGGACCATCATGTGGCCGTCCATGTGCGAGGCCGAGGCGAAGATCGAGGTCAGGCCCAGCAGCAAGGTGGCCAGCAGCCACACCAGCACCAGCTTGTCGCGGAAGGTGCTGCGGGCGCGCACCCGCTCGTTGCCCAGGCGGCGCGCCAGCAGCATCAGCAGGCCGATCAGGCAAAGCGAGCCCATCACGCCGCCGGCCACCATCGCCACCAGCTGCTTGGCGCCGTGGGTGACGCCCAGCGTATCCCACACCCACACAGGCGTCAGCAGGCCGGCCATGTGGCCGAAGAACAGGCCCAGCACACCGATGTGGAACAGCGGGCTGCCCAACCGCAGCATGCCGTTGTGTAGCGTCTGGCTCGATTCCGACTTCCAGCTGTACTGCTCGCGGTCGAAGCGGATCAGGCTGCCCACCAGGAAGATCGCCAGCGCGATATACGGGTAGATGCCGAATATGAATTGATGTAAATAGTTCATGTGATACTCCTCAATGACGCTGCGGCGCCGCCGCCTTGGGATAGAAATTCACCGGATGGGTGCCGCCGGCCATGACCGGCGCCAGCAGCGGTTCGATGCCGTCGGCGCCGGGGCCGAAGGTTTCCAGCGCCTCGTCCATGTCGCGCACCGGTGGTTCGCTCAGTTCCTCGGCCTGTACCGGCGTCAGCGTCTGCAACAGGTCGAACACGCAGGCGTACGGGCTGCCGTTGGCGCGCAGCTTGCGGCCGACGAAGGCCAGCACGTGGATGGCGTCGCCCAGCATGCGCTCGGCCTCGTCCGCATCCAGCTGCGACAGGAACTCCAGGAACAGCGGCACGTAGTCTGGCAAATCGTTGCCGACCATTTGCAGGCCGTGCTTGCTGTACTCGGCCAGCAGGTCCACCATGGCCTGGCCGCGGTCGCGCGATTCGCCGTGGATGTGCTCGAACAGATGCAGCGAGTGCGACGGATTGCGGTCGAAGGTCATCACGTACTGCTGTTGCAGGTCGATCAGCGCGCCGCGCCGCAGATGCGCCAGCAGCTCGGTCAGCGCGCCATGCCAGCGCGGCTGCGTATCCTGCAGGTAGCGCTCCAGCTGCGGTAGTTCGGCCAGCAGCTCGGGCTCGGGGTATTGCAGCAGGGCCGACAGGATGCAATAGCCTTGGCCGGTGATATCGAGCTCAGACATCGAGGTTCTCCTTTTTCTTCCGGGATTTCGGCATCGACATGAAGATCTCCGAACCGTGCTTGCGTTTGCCGAACAGGCTGGTGTCGCTGACGCCGTCCGAACAGCCGTTGCCGAAGCTGAAGCCGCAACTGCCCTTCTCGTTGAAGCTGTCCTCCGCCATTTCCTTGTGGCTGCTCGGGATCACGAAGCGGTCCTCGTAGTTGGCGATGGCCATGATGTGATACATGTCCTCCACCATCTCCGGCTCCAGCCCGACCTGTTGCAGCACATCGAAGTCCGGCGTGCCGGCCACGTGCTTGCTGCGCATGTAGGCGCGCATGGCCAGCATGCGGTCCAGCGCGCGGATCACCGGCTGCTGGTCGCCCGCCGTCAGCAGGTTGGCCAGGTATTGCACCGGAATGCGCAGGCTGGCGGTGTCCGGCAGGATGCCGTTCTTGCCCATGCGGCCGGATTCGGCGGCGGCCTGGATCGGCGACAGCGGCGGGATGTACCACACCATCGGCAGCGTGCGGTACTCGGGATGCAGCGGGAACGCCACCTTCCACTCGACCGCCATCTTGTACACCGGCGAACGCTTGGCCGATTCCAGCCACGAATCCGGGATGCCCTGGCGGCGCGCCTCTTCGATGACGGCCGGATCGTGCGGATCGAGGAACAGGCCCAATTGCGACGGATACAGGTCGCGCGGATCGGCCACCGAGGCCGCCTGCTCGATCTTGTCGGCGTCGTACAGCAGCACGCCGAGGTAGCGGATACGGCCGACGCAGGTTTCCGAGCATACGGTAGGCTGGCCCGCTTCGATGCGCGGGTAGCAGAAGGTGCACTTCTCGGCCTTGCCGGACGACCAGTTGTAGTAGATCTTCTTGTACGGGCAGCCGGAGATGCACATGCGCCAACCGCGGCACTTGTCCTGGTCGATCAGCACGATGCCGTCGTCCTCGCGCTTGTACACCGAGCCCGACGGGCAGGAGGCGACGCAGGTCGGATTGAGGCAATGCTCGCACAGGCGCGGCAGATACATCATGAAGGTGTTCTCGAAGGTGCCGTACATTTCCTTCTGCATGTTGTTGAACAGCGTGTCCTGGCTGCGCTGGGCGAACTCGCCGCCCAGGTCATCCTCCCAATTCGGACCCCACTCGATCTTCTCCATCTTCTTGCCGGTCAGGACAGAAATCGGCCGCGCGGTCGGCGGCGTTTCCGACAGCGGCGCGTTCTGCAGCCGCTCGTAGTCGTAGGTGAACGGCTCGTAGTACTCGTCGATCTGCGGCAGGTTGGGATTGGCGAAGATCTGCGCCAGGATCTTCAAGCGGCTGCCCTGGCGCGGCTCGATCTTGCCGGCGTCGGTGCGGCGCCAGCCGCCGTTCCACTTGTCCTGGTTTTCCCAGTGCTTCGGATAGCCGATGCCGGGCTTGGTCTCGACGTTGTTGAACCAGGCGTACTCGACCCCATCGCGACTGGTCCACACGTTCTTGCAGGTGACCGAGCAGGTGTGGCAGCCGATGCATTTGTCCAGGTTCAGCACCATGCCGATTTGTGCGCGAATTTTCATGCGAACTTCTCCTTCCCAGTTTGTTCCTTCAACGGACCTTCCAGCCAGTCGACCTTGTTCATCTTGCGCACCAACACGAATTCATCGCGGTTGGAGCCGACCGTGCCGTAGTAGTTGAAGCCCCACGACAGCTGCGCGTAGCCGCCTATCATGTGGGTCGGTTTGGTGACGGCGCGCGTCACCGAGTTGTGGATGCCGCCGCGCTTGCCCGACATCTCGGCGCCGGGCACGTTGATGATTTTTTCCTGGGCGTGGTACATCATCGTCATGCCCTCCGGCACACGCTGGCTGACGACGGCGCGCGCGGTCAGCGTGCCGTTGACGTTGAACACCTCGATCCAGTCGTTGTCGACGATGCCGGCCGACTTGGCGTCGGTCTCGGACAGCCACACGTGCGGACCGCCGCGCGACAGCGTCAGCATGCGCAGGTTGTCCGAGTAGGTCGAGTGGATGCCCCACTTCTGGTGCGGCGTGATGAAGTTCAGCGCCAGCTCCTTGTTGCCGTTCGGCTGCGCGCCCAGCATCGCGGCCGTGGTCTTGGTGTTGATGGCCGGCTTGTACACGCACAAGCCTTCGCCAAAATCGCGCATCCAGCGGTGATCCTGGTAGAACTGCTGGCGGCCGGTCAGCGTGCGCCAAGGGATCAGTTCGTGCACATTGGTGTAGCAGGCGTTGTAGCTGACTTCTTCCGACTCCAGGCCCGACCAGGTCGGCGAGGAGATGATCTTGCGCGGCTGCGCCTGCACGTCGCGGAAGCGGATGCTGTCGTGCTCGCGCGGCAGCGCCAGGTGGGTATGGTCACGGCCGGTGATCACCGACAGCGCTTCCCAGGCCTTGACCGCCACGTGGCCGTTGGTTTCCGGCGCCAGCGACAGGATCATCTCGGCCGCGTCGATGGCGGTGTCCAGCCGTGGCTGGCCGTGCGCCACGCCGGGCGCGGTCACGGTGCGGTTGATGCCGCGCAGTACCTCGACTTCATGGCCGGTCTTCCAGCCTATGCCCTTGCCGCCGTTGCCCAGTTTTTCCAGCAACGGGCCGATCGAGGTGAACTTCTGGTAGATCTGCGTGTAGTCGCGCTCGACCACGGTGAAGTTCGGCATCGTCTTGCCGGGGATGGGTTCGCATTCGCCGGCGCGCCAGTCTTTCGGGTCGAACGGCTGGCCCAACTCGCCGGGGGTGTCGTGCATCAGCGGCGTCAGCACCAGATCCTGCTGCGTGCCCAGGTAGGCGCCGCCGATTTCCTCGAACTTCTTGGCGATGCCCTTGTAGATTTCCCAGTCCGAACGCGATTGCCACAGCGGCTGCACCGCTTCCGACAATGGATGGATGAAGGGGTGCATGTCGGACGTGTTCAGGTCGTCCTTCTCGTACCAGGTGGCGGTCGGCAGCACGATGTCGCCGTACAGGCAGGTGGTCGACATGCGGAAGTCCAGCACCACCAGCAGGTCCAGCTTGCCTTCTGCGGCCGGGCGCACCTTGACGTCGCGCGGCTTGATGCAGTCGTCCTCGTTGCTCATCAGCGCGTTCTGCGTGCCCAGCAGATACTTCAGGAAGTATTCGTGGCCCTTGCCCGAGCTGCCCAGGATATTGGAGCGCCAGACGAACATATTGCGCGGGAAGTTGGCCGGGTTGTCCGGGTCGTCGCAGGAGAACTCCAGTTGCTTGTTCTTGATCTGGTCGACCGCGTAATCGACCGCACTCATGCCGGCGGCGGCGGCGGCGCGCGTCACCTCCAGCGGATTGGTCTGCAGCTGCGGCGCCGAGGGCAGCCAGCCCATGCGTTCGGCCTTGGCGTTGTAGTCCAGCAGCGTCATCGGCGCGACGTCGGGGCCGGCGGTCGGCGAGGAGATTTCCTCGGTGTGCAGTTTCTCGTGGCGCCACTGGCTGGTGTGGGCGTAGAAGAACGAGGTGCCGTTCATCTGGCGCATCGGACGGTTCCAGTCCTGGGCGAACGCCAGCGGCGTCCAGCCGGTTTGCGGACGCAGCTTTTCCTGGCCCACATAGTGCGCCCAGCCGCCGCCCGACTGGCCGACGCAGCCGCACATCATCAGCATGTTGATGATGCCGCGATAGGTCATGTCCATGTGGTACCAGTGGTTCAGCGCGGCGCCGACGATGACCATGCTCTTGCCACGGGTCTGGTCGGCGTTCTCGGCGAACTGGCGGGCCACGGTGATGACGTCGGCGGCCTTGACGCCGGTGTGCTTAACCTGCCACGCCGGGGTGTAGGGCACGTCGTCCTCGTAGCTGGTGGCGACGTTGCCGCCGCCCAGGCCACGGTCGATGCCGTAGTTGGCCAAGGTCAGGTCGAACACGGTGGCGACCAGCACGCTGCTGCCATCGGCCAAGGTCAGGCGCTTGACCGGCACGTTGCGCATCAGCAGGTCGCTGGCGTCCTTGCCGCCGAAGTAAGGGAAGCCGACCGCGACCACCTCGTCGCTACGGCCCATCAGCGACAGTTGCGGATCGACCGGGGCGTTGTTGCCGCCCTCCTTCATTTCCAGGTTCCATTTGCCGGCCTCGCCCCAGCGGAAGCCGATCGAACCGGCCGGCGCGACGATGCGGCCGCTGGTTTCGTCGATGACCAGGGTCTTCCAGTCGGGGTTGTTGGTTTCGTCGAGGTTGTCGGCCAGGTGGGAGGCGCGCAGGAAGTATTCCGGCGCCAGTGTGCCGTTCTGTTCTTTCAGCAGCACCAGCATCGGGAAATCGGTGTACTGCTTGGCGTAGTCCTTGAAGTACTGGGACTGGCTGTTGGTGTGGTATTCCTTCAGGATCACGTGGCCCATCGCCATCGCCAGCGCGGCGTCGGTGCCCTGCTTGGGCGCCAGCCAGATGTCGCCGAACTTGGCCATCTCGCCGAAGTCGGACGACACCGCCACCGTCTTGGTGCCCTTGTAGCGCACCTCGGTGTAGAAGTGGGCGTCCGGCGTGCGCGTCATCGGCACGTTCGAGCCCCACACCATCAGGTAGGTCGAGTTGTACCAGTCGGCCGATTCCGGCACGTCGGTCTGTTCGCCCCACACCTGCGGGCTGGCCGGCGGCAAGTCGCAATACCAGTCGTAGAAGCTCAGCGCCACGCCGCCGATCAGCGACAGGTAGCGCGTGCCGGCCGCGTAGCTGACCATCGACATGGCGGGAATCGGCGAGAAACCGACGATGCGGTCCGGGCCGTATTTCTTGATCGTCAGCGCGTTGGCGGCGGCGATCATCTCGTTGCTTTCGTCCCAGGTGGCGCGCACAAAGCCGCCCAGGCCGCGCACCGACTTGTACAGCGCGGCGCGTTCGGGATTCTGGCTGATGTAGTCCCAGGCCGTGACCGGGTCCATCGTCAGGCGCGCCTCGCGCCACATTTCCATCAGGCGGCCGCGCACCATCGGGTACTTGACGCGCTGCGCCGAATACACGTACCACGAATAGCTGGCGCCGCGCGGGCAGCCGCGCGGCTCGTGGTTGGGCAGGTCGGGACGGGTGCGCGGATAATCGGTCTGCTGGGTTTCCCAGGTAATCAGCCCGTTCTTCACATACACTTTCCAGCTGCAGGAGCCGGTGCAGTTGACGCCGTGCGTGGAGCGCACGATCTTGTCATGCTGCCAGCGCTGGCGGTAGGCGTTTTCCCAGGTGCGGTCCTCGTGCACGACGGCGCCATGGCCGTCGGAAAAGGTCGATACCGTTTTATTGAAGAACTTCAGGCGATCCAGAAAGTGACTCATGCTGCCTCCTAACTTGCACCCGGCGTCTGCCGGGCATGCGGTCGCATGCAACATGCATGGACTCGACGATGATTGCAGTCTAAGCAGCGCAGAGCCTGGTGGGAATCGGCATGATGGTGGCCGCGCGGCGCGAGAAGGACTAGGCGGACTAAGCCGAAGTGACTAGTTCGCTGCTCGCGGCAGCAGGCGCTGCGCCGCCAGCCAGCGGCCGTCGCCGCCGCGCACGTACACATTGCGCACCAGGCCAGGCTGCTCCATCGCCGCCAGCTGGGCGAACATGGCGTCCAGGCTGCAGTAGCGCAGCACCAGCCCGCTGTCATAGCGGATCTGGCCGGCGATCTGGCCGCCGGGATGATCGGCCGGCGCGTCGCAGCGCGCATCGGGCGGCAACGCCCACGCCGCGTCATACGCAGGTCCATAGTTGTGCCACAGGGCGCCGGTGGCGGCTGCGGTGAGCAATGCCAACACCAAGCGGCATGCGGGACGATAGTTCAGGTTGATACGCATAAGATCTCCTTTCGACGCGGCCCCAGCCTGGGTCGCGCGACCATTATTCGTCGCGGCCGACGCGCCGGTCCATGACCTGGGTCATGGCTTTTCGGGCCCCGCCTACGGCAAAGGAACTAGCCGGGCTAGTCATTCATGGCAATAGGCGGTCGCGCCGCAGCGGGTTATACATACAGGCTGGATCACCGACTACCGAGGAATCATATGAATATCGCCACATTTGAAGAATTACTGATCGCCGCCGCCCTGCAGCCGCAGCCGCAACGCCTGCTGCTGGCCTTTGCCGTGGCCGAGCCGGATCCGGACGCGCAGCCCGGTGCAACAGCGCGCAGCACGCTGGTGCCGGTCATGTGCGTGGACAAGCAGGTCGGTGAACTGGACACGTTCAAAAACCTGGCCGACGAGGCGCAAGGCATGGGCCAGGCCTGGGATGTGCTGCTGATCACCACCCTGTCCGGCACGGAGGGACGCCTGCCCGACCCGCAGCAGACCGACGCCGCCTTGAACAAGATGCTGAGCGCGATCCAGCAAGGGCAGATGGAGCGTTTCCTGGCGTTCGACCGCCAGGGCGATCTGATGAGCTACGCCTGAGATGGCCAAGATCTTTCCGCTGCGCCCGTCGAAGCCCGAGCTGATCTGCTGGGGCTGCGACCGCTACTGCCCGGCCAACGCCATGATCTGCGGCAACGGCTCGGACCGCAGCCAGCATCCATACGAACTGTTCGGCGAGGGTTGGGAAAGCTTCGGGCTCAATGCGCAAGACCAGCCACCAGCCGCCCCAGAAGATGGGGTCAACGAAGATGGCGAAGATGGGGTCAAGTCTGACATTCGGACACGACCTCTGCCCTAGCGACCGATACGGCAGAGGCCGTGTCCGAATGTCAGACTTGACCCCAGTGTTTTTAGGCAGTTATGGCTTCGCGCGCGGTCAGCGGGCAGACCAGCGGCAGGAATTGCTGGCGGCGCGGCGAGTACGCCATCAACGCCCCGCTCTGCAAGTCGAAGTACCAGCCGTGCAGCTTGAGCTTGCCCTCGTCGACGCGGCGCTTGAGCCACGGGTAGGTCAGCAGGTTGTCCAGCGACAGCAGGATGCTGGCCAGTTCGCAGGCGTGGTGCTGCTCGGCGCTGCCGCGATGCGCCAGGTCGCGCCGCACGCGCTGCGCCACCGGCTCGGCGATGCGCATCCACTGGCCGACAAAATCGGTCTCGCGCTGCGCCGGACGCGGCGCCAGCAGCGCGCGGATGCCGCCGCAGCCGGCGTGGCCCAACACGATCACCCGTTCCACCTCCAGCTCGCAGACGGCGAACTCGATCGCCGAGCTGACCCCGGCCGACGCCGTCGGCGTGCACGGCGGCACCAGGTTGGCGATATTGCGCACCACGAAGATGTCGCCCGGATCGCTGCCGGTCAGCAGCACCGGATCGACCCGCGAATCGCAACAGCCGATCAGCAAGGTGCGCGGGCGCTGGCCGGCGCGCAAGCTGCCGTAGGGGCTCTCGTCGTTGTTGAAATACTGCTGTTGAAAACGGCTGAAACCGCTGACGAATTTTTCGATGTCTTGCATAGTTGCCTCTCAGGCGGCGCAGCGCCGCAGCGCCGGCACGTCGAGTACGGTGACCTTGCGGCCCTTGAAGGTGATCAGCTGCTGCGTGCACAACTCGGCCAGGATGCGCGAGAAATGCTCGGGCGTCAGGTTCAGCCGCGAGGCCAGCACCGCCTTGGTGACGGGCAGCGTCAGCAGTCCCCCTTCGTCCTCGTGCAATTCCTTGAGCAGGTAACCGGCCACCCGCTGGGTGCCGGAGCGCAGCGAGAACGACTCCATGTCGCACATCAGGCCGTGCATGCGCTGGCTCAGGCCGGCCAGCATCTTGCAGGCGAATTCGGGGTCGTTGTGGATTTCGCGGTAGATCGCCGGCTTGGCCACGTGCAGCAGCAGCGTGTCCTCGGTGGCCTGGGCCGAGACGATGTAGGGACTGCCCATGAACATCAGCGCTTCGCCGAAACTCTGGCCCGGCCCGATCAGCTCGATCACCTTCTCGCCGCCGGCCAACGAGGTGAACGCCAGCTTGACCTGGCCATACAGCACCTGGTGGAAGCCCACGCACGGGTCGCCGCGCTGGAAGATCATGCCGCCCCGCTCGACCCGCACTTCGGTGGTGCCGAGCGCGATGCGCGACAGTTCTTCCGGCCCCATGGAATTGAACAGCGGCACCCGCGCCAGAAAGGTTTGCACCTTGATTTTGTTTTTTTCCATGATCAGCCCTTCAGATGGTGCGCGAATACCGCGTCGGCTGCGGACCTTCCACCGGCGGCGCATGCAGATAGCTGTCGAAGGCCATGCAGATATTGCGTATCAACAGGCGTCCGCGCATCTTCACCCGCAAGCCCTTTCTGCCTATGCACAGCAAGCCTTGCTCCTCCAGTGGCTTCAGCCGTTCCAGCGCGTCGGCGAAATAGTCGGCGGTGGCGATGCCGTCCGGCAGCGGCAGGCTGGCGTAGTCCAGCTCGAAGTCGCACATCAGCTGGCCGATCACGGCCCGCCGCAGCAGATCGTCCGCGCTCAGCACGATGCCGCGCGCGATCGGCAGCTCGCCCCGGTCCAGCCGCTCGTAGTAGGCGGACAGGATCTTCTCGTTCTGGCTGTAGCTGGCGCCGACCGCGCTGATGGCCGATACGCCCAGCGCCACCATCGGCGCGTCGGCATGGGTGGAATAGCCCTGGAAGTTGCGCTGCAACTTGCCCTCGCGCTGGCTGCGCGCCAGGTCGTCCTCAGGCAGCGCGAAGTGGTCCATGCCGATGTAGACATAGCCGGCCGCCGTCAGGCGCTCGATGCACAGGCCCAGCATGGCCAGCTTGGTTTCCGCACTCGGCAGGTCGACGCTGTTGATCAGGCGCTGCGACTTGAACAGCTGCGGCATGTGGGCGTAGTTGTAGATGGCGACGCGGTCCGGCCGGGCGGCGACGATCTTGTCCAGGGTCGGCCCGAAGCTGGCCACGCTTTGCAGCGGCAGGCCGTAGATCAGGTCGACGCTGATGGAGCGGAAGCCGCAGTCGCGCGCGGCCTGCAGCACTTCCATCGTCTCTTCATAGGACTGGATGCGGTTGACCGCCTGCTGCACCGCCGGATCGAAGTCCTGGATGCCCAGGCTGATGCGGTTGAAGCCCTGCTTTCGCAGCGTGGCGATGCGCGCCGGCGTGACGGTGCGCGGATCGACCTCGATCGAGAATTCGCCCTCCTCGTCCGGCGCGAAGTCGAACTGGCCGCGCAGCGTGGCCAGCAGCGCGTCCATCTGTTCGTCGCTGAGGTAGGTCGGCGTGCCGCCGCCGAAGTGCAGCTGGTCGACCCGCCGCCGGCTGCCCAGCACCCCGCCCTGCAGCGCGATCTCGCGGTACAGGTAGCCCAGGTACTCGACCGCCTTGTGGCGGTCCTGGGTGATGATCTTGTTGCAGCCGCAGTAATAGCACAGCGACGCGCAGAACGGGATGTGCACATACAGCGACAGCGGCGCCGCCGGATCGACGCCGGCCACGGCGGCCCGGTACTGCGCGGCGCCGAAGCCGCCGTCGAAGCGGTCGGCGGTCGGATAGGAAGTGTAGCGCGGCCCCATCTGGTTCAGCTTGCGCACCAGCGCGGCGTCGAATTCAACCGATGGGGTCAGCGCTATCACACGGGCGGATGGCAT
Organism: Duganella rhizosphaerae; assembly: GCF_040364205.1. Classification (NCBI taxonomy): domain Bacteria; kingdom Pseudomonadati; phylum Pseudomonadota; class Betaproteobacteria; order Burkholderiales; family Oxalobacteraceae; genus Duganella; species Duganella rhizosphaerae. The sequence goes on from NZ_BPWK01000009.1 coordinate 100,923, forward strand.
GGTCGTGGCTCCGTTCAGCAAGGCATGGCCGCGTTCTTGCGGGCGTAGCACCACCAGGTGATGGCGATGCAACTGACGTAGAACGTGATGAAACACCACAGCGCGGCGTCCGGGCCGCCGGTCATGGCGATCGAGGTGCCGTAGCTCTTGGGGATGAAGAAGGCGCCATAGGCCGCGACCGCCGAGGTGAAACCCAGCACGGCAGCGCCCTCCTTGTTGGCCTCGACGATGGCTTGCTGCTGCACGGCGGCTGGCTTGCCGGCGGCGGCGCGCTGGCGCTCGGTCAGGAAGATCACCGGGATCATGCGGAAGGTCGAGGCGTTGCCGACGCCGGTGCCGGCGAACAGCAGCATGAACATCCAGAAGAAGCCGTTGAAGCTGCCGCCGGTGCCGCCGTGCGGCAGGAAGGTGATGACGCCGAACACCGCGGCGATCATGACGGCGAAGGTCCAGACGGTGACGCGGGCGCCGCCCAGCTTGTCGGAGATGATGCCGCCGGCCACGCGCGCCAGCGCGCCGACCAGGGGGCCGAGGAAGGCGTATTGCAGCGGATTGATGTCCGGGAACTGGGTCTTGATCAGCAGCGGGAAGCCGGCCGAGTAACCGATGAAGGAGCCGAAGGTGCCGGTGTAGAGCCAGCACATCAGCCAGTTGTGCTTGCGCTTGAAGATCACCGCCTGGTCGGCGAAGGAGGCCTTGGCCGAGGCCAGGTCGTTCATGCCGAACCACGCCAGCAGGCTGCTGACGACGATGAAGGGCACCCAGATGAAGCCGGCGTTCTGCAACCACAGCGTGGTGGTGTGGCCGGCCTTGGTGGCGCTTTGCGGATCGCCGCCCAGGCTGCCGAACACGCCGGCGGTGATCACCAGCGGCACCACGAACTGCACCGCCGACACGCCCAGGTTGCCCAGGCCGGCGTTCATGCCGAGCGCGTAGCCCTTCTGCGCTTTCGGAAAGAAGAAGCTGATGTTGGCCATCGACGAGGCGAAATTGCCGCCGCCGAAGCCGCACAGCAGCGCCAGCACCAGCATGGTCGGATAGCCGGTGGTGACGTCCTGCACCGCGAAGCCGATGCCGATCGCCGGGATCAGCAGCGAGGCGGTGGAGATGGTGGTCCACTTGCGGCCGCCGAAAATCGGCACCATGAAGGAATAGAAAATCCGCAAGGTGGCGCCGGACAGGCCGGGCAAGGCCGTCAGCCAGAACAGCTGGTTGGTGCTGTACTGGAAGCCGATGGCCGGCAGGTTGACCACCACCACGCTCCACACCATCCACACGGCAAACGCCAGCGCCAGCGCGGGAATCGAGATCCACAGGTTGCGGTTGGCGGTGTTGCTGCCGCCGCTGCCCCAGAACGCGGGGCTCTCCGGCTCCCACGTGTTAATCATGTATTTGCTCATCATTTTCTCCTAGTAGGGTTTTGGCTTAGGCGGCGAGCGCGCCGGCCAGCGGCTGCGGCGCCGCAGCGGGGCGGAACGAGTAATGCATCCAGATCAGCGACACGCAGACCGTGCCGTACAACAGCATGAAGGCGCTGGAGCGCACGCCGGTCAGGTCCAGCAAGGCGCCGAACATGATCGGCAGCACGAAGCCGCCCAGGCCGCCGGCCAGGCCGACCACGCCGGACACGGCGCCGATGTTGTCGCTGAAGTCGTCGCCGATGAACTTGAAGACCGAGGCCTTGCCGATCGCCATCGCGGTGCCGACCACGAACAGCAGCGCGGTGAACATCCACGGCGTCAGCGCCAGTTGCAGCTGCAGGTCGCCATGGGTGGTCTTGACGATCATCGCGGTGGGCGGATAGGACAGCAGGAAGAAGCAAACCCAGCACACCCACATCACCCACCAGGTGACCTTGTAGGCGCCGTAGCGGTCGGCGATCCAGCCGCCCAGCGCGCGCAGCACGCCGCCCGGCAGCGAGAAGCAGGCCGCCAGCAATGCCGCCAGGCGCAGGTCGAAGCCGTATTCGCCGACGTAGTATTTGGTCATCCACAGCGCCAGGCCGACGTAGCCGCCGAACACCACCGAGTAGTACTGGCAGTAGCGCCATACGCGGCGGTCCTTGAGCACCTTGAGCTGCTCGGCGAACGGCACGCTGGCGCCGCTCTGGTGCGACGGGTCGGTGGCCGAGAACACCCAGAACAGCAGCGCCGTAACCAGCATGGCGACGGCGTACACGGTGGGCAGCATTTGCCAGCCCCAGCCGGCGATGATGGCCGGCGCGACGAACTTGGTCAGCGCCGAGCCGGAATTGCCGGCGCCGAAGATGCCCATCGCCAGGCCGCGCCGCTCGCGCGAGAACCAGCGCGCCACATACGGCGTGCCGACCGAGAACGAACCGCCGGCCAGGCCGATGAACAGGCCCAGCACCAGGAACTGCCAGTAGGCGGTGGCCAGGCCGACCAGGTAGATGGCCGGCACGGTCGACAGCATCAGCAGGAAGAACACGATGCGGCCGCCGTATTTGTCGCACCAGATGCCGAGCGGCACGCGCACCAGTGAGCCGCTGAGCACGGGCATGGCGGCCAGCAGGCCGAATTCGGTTTCATTCAGGCCGAGCATCTTCTTGATGGGGATGCCCAGCACGGCGAACATCATCCAGATCGCGAAGCAGATCGTGAACGACAGGGTGCTGCTGACGAGCACCTGGACGGCCTTGTTATTGTTAGACACTTTCAATCTCCTGACGGACATGGGGATGGCATCAGGTTAAGCGCTGCGGCCCGGTCCGGCTATCGGCAGGACGGCCAGCCGGACAAGGCAATCAGGCTAGCGCCCTAGTCCAAAAGAACTAGAGGGATCAGCCAGGTTGACCAGAAGCTGATCCCGCTCAAGCAACTGGTCAAACCAGCGGTGCGCGCGTTGTCTTGCTCCACCTTCGCGACCATACTTCAAGCCCCGGGCATAGTGAGAGCGGTCCCTCAACGGAGGCTGAGATGGCAGATGTGACGGAGTTGACTTTTACAGGCGACTGGCGGATCGGCGTCAGCAGCCGCGACGCCAGCTGGGACCAGCGCGTCGTCATCAGCGGCGCGGCCGGCGGCACGCTGACACTCGGCGGCAACCCCGGCGCCATGCTCGACGTCTACGCCAACGGGCAGGCGCCATGGACGCTGAAGATCGAACACAACGACGGCCAGCACGGCTGGCAAGCCAGCTTCCTGCGCGGCACCTCGGCCATCGCCGGCGTGCACTACTCGTGGCTGGTCGAGTCCGAGGACGATACCTCGCCGGCCAGCGACCGCGACTTCAACGACCTGGTGATACGGCTTGACAAGCTCGGCATGGTGGCGCAGCCGGTGCCGCCGTTCGCCGTCATGCCCGGCACCTTGCAGGCGATGCCCGAGGGCGTGTTCGAGGCAACGCTGGGGCGCTATCTGATGGCGGTGCGGGTGCAGAACATCTGGACGCTGCCATGGCCGGCCTCGGCCCGCGTCGGCCTGACCGACCGCAGCCGCGCCTGGCTGGCGGCGGCCGGCGTCAACGTGATCGACGCCTGGTCGGTGCGCGACCTGGAGGCGCTGGGCCAGTCCATGGCGGGCGGCCGCGTGCTGACGGGCGCGCTGGCGCCGTGGGACCAGCGGATGATTTATTTCAAGGTCGACGTCGCCCAGGCGACGGTGCGCAAACACTGGGTCGAACTGCAGATGGTCACCGACCAGGGCGCCGAGCAACTGGCGCTGATCAACAAGGCCGCGCGCGCGCCGATTTCCGTGTCGCGCACCACCTTCGATCCGATCCGCTCGGCGTTCGTGTCGCGCTGCGACGTCGGCGTGATGACGGCGTCGATCAAGAAGATGACGGTGGACCTGCAAACCTTCAAGCGCGCGGTCGACCTGGCGCGCCGCATGTGGAACGGCGGTACCGGCACGGGCGGCGGCGGGTCCGGCGGCGGCGGGTCCGGCGGCGGCGGATCCGGCGGCCCCGGCTCGTTGGGCGGATGCGACCGGCGGGCGCTGGAAAAGGCCCGCGACCAGTTGCGCGCCTTCCTCGACGGCAAGGACGTCGACTTGTGCGCCGTGTGGCGGCTGGTCGCCTGCTGCTGCGCCGGCGGCGGCGGCCAGGGCGACGACGGCGGCGGCGACTGGACCGGCGGGCTCGATCCGGGGCTGGGCTTCTTTGCCTGGCCGACCGTGGTCGACTACGGCGTCGACTACAGCCATCCGTTCCCCGGACAGTATGGGCCGATTCCGTTCCAGGACCCGTGGTGGAAAATCCTGCTGATCATCATCGCCATCATCCTGTCGCTGGCGGCGGCCGCGTCCGGCGGCTCCGACCTGGTCAACCGCAGCGACGACCGGGTCATCGGCACGCTGACGCGCTCCGTGCTGAATGCGCTGAAGACCAAGCCGGCCACCCCGCCGCCCGTCACCGACCCCGGTTCGGTCGACGCCGCCGTGGTCACCCTCAACGGCCACCGCGGCATGACCTCGGCGATCTTCACGGTGCTCGACGCGGCGGCCGGCGAAGCCGCGACCACGCCTATCGTCGCCCTCGGCGGACACATCGACACGCCGGGCACGATACTGAACAACGCCCAGATCAGCGCGATCTTCCAGAACCTGGCCGACCATCCGGGCGACCCGGCGGCCCAGGACGCGGTGCGCATGTTCAAGTCCGGCGCCCGCAGCGGCACCAGCACGGCGCTGCTGGCGTCGGTGGTGCCGGTCCAGCCGCGCGGGCCGGAAGACGATGGCAGCACCGTGTTCTTCCTCAACCAGCTGAAAATGGTGACCGACGAAACCGGCGCCGCCACGTCGTGCCCGGGCGATTCCGGCTCGCTGTGGTTCCAGAAAAGCAGCCTGGCCGTGATCGGCCTGAACCACGCCGGCGGCGACGGCGCGGAAGCGATCGCCTGCCGGATCGAAGACGTGCTCGCCGCGATGGCGATTCGTTTCGCATAAGGAGAGATCATGACAGCCCCAGCCAGCAAGGTCACACTCGAACAGGCCGCCGCGTCGGAAACGCTGCGCCTGGCCCACGACCCGAACATCGTCTGCGTTGGTTATGGCTTGAAGCAGGTGCGCGGACAGACCACCCTGGCGGCGGCGCTGCAGTACCACGTGCGCGCCAAGCTCGCCTCCGAGGCCGACATCCGCCAGCTGGGCAGCACGCCGGTCGCCGCCTCGGTGGAAGGCTACCAGACCGACGTGCTGCCCTGGACCCTGGCGCGGCGCACGGCCTGCCCCGACAACCACCGCCCGACCGGCAATCGCGGCGACAACGAGGAAGACCCGCTGGTCGGCGGCACCTCGACCGCCATCCTCGGCAGCTTCATGTCCTTCCCGACCGGCTACGGCACGCTGGGCGGCATCTGCTTCGACACCTCCAGCGGCGCGGCGATGGCCTTGTCCAACGCCCACGTCTACGGCAGCGACACCGGCCACGACGCCATCCAGCCGTACACGCCGGTGTCCGACTACGTGGGCGGCGCGGTCGAGTGGCTGGCCTGCGGCGGGCCGCTGTCGCACCTGTTTTTCTGGACCGCGCCGTCGCCGCTGACCGGCATCCTGACCACCGCCGCCGCGGCCGCCTGGGTGGCGGCCGCCGCCTCCGACGCCGAGGACCCGAGCCGCTGGGGCCAGCGCACCACGCCCGTGCCGGCGCCGGGCGTGACCACCAGCCGCGAGCAGATCCACCTGGAGGCCGACGTGCCGCGCATCCCCTTCCCGGGTCGCTACTGGAGCACCTCCACGCGCTGGGACTACAGCAGGGTGACCAGCGCCGGCGCCAGCGCCGCGTCGGTGGCGCAGGAGCGGCCCAACGAGCACGTGCTGATCGGCAAGCGCGTGTTCACCGACCGCGACGTGTATGCCGGCGGCGACGCGGTGCGCATCTGCGCGCAGATCTGGACCGGCGCCGGCGAGCGCAATCCGGAACGCTTCGTCGTCGCGCACAGTTTCCCGATCGCCGACCCCGGCCGCGTGGTGCAGCGCGTGCTGCACCGGGATGTCGTCTGCGCCCGTATCGACGGCGACCTCGACGGCCAGCGCAGCACGGTCTGCCTGCATGGTTTCTCGCATCAGGTGGCCGGCATGGCGCAGGTGAACTTCCCCATCGTCGCGGCGCCGTTCGTCTTCATCGGCGAGGATTCCTCGGTGCTGCTCGATCCCGGCCCGGGCAATCCGTCCGGCGTCACCGCGCTGCGGCTGCCGGGGCGCCCGCTGGCCTTCGCCTGCCCGCCCAGCACCCACGTCGAGCTGAAGGTGTTCCACTGTGGGACGACGATCCACGCCACGGCCATCAGCGCAAACAACAGCACGGTCGACCAGGCCGACGCCTCCGGCGGCGGCGGCGTGGTGCAGACCATCGCGCTGAGCGGTCCCGAGATCGTCCGCGTGGTGCTCGACGCCGGCGAAGGCGAAGGCGAAGGCGAAGGCTATCTGGCCGAAGTGTGCGTCGACAAGCGCCGCATCGATATCGACCGCTGGAAAGGCGTGTCGACCTACTACACCGGCAGCTTCACCTTGCCGCTGAACGAGCCGGACGGCAAATGGGCGGTGGTGGTGGTGACCCAGTCGCTGGACCATACCCCGACCGGCGGCGACCCGATCCAGGCGGCGCGCCAGCTGGGCGGCATCGTCGACTCCGCCAACGTGGTGGAAACCGGCGAGTGCGCGTGCGAAATCCTGTTCGACCACACCTTCGACGTGCGCAACGACATCATCCTGCTCAGGTAGGCGCCGGCTCGGCCGGGCACGCCAAGTCGGCCAGCGTGACCGCGTCCAGCGCCGTCAGGTAGGCGTGCACCGCCTGCCCCAGCATGCCCTGCACGCAGCAGCGCCCGGCGTGCACGCAGCTGGCCTGGCGGGCGTCGAAGCAGTCGGCCATGTAAAAATCCGGCTCGCTGCTGCGCACCACCTCGCCGATGCGGATCGCCGCCGCCGCGCGCGCCAGCGCAATGCCGCCGTGCCGTCCGCGCACGGTGCGTATCACCCCCGTCAATCCCAGCTGGTACACCACCTTGGTCAGGTGGTGCCTGGACATGCCGTGGCGTTCGGCGATTTCGGCGATGGTCACCAGCCGGTCTTGCTGGCCCGCCAGGTAGATCAGCGTGCGCAGCGTGTAGTCGGTGAAGGCGGTCAGGCGCATGGTTGGCTCCGGTTTTTGCTCCAGTGGAGACGGCAGCGCCATTATTCATGCATCCAAAATATTTGTTCATAACCTGCATCAAGAAAAACAGGGATCGAATATACATGTTTAAGCGCCGCGCCTAGAATCGGCCTCGTCGATCCGGTCATCACCGCTTCGCGCTCCATCCCAACCAGCCAACTTAAGGAACCATGCCATGCACGCCACACGCAAGCTCTGGACCTGGCTCGCCGTCATCTGCGCCCTCTCCTTCGCCGTCCTCGGCTGGGTGGGCGCGGAGATCTACCTGACCGCGCCGCCCATACCCAAACAAATCATCAGTGTCGACGGCGCCGTGCTGTTCGACGAAGGCCAGGTCGACCGCGGCCAGCAAGCCTGGCTGTCGGCCGGCGGCCAGCAGCTCGGCACCGTCTGGGGCCACGGCAGCTATGTCGCCCCCGACTGGTCGGCCGACTGGCTGCACCGCGAAGCGCTGGCGCTGCGCCAGATCTGGGCCCAGCGCGAGTTCGGCGCCCGCTTCGACGACCTCAGCAAGGCCAACCAGGCGGCGCTGAACGCCCGCCTGAAGGAAGAAATGCGCCACAACACTTATGACGCGGCCAGGGGCAGCATCACGCTGTCGGCCGACCGCGCCGCCGCCGTGCGCGAAGTGGCGCGCCACTACACCGGCCTGTTCGGCGACGACCGCGCGCTCGACCACCTGCGCGAACAATATGCGATGAACGCCAATTCGCTGACCGACCAGGACGACCTGAAGGCCTTGCCGGCCTTCGTGTTCTGGTCGGCCTGGGCGGCCGCCACCGACCGTCCCGGCGCCGTCGACCTGAGCTACACCAGCAACTGGCCGCACGAGCCGCTGATCGACAACCGTCCCAGCGCCGGCGCCGGCATCTGGTCGATCGCCAGCATCATCCTGATGATAGGCGCCATCGCCGCCATGGTGATGGTGCATTCGACCGCCAAGGAGGAAGCCGATCCGGTGCCGCCGAAGACCGATCCGCTGTTCAACCTGAAGCCGACGCCGTCGATGCAGGCGACCAAGAAATACTTCTTCGTCGTCATCGGCCTGATCCTGGCGCAGGTGGGCATGGGCGTCGTCACCGCCCACTACGCGGTCGAGGGACAGAGCTTCTTCGGTTATCCGCTGGCGCAGATCCTGCCGTTCGTGGTCAGCCGCACCATCCACACCCAGTTCGCCGTGCTGTGGATCGCCACCGCCTGGCTGGCCACCGGCCTGTACATCGCGCCGGCCATCTCCGGCCACGAGCCCAAATTCCAGAAGCTGGGCGTGAACCTGCTGTTCTACGCGCTGCTGTTCATCGTGGTCGGCTCGACCGCGATGGGCTGGATCGGTTCGCTGCAACACAAGGGCACGGCCTTCGCCTTCTGGATCGGCAACCAGGGGCTGGAGTTCACCAGCATGGGTCGCATCTGGCAGGTGCTGCTGTTCGTCGGCCTGCTGTTCTGGGTGCTGCTGCTGGGCCGCGCGCTGTGGCCGGCGCTGGTCAGGAAATCGGAAAGCCGGGGCCTGATCATGATGGTGTTCCTGGCCGCGCTGTGCATCGGCGGCTTCTACGCCACCTCGCTGACCTGGGGCCGTCACACCCACTACTCGATGATCGAGTACTGGCGCTGGTGGTTGGTGCACCTGTGGGTCGAGGGCTTCTTTGAGGTGTTCGCCACCGCCGTGATCGCGCTGCTGTTCACCCGCCTGGGCCTGATCCGCGCGTCCACCGCCAACAGCGCCATCGTGCTCGAGACCATCGTGTTCCTGTTCGGCGGCATCCTCGGCACGCTGCACCACCTGTACTTCACCGGCACGCCGACCTTCGTGATCGCCATCGGCGCCATGTTCTCGGCGCTGGAAGTGGTGCCGCTGTCGATGATCGGCGTCGAAGCCTGGCGCAACTACCAGCGCTCCAAGGCCGCGCCCTGGGTGCAGACCTACAAGTGGTCGATCCTGTGCTTCATCGCGGTCGGCTTCTGGAACACCATCGGCGCCGGTCTGCTGGGCTTCTCGATCAACACCCCGATCGCGCTGTACTACATGCAGGGCCTGAACATGACGGCGGCCCACGGCCATGCCGCGCTGTTCGGCGTGTACGGCATGCTGGGCATCGGCTTGCTGCTGTTCTGCCTGCGCGGCCTGAGCGACCGCCTGGCCTGGTCCGACGCGCTGCTCAAAGTCATGTTCTGGTGCCTGAACATCGGCCTGGCGATGATGGTGTTCATCTCGCTGGTACCGGCCGGCATCTACCAGGCCTGGGCCAGCGTCAGCACCGGCATGTGGTTCGCGCGTTCGCCGGAGGTGATCCATTCGAAGCTGATGGAAACCCTGGTCTGGATGCGCGTGCCGGGTGACGTGGTGTTCGCCATCGGCACGCTGTTCCTGGCGCTGTTCGCCTGGCGCCTGTTGACCGCGCGCGGCAAGACTCGCCTGGCGGCCGTCGCCGCCGACCGCGCCTGATCGTGCTCACCCCGCACGGCCACGCGGGGTCTGACCCCAAACGGGGTCAGACCCCTAAGTGGAAGCGCCAGCGTATGACTAAAGCATGCGGGGTATTCCGCCCTGCTCTACCACACAAGGAGTTCACCATGTCCCACGATTGTTCCCAGCCAGCCATCCCGGACGGCATCTATCCCTTCGACGCCCGCGGCGTCGCCCGCCGCATGCGCCACGCGGCCATCTTCGGCGCGCTCGACGCGCTCAATCCCGGCGAGATCATGCGCTTCTGTAACGACCACGATCCCGTGCCATTGCTGGCCCAGATCCAGCACCGCTACGGGCCGCGCGTCCAGGCGGCCTACGTGTCGCGCGTGCCCGGCCAGATCATCATCGACTTCCTGGTCACCGCGCACTGATTCTCGAAATCAATAATCCAGGTCAAGGACTTTGCTGTTTGCTTCCCCTAGCATGGGCACGCACTCATCACCGAGTGCGCTCCACAACTACAAGGCGACATAACAATGAAAACGCAATTGAAACTGGTCGCGGCCGGCCTTGCCAGCGCCGTACTCGCCATGATCCCGGCCACGGCGGCCACCCCGGCCGAGCCGGCCCTGCCCACCATCACCCAGGAACTGCTGGCGCCGCCGCTGCTGCCGCCGCCGATCACCCGCAAGACCCCGGCCAAGGTGGTGGTCAACCTGACGGTGGAGGAAGTCGAACGCGAGATCGCGCCCGGCAGCCGCTACACCTTCTGGACCTTCGGCGGCACGGTGCCGGGCAAGATGATACGGGTGCGCGAAGGCGACACCGTCGAGCTGCACCTGCTCAACCTGCCGGACAACAAGCTGCCCCACAATATCGACCTGCACGCCGTGACCGGCCCCGGCGGCGGCGCCGCGCAGACCCTGATCGCGCCCGGCAACGAGGCCAGCTTCACCTTCAAGGCGCTGGCGCCGGGGTTGTACGTGTACCACTGCGCCACCGCGCCGGTCGGCATGCACGTGGCCAACGGCATGTACGGCATGATCCTGGTCGAGCCCAAGGAAGGCATGGCGCCGGTCGACCGCGAATACTATGTGATGCAGGGCGACTTCTACACCAGCGGCGCCTACCGCGCGCCCGGCGTGCAGGGCTTCGACATGCAGAAGGCCATTGATGAGAAACCGACCTACGTGCTGTTCAACGGCGCCGACGGCGCGCTGACCGGCAACAACGCGCTGACCGCCAAGGCCAACGAGAAGGTACGCTTGTACTTCGGCGTCGGCGGTCCCAACATCACGTCCAGCTTCCACATCATCGGCGCCATCTTCGACCGCGTGTACACCGAGGGCGGCAGCAAGTACCAGGAAAACGTGCAGACCACGATGGTGCCGGCCGGCGGCTCGACCATCGTCGAATTCGTCCCGCGCGTGCCGGGCAACCTGACCCTGGTCGACCATTCGCTGACGCGCGCGTTCAACAAGGGCGCCATCGGCCTGCTGGCAGTCAGCGGACCGGAGCGGCCGGAAATCTACGGCAAGGGCGTGAAGAAGGCGCTGGCCGGCACGGCCGCGCCGGCCGCAGCCAAGGCCGCGCCGCCGGCCGCCAAGCCCGCCGTGGCGGGCGTCGACCGCGCCCAGCAACTGCGCGGCAAGGCGGTCTACGACAGCAACTGCTCGGCCTGCCATCAGGCGGACGGCAAGGGCGTCGCCGGCGTGTTCCCGCCGCTGGCCAATTCCGACTTCTTCCAGCAGCGGCCGTATGAGATGGCGCACATCGTGCTCAACGGGCGCAACGGCGAGATCGTCGTCAATGGCGAGCACTACAACGGCGTCATGCCGCCGCAGGACCTGAGCGACGACGACATCGCCGCCGTCATCAACTATGTCGGCGTCGAGATGAACAAAGGCACGCCTGCGGTCACGCCGGCCCAGGTGCGCGACATGCGCAAGTCGCGCCAGCCATGAAGCCGCGCGCTGCGTCCGGCGGCTTGCTGCCGATGCTGCCCATGCTGCCGGTACTGCCAATGCTGCTGACACTGGCGGCGCTGGCGGTGTCGGCCGGCGGCGCCAACGCTGCCGACGCCGGCTACGTCGCCATCGCCGGCGGCACGCTGCGCAGCGTGCTGCCGGCCGACGGCGTGGACGCGCCGGCGCTGGTGGCGCCCTACCTGCTGCGCAGCCGGCTGGTCACCAACGCCGAGTATGCCGACTTCGTGCAGCGCACGCCCGCCTGGCAACGCGGACAGGCGCCGGCGCTGCTGGCCGCGCCGACCTATCTGTCCGGCTGGCGCGACGCCACCGACCACGCGCCGCTGGCCGCCGACGCGCCGGTGGTCCATGTGGGCTGGTTCGCCGCGCAGGCATATTGCGCCTCCGAAGGCGGCCGCCTGCCACGCTGGTACGAATGGGAGTTCGCGGCCGCCGCCGACGAGCACCGGCCCGACGCCCGCGACGATCCGGCCTGGCTGGCCCACATCCTCGGCTGGTATGCCGACGCCGGCAAGCAGCCGCCGCACAGCGTGGCGACCGGCCATGCCAACTACTACGGCATCCACGACCTGCACGGGCTGGTGTGGGAGTGGGTCGAAGACTACAGCGGCCTGTTCGTCAATGCCGACAGCCGCGCCAGCGGCGATCAAAAACTGCTCGATTATTGCGGCGGCGCCGCGGTGTCGCTGGCCGACCGCCGCAACTACGCCGTGCTGATGCGCTTGGCCCTGCTGTCCGCGATGGAAGCGCGGCAGGACGGCGCCAACTTGGGATTCCGCTGTGCGCGCGATCCCGCCCCCCAAATTCAAGAAAGCAAGCCATGAACTATATTTTCTCCCTGCGCCGCGCCGTCCTGGCCGCCGCGCTGCTGCTCCCGCTGTGCGCCTGGACGGCTCTGGCCGCCGCGCTGCCCGGCAACTCCATCTACCGCCTCGACGCCACGCTGACCGACGCAACCGGCCAGCACTTCGCCTTGCACGACATGGCGGGCACGCCGGTGCTGGTCACCATGTTCTACGGCGACTGCCATGCGGCCTGCCCGGTGATCATCGAGACGCTCAAGCGCACGGTGGCCGCGCTGGGGCCGGATGGCAAGCGCTTGCGGGTGCTGATGATCAGTCTCGATCCGCACCATGACACACCGGCCTCGCTGTCCGGCCTGCTGAAGATGCACCAGCTCGATCCGGCGCAGTTCCGCTTGGTGACAGCCGACGGCGACAGCCAGACGCGCGCACTGGCGGCCACGTTGAACATCAAGTATCGGCGGCTGGAGAACGGCGAAATCAACCACACCACCCGCATCGCCCTGCTCGACGCCCAAGGCACGGTGCAGGTGGACAGCACCCGGCTCGATGCCGAGCCGGATCCGGTGTTCGTCAAGCGGGTGGCTGCGTTGATCCGGTAAGGAATTTTACTCGGCCAACCGTTCGGGGATCGCCTTGAGCCGGTAATGTTCGTGGAAGAACAGATCGGCCTTGTGCTGGTCCGAGCAGAAATTGGTCACTTCCTTGATTTTCCCATGCTCGAATCTAAAGACCAGGCACCAGGTCAAGTCGAGGCCACTGCCGGCGGTGCTCCATCCCCGGTGGTGATCGATGACGTAGTCGCCTTGCTCTGCGATCGCGAATGGTTCGGCCTGAAATTCAGCTTTCCCAAGCTGATCGAAGAAAGCCAGCACCTCTTTGATACCGTGCTTCTCGCCGGCGAGGGGGTGATGGCCTGGAATACGCCAGACGATGTCTTCCGCCATGACGTCGCTGACCGCAGCGACATTCTTGCTTGCATATGCTTCGAAAAACGCGCCTATCTTTTGAAGGTTCGACATGAAATACTTCCTTGTGAGTGATGTAATCTCTGCCTGGAACGGGCGCCACGCCTGACGCCCCCGATCCGGTCGGGCCGGAACCATTCGTCAAACAACTATTATCAAAATGGCGACATTGACTTTAACGCATTCACAAATTTTCCGCTATCCCAACTCAACGGCGCCGGAGCACGACATGGGTCGCCTTCTCCGTTCCCACGTACTCGACGCACTCATATCCCAGAGCCCGCAGGTCCGCGCCCTCGAACAAACGCTCACCACTGCCCAGCAGAATCGGCGAGATCGCGATATGCAGTTCGTCGATAAGCCCCTCTTGAAGATACTGTCGGATCACGTCGGCCCCGCCGCCAATGCGCACGTCCTTGCCGTTCGCGGCTTCGCGGGCCAGCTCCAGCGCTTCGTGTATGCCGCCCGTGACGAAGTGGAACGTCGTGCCGCCTTCCATCTGGATAGATGGACGAGCATGATGGGTCAAGACAAAAACCGGGACGTGGTACGGCGGGTTATCGCCCCACCAGCCATTCCAACTCAGATCGGGCCAGGGCCCGCGAACCGGTCCGAACATGTTCCGCCCCAAAATCCAAGCGCCGATGTTCTTGAATCCCCGTGCGGCAAAATCGTCGTCGACACCGGTCGTGCCATCGCCGGCACCATGGGCCTGCTGGAACGTGCGGGTTGGAATGAACCACTGGTGTAGCTCCTTCCCACCCACGCCGAGCGGTTCATTGAGATCCTGATTCGGCCCGGCCCCATAGCCGTCTATAGAAATCGTGAAACTTTCAACTCGAACTCGTGTCATTTTGATTCTCCATTAAATGGTCGTTCCGATGTTGCATGCCTGGCGCGTCGTCTGGCCGCCTGGCAAACCCACAATGTACATAGAAATCAGCCTTGCCCTTGGCGCAGAACAGCTGGATGTCATGAATCCCCGCAGCCCGACACCGCGCAACCAATGCGTTAATCAATTCCTCGCCCAGACCGCGGCGCTGATAGTCAGGATGGACAATCATCTCCGTAATGAAGGCATGGAGCTTGCCATCCGAAATGACGCGAGCGAACCCCATCAACTGGTCTGCATCATATGCGGCAAATGAAGCCCACGATGCCTGCAACGACGCTCCATAAAATTCGTCGCTCCGTTCGAGCGGTCCCCAACCAGTGGTGTCATAAAGCGCTTTAAACGCGGTAGCGTCTGGTGTCTCTGTAGAAAAAGTAAAGGCCATCTAGTTATTCTCATTAATTTTCTTGGTCATGTAAAACCTCCGCACTTGCCATGGCAGCGAGACCGGATTACATAGGTTACATCAAGTGAACGGATACCGATATTTCGAGTATCGGCACGCGATACAAAATCACTGGCACAGGCACAAAGGCAATCCAGATCAAGGAATTGCAAAGTCGCTCTGACTTTCATTGACGACACCATATCTAGTGCTTAACCTATTAAAACCAACTAGATATGGGATCAAGGAGCACGCATGCAAAGATTAATTCACACCCAGATCATCAAGCGCGACGGCAGCGAGCAAGCCTTCACGTCGGCCAAGATCGAAGCCGCCTTATTGAAGGCCGGCCGCGCCAGCGGCGAGTTCGACCTGCCCGAGGCGCGCCACCTGGCCGAGTGCGCGCTACTGCACCTGTCGTCGCTGCGCCAGGAGGACCGGCTGACGGTCGAACTGATACAGGACACCGCCGAACGCGTGCTGTACGACGCCGGCTACCGCCAGACCTTGCGCAGTTACGTGGTCTACCGCGAACAGCACGCCACGCTGCGCCAGGACCGCCACGCGCTGGTCGACGTTGCCGCCTCCATCAACGAATACCTGGAGCGCCAGGACTGGCGCGTCAACGCCAACGCCAACCAGGGCTATTCGCTGGGCGGGCTGATCCTCAACGTCTCGGGCAAGGTCATCGCCAACTACTGGCTCAGCCACGTCTACCCGCCCGCCATCGGCGCGGCCCACCGCGAGGCCGACCTGCACATCCACGACCTCGACATGCTGGCCGGCTACTGCGCCGGCTGGTCGCTGCGCACCCTGCTCAACGAAGGCTTGAACGGCGTGCCGGGCAAGGTGGAGTCCAGTCCGCCGCGCCACATGTCGAGCGCGATCGGGCAGATCGTCAACTTCCTCGGCACGCTGCAAAACGAATGGGCCGGCGCGCAAGCCTTCAGCTCCTTCGACACCTACATGGCGCCGTTCGTGCGCAAGGACCGCCTCGGCTACGACGAGGTCAAGCAATACATGCAGGAGCTGATCTACAACCTCAACGTGCCGTCGCGCTGGGGCACGCAGACGCCGTTCACCAACCTGACCTTCGACTGGGTCTGCCCGGAAGACCTGCGCGAACAAATCCCCCGCATCGCCGGCGAGGACATGCCGTTCGCCTACGGAGAATTGCAGGCCGAGATGGACCTGATCAACCGCGCCTACATCGAGATCATGATGACCGGCGACGCCAAGGGCCGCGCCTTCACCTTCCCCATCCCGACCTACAACATCACCGAGGATTTCGACTGGGACAGCCCGAACGCCGAACGCCTGTTCGAGATGACGGCGCGCTACGGCCTGCCCTACTTCCAGAACTTCATCAACTCCGAGCTCAAGCCGAACATGATACGGTCGATGTGCTGCCGCCTGCAGCTCGACCTGCGCGAGCTGCTCAAGCGCGGCAACGGCCTGTTCGGTTCGGCCGAGCAGACCGGTTCGCTGGGCGTGGTGACCATCAACTGCGCCCGCCTCGGCTATCTGCACCGCGGCGACGAGGCCGGCCTGCTGGCGGCGCTGGACCGGCTGCTGGAACTGGGCCGCGACAGCCTGGAGATCAAGCGCAAGGTGATCCAGCGCCACATGGACAACGGCCTGTTCCCGTACACCAAGCGCTACCTGGGCACGCTGCGCAACCACTTCTCCACCCTGGGCGTGAACGGCATCAACGAAATGGTGCGCAATTTCGATCCCAGCGGAGAGCACGACATCACCAGCGACTGGGGCCGCGCGCTGGCGCTGCGCCTGCTCGACCACGTGCGCGCGCGCATGGTCGAGTTCCAGGCCGAGACCGGCCACATGTACAACCTCGAAGCCACGCCGGCCGAGGGCACGACCTACCGCTTCGCCAAGGAAGACCGCAAGCGCTATCCGGCCATTCGCCAGGCGGGCACGGCGGAGATGCCCTACTACACCAACTCGTCGCAGCTGCCGGTCGGCTATACCGACGATCCGTTCGAGGCGCTGGAGCAGCAGGACGAATTGCAGCGCAAGTACACCGGCGGCACCGTGCTGCACCTGTACATGACGGAAGCGCTGACCAGCGCCGATGCCTGCCGCTCGCTGGTGAAGCGCGCGCTGAGCCGCTTCCGTCTGCCCTACATCACGGTCACGCCGACCTTCTCGATCTGCCCCAAGCACGGCTACCTGAACGGCAGCCACCCTTACTGCCCGAAATGCGACGCCGACCTGCTGGCGCGCAAACAGGCCGCCAGCGCCTGATTACCCGCGTCGTTCCCGCGAAAGCGGGAACCCATAGAACGCCGCGAAAACAGACTCAGTATGGATTCCCGCTTTCGCGGGAATGACGGAATTTAACTCAACCAAGGAACTGACATGAACACTCTGCCGCAAACCACCATCGCCGAACTGGACAACGCCGAACGCCAGCCTTGCGAAATCTGGACCCGCGTCATGGGCTATCACCGCCCGCTGGCCTCCTTCAACATCGGCAAGCAGGGGGAATTCCATGAACGCAAATTCTTCAGCGAAGCCGCCGTCAACGCCAGCCGCTGACATGGGCGCCGCCACGCTCAAGGTCGGCGGCTACACGCCGTTCAGCGCCACCGAATATCCCGGCCTGCTATCGGCCGTGGTGTTCGTGCAGGGCTGCCCGTGGCGCTGCGGCTATTGCCACAACCCGCATCTGCAGCCGCGCACCGGCGCCAGTCCACTGCCGTGGGACGCCATCCTGTCCGCGCTGGCGCGGCGCGTGGGCTTGCTGGACGCGGTGGTGTTCTGCGGCGGCGAGGCCACCATGGACCCGGCGCTGGGCGAGGCCATCGCCCAGGTGCGCGCGCTGGGATACCGGGTCGGGCTGGAAACGGCCGGCATCTACCCCGACCGGCTGGCCAGCGTGCTGCCCTTGCTGGACTGGGTGGGACTCGACGTCAAGGCGCCGTTCTCGCTATACCCCGTCGTGACCGGCGTACCAGGCAGCGGCGATCCGGTCCGGGCCAGCATTGCCGCCGTGCAGGCCAGCGGCGTCGCCTATGAATGCCGCACCACCGTGCATCCGGCGCAGCTGCCGCCCACGCAGCTGGTGGCGCTGGCGCGGGCCCTGTCGGCGCTCGGTGTCGAGCATTACGTGCTGCAGGAATTCCGCGCCACCGGCTGCCAGGACCAGGCGCTGTTGACCAGCGCGGTCGCCGGCTATCCGGGGGACGAGCTGCTGCAACGTATCGAGCCGCTGTTCCCCCGCTTCAGCGTGCGCCGCAACCACTAGATCACCAGGGCGCGGCGCGGCCGTCAGGCCGGTGCGCGCCGGCCCGGCAGGCTGTTGAGCAAGCTGGTCACGGCCTGCTTGCCCAACTCCGTCAGCGGCAACGCGATTCCATCCAGGGTGTTCTTGACCAGCAGGCCCAGTTCGGTATCGCCCTGCATCGACAGGCGGCGCGAGAAGAACAAGGTGTCCGGGTCCAGCTCGCGCCGCGCCAGGGCGATGAAGTCGCGCGTGCAGGCGCCGATCTCCAGGTCGGCCTCGCCCTGCGCGCGCACGGCCGCGAAGCCTTGCCCGCGCCAGGTGAAGTCGAACGCCACGCCGGCGTCGCTGACGCAGACGCGCAAGTGCTTGCCGCGCAGGCTGGCGCGCACATCCTCCGGCAGATGCGGACGCAGCACCAGGTTGAGCGCGGCCACGCACAGCAGCGCGCCGGGATAGGCCGGCAGCAAGCGGCCCAGCGCCGCCAATGGCGCCGGCAGCGGCAGCGCGCCGCCGGCTTGATTGATGGTGACCGGATTCATGCGGCGTGCTCCATCCAATAGTCCTGGCCGGGCTGGCCGTACCAGTAGCCGTTGCAGGCGGCGGCCGGCAGCAAGGACTCCATCGCCTTGGCCGTCGGCGTGGCCGCCGAGGCGCCGCCGCGCGCGGCATCGAACGCGGCGATGATCTGCGGCATGTGCTGCGACTGCGGGCTCAGCCTTGCGACATCGACGCCCAGCGCCTGCATCTGCGCCACTTCGGCCACCAGGTTGTACACCAAAGCGGACTGGCTCTGGATGCCGTTCAGCACCAGGAAGTCCTGCTGCTCGCGGGTGCGCATCATCAGGCCGTCCGGATGGTCGATGCAGCTGAAGCGGCAATCGTCCTTGGGCAGGTTGCGGTTGCGCGCGGTGAAGCAGCGCGCCGAAAACGCCAGCGGCATGCGGCCGAAGGCGAACACCTCGGTTTCCATGCCGTCCGGCCGTTGCCGCTGCATGTGGCCCAGGCCGGCGCGGCCCATCTCCAGCGGCATCACCCAGCGCCGCGCGCCCAGCTCGTGCAGCAGCGCCAGGGTCGGCGGGTTGTAGATGTTCAGGTGCGGGCCGGCAACGAAGCCGCCCTGGCCGGACAGCAGGTGCACGGCGGCCATGTCGTTGGCCTCGACCCGGTAGTGGCGGTTGGCCGCCAGCCGGCGCTGGGCGCCAAGGTCGGCGCTGGACTCGATCAGCGCCAGCGACGACAGCACCACCTGCTTGCCGCGCGCCGCCAGCATGTCGGCGACCGCCAGCCAGTCGGCGCTGCGCAGCTCGTGGCGGCGCGAGCACACCGTCTCGCCGAGGTAGACGATGTCGACCGGCGTGGCGGCGATCTCTTCATAAAATTCCATCACTTGGGCGCGTGGCCAGTAGTACAGCAGCGGCCCTAAGGCTAGTTTCAACATGGTGACTCCAGTTTTCATTTCCACGAACGGTGATAAGCGCCCAGCGTGTGCTGCTGCCCCTCCGCCAGGGTGTTCAGTTCCGACATCCAGCCCGGCTTGACCGAGTAGCGCGCGGCGTTGCCCAGGCACTGGTCGAGCGCCTCGCGCCACACGCGCGTGACCTGCGCAACATAGGCCGGGCTGCGCTGGCGGCCTTCGATCTTGACCGCGCGCACGCCCATCTCCAGCAGCTGCGGCAGCAGTTCCAGGGTGTTCAGGCTGGTCGGCTCCTCGACCGCGTAGTAGGTCTCGTCGTCGACCTCGAAGCGCCCCTTGCACAGCGTGGGATAGCTGGCGTTTTCCTGCGGCGTGTAGCGGTCGATCATCACGCCGTTCAGGCGCGACTCCAGGCCGCGCGCGCTCTGCTGCCAGCGCACCGCCTTGGCCGGCGAACAGACGCCGTGGGTGTTGGGCGATTCGCCCGTCACATAGGACGACAGCGCGCAGCGGCCCTCGACCATCACGCACAGGCTGCCGAAGCCGAACACTTCGATCTCGACATTGGTATTGCGCACCACATGCTCGACCTGGGCCAGCGACAGCACGCGCGGCAGCACCGCGCGGGCGATGCCGAAGTGCTGGTGGTAGAAGTTGATCGCCTCGGCGCTGGTGGCCGAGCCCTGCACCGACAGATGCAGGCGCAGCGCCGGATGGTGCTCGCAGGCGTAGCGCATCAGGCCGGGGTCGGCCAGGATCACGGCGTCGACGCCGGCCGCGGCGGCGCGGTCGATGGCGCTGCGCCACAGGGCGCTGGTGTCCGGCTGCGGGTAGGTGTTCAAGGCCAGCAGCACCTTGCAACCGCGCGCGTGGGCGTAGGCGATGCCGGCCGCGATGGCGGCGTCGTCAAAGTTGAGACCGGCGAAATTGCGCGCATTGGTGGCGTCGCGAAAACCCAGGTACACGCAATCGGCGCCGTGATCGACGGCGGTCTTCAGCGCCGGCAGGCTGCCGGCCGGACACACCAGCTCGATCGGACGCTGGCCGGGTGCTGGGGGAATATCGGATGGTTTCATATGAATCAAACATGGATAAAAGTTCAACGCCAAACGGCGAACGAACTGTATCGCGCCGTCAAGCCTGAAATCCTTGATTTGAATCAAAGAAATTGAGCTTGTGCCGGTGGGACAATTGCCCTGCACATTCTCAAGGACTAGCCCATGCAAACGATCGCCAATTACCTCGAGCAGGATCATCGCCGCTGCGACGAGCTGTACAACCTTGCCGAGGCCAGCGTCGCCGGCCGCGACTGGGCCGCCGCCGCCACCGGCTTCGCCGCCTTCCTGTGGCAGTTCGAGCGCCACCTGGACAAGGAGGAACGGGTATTGTTTGCGCGACTGGAGCGCGTCATGCACAACGCCTGCGGCCCGACCAGCGTGATGCGCATGGAGCACGGGCAGTTGCGCGACACCTTGCGCAGCATGGACGCCGCGCTGGCCGAGCGCGACAGCGACAGCTACTTCGATCACGCCGACACGCTGCGCGTACTGATGCGCCAGCACAACCTGAAGGAGGAAAGCGTGCTCTATCCGCTCGCCGACCGCGTGCTGCACGAGCAGGCCGAGGCCATCGTCGCCAGCATGGACTACCTGGAACGGTCCAAGGCGGACGCCGAGGCGACAGCATGAGCACGCTACAAGAACCGGCCGCCAACGTGCGCCTGCTGGACGTGGGCGGCCTCGAGCCGCCTGAGCCGATGGTGCGCATCCTCGACGCGCTCGACCAGTTGGGACCCGACGAACGCCTGCGCGTGCTGATCGACCGCGACCCGCTGCCGCTGTACCAGGTGCTGCGGCGCTACGGCTACGACCACCGCACCACGCCGCAGCCGGACTTGCGCTACGAAGTGCTGATCTGGCTGGTTCCCGACGCATCCACCGCATGAAATCCGCCGAAGCGCCACAACGCGCGCTGTCGTTCGACCTCAATCCCCGCCTGTCGCTGCCGCTGCGCTATTTTCTCAGCGCGCCGCTGTTCGCGGCGCTGGCGGCCGCGCTGCTGGCGTGGCAGGGCCCGTCCGCGTTGTTGACGCGCTGGTCGCCGCAGACGCTGGCCTTGACGCATTTGATGGTGCTCGGCTGCCTCAGCATGACGATGATGGGCGCATTGCTGCAGCTGCTGCCCGTGGTGGCCGGCGTCGCGCTGCCGCGGGTCGGCGTGGTCGGCGGCGTGGTGCACGCCGGCCTGTGCCTGGGCACGCTGCTGCTGGCGGCCGCCTTCTGGCTGGAGCAGGCCGTGCTGTTCCGCTGCGCGCTGGCGCTGTTGCTGGCCACCTTGCTGCTGTTCGTCGGCGCCTGCGCGCTCGCCCTGTGGCGGCGCGGGCCGGGCGCCGGCCCGGTGTTGCCCGGCATCCGGCTGGCGCTGGCCTCGCTGGCGATCACCACCCTGCTGGGCGGCCTGCTGGCCGGCGCCTTCGCGTTTCCCGCGCTGGCGGGCTTGCCGTTGCAACGGCTGACCGACCTGCACGCGATGTGGGGCCTGCTGGGCTGGGTGGGCTTGCTGGTGATCGCCATCGCCTACCAGGTGGTGCCGATGTTCATGGTGACGCCGCCCTACCCGCCGCTGCTGACCAGCGGTTTCACCACCACCCTGTTCCTGCTGCTGGCGTCGGCGTCGATCAGCAGCGGCCTGCGCGGACCGGCGCAGCTGTTCCATCAAGCCTGCCTGCTCCTGCTGGCGGCCGGCTACGCGCTGTTCGGCGCCAGCACGCTGAGCCTGCTGGCGCGCCGCAAGCGGCCCAGCGCCGACCCTACCACCTTGTACTGGCGCACGGCGATGGCCAGCCTGCTGGCTGCGTTGGCGCTCTGGCTGTGGCCGGGCGATGCGAAC
Source organism: Duganella rhizosphaerae (assembly GCF_040364205.1). Lineage (NCBI taxonomy): Bacteria > Pseudomonadati > Pseudomonadota > Betaproteobacteria > Burkholderiales > Oxalobacteraceae > Duganella > Duganella rhizosphaerae. Next base: position 123,032 of record NZ_BPWK01000009.1, read on the forward strand.
GACAACCTGCGACCGCTGTTGCTGGGCGTGCTGCTGATCGGCGGCTTCGCGCTGTCCGCCATCGCCGGCATGCTGTACAAGATCGTGCCCTTCCTGACCTGGTACCACTTGCAGGAAACCGCCGCACCCGGCAAGCCCAAGCTTCCCGGCATCAACAAGATCATTCCCGAGCCCGCCGCGCACCGGCAATTCCGGACCCATGTGCTGGCCGTGCTGTTGCTGGCCGCCGCCTGCTGGCGCCCGGACCTGCTGGCGCGGCCGGCCGCCGCGCTGATGGGCTTGTCGTGCCTATGGCTCTGGTACAACCTGGCCACCGCGCTGCGCCTGTATCGGCGCCTGCGTCCGGCTTCCCAGCCACCTTTAACTGTAACGGCAAGCACATGAGCAACACCACCGCAAGCTGCATCGAAACCTGTCTGCTGCAAGCCAGGCCGCGTCTGAACACCATGCTGATACTGATGTTCAGCGAAGCCCAGCTGTTCGGACAAAAAAGCCAGTGGCTGGGCAGCGCCATCGCCCTGATGCAACCGCTGGGTTTCCAGGAACGGGCGATACGCACCGCGCTGTGCCGGCTGGCCGACCACCAGGCGCTGCGCGTCGAACGCCATGGCCGCCGCAGTCTGTGCCAGCTGGCCCCGGCCACGGCGGCAGCCGTGTGGGCCGCGCGCCAGCGCCACAACATCCCGCCGGAGCGCAGCTTTGCCGACGACTGGACTATCCTGGTCAACAGCGGCGGCATCAATGCGGCGCGCTATGCCGCCACCCGCAAGCGCTTGCTGGCCCTGGACTACTGCCTGCTGGCGCCCAACCTGCTGGCGCGGCCGACCGCCTATCGCAGCGCGCTGGACGGCGCCATGCCGGCGGCCGAAGAACTGGGGCTGGCCTTGTTCGACGTGAGCGGCGCGCAACTGGCCGCGGCCACGCGCCAGCCGCTGTTCGGCCGCACCGATTGGGACCTCGACGGCACCGCCGCGCTGTACCGCCAATTCCTGCAACGCTTCGAGCCCTTGCGCGCACTGCTCGACCAGCCGGGCGCGATCAGCGACGAACAGGCCTTCATGGTGCGGCTGCTGGTCAGCCACGGCTACCAGCACTGCCGCCGCAGCGATCCGCTGCTGCCGCAGGAACTGCTGCCCGCCTCCTGGCCGGCGATGGCGGCCTACCAGACGTATGTGGCGCTGTATTGCCGCTGCGCGGGACAGGCGCGCCGCCACATCCTGGCGCTGAGCACCATCGCCAGCGAGACCGCGCCGGCCAGCGCCGCAAGATTGCGGCGGCCGATGCTGTCATCGGACAAGCTGATCACCGCATGAATAATTTTTTAGGAGAAAAAGCATGGAGCTTATGACGATGGACCACTACAGTGGCCCGACCTTGAGCGTGACGATCAGCCGCGAAGGCAGCCGCGTGCACCGCCTGGTCGACGACATCATCCAACCGCTGCGCGCCAACAAGTTGACGATACGGCGCGATCCGATGGTCGAGGCGCTGTTCGGCGCGGCCTGCCCGCGCAGCGCGCCGGCCGATACGCCGCGCCCGGCCAAGCGATGAGAGTCAACGTGGCGACATGATTTTTAATCATGTAGTAACGTTTTCGTTTTGCCCTGGGAGTAAAGCATGAATGGAGAGCAACGCAGCAACAATGTGATCAGTTCGGTCGTGGAGCACGGCATCTGGCTGGCCAACTCGAAGGGGTCGGCCATCGCCTGGACGTATATGCGCACCTATCATGTGCCGCTCGAGGCGATACGCCGCGTGCTGGCCTATCCTGAAACACGCCGGCAGCGGCCCGCCGTCTGCGTGCGCTAGCAGCGCACTGCTAGCGGTACCTGGCCAGAATCCTGTCCAGCACGCCCGCATTGAGCAAGCGCGTCTGCGCGTTGCTCAGGTCCCGCAGCGTCACGCTGCTGTATTTGGGGCGAGCGCAATACATGGCAAAACGGCTGATCACCACCGGGGTGAGGCGCAGTTTTTTCAGCGTCGGATCCGTTTTCCGTTGATACTCGAAGTCCAGGTTGCGCATGACCATGAAATCGGTACGGCCGGCCACTTGCTTGAGCACCGAGGACGTCTCGTTGTTCGCATCGTCCCGCTTGGCCCGGCCGTCGGCGAACAACGGTTCCAGGCTGCGGTAGCTGTAACCGAGCACGGTCCCGATGCGCTCGCCCGCCAGCTCCTCCAGGCTCTCCACGGGTTTGCCGTTCACCGGGCCGACCAAGCGTTCCTCGACATCGAAAAACGGCGCCGGCCAGTCGTACAGCGCGACCTGTTCGCTGGTAAGCCAGTCCGGGCTGACGAAGCAGCGCAAATCCACCATTTTCTGGACCACCGCCATATCCTGGCGCTTGCGCGGCAACAGCACGTAGGCCGGGGTCCGGCCGAGCTCCCTGGCCAACGCGTCCTGCCAATCCTTGGTGATGCCCCCGGCCAGCAGCAGGCGCGCATTCGGCCCCTGCACCACCAGGCCAAACGGCATGGTGCGGTTCTCCAGCATGAGAAACCGGACCGGCTGCGCGGCATGCGCGCGCGCCATTGCCAAGGCAAGCAAAAAGAAGAAGCCGATCAGAACTTTACATCCACGCATTGAGAACCTGCCCGCCGGTTGAGATATGTGCAGCACACACACATTATCAACGTCAGTCGCCATGCTCCAGTAGCGATATGCGGCAAATGTTTCGCAAATGCCACATTAATTTTGCTGCGATACAGCTCACGGCCTGATTCTCGCCTGCAGTTTAGTGAATTTCGCAATTGCGAACTCATGGTGTTCATTGCACAATGTTGAAATGCGACACATGACATTCCTCCACCACGCCGCCCTGCTGGCCGCCGCGCTGGCCGCCTCGGGCGTGGCCGGCGCCGCCGCAGTGGCGCCGCCGCTGTCGTTCACCCCCGACTACTTCGCCCAGTTCCAGGCCAGCACGGCGATGGACATGGTGGCCCGTCTGCCCGGCTTTGTCTTCGATGGCGGGAATGCGTCGCGTGGCGTGGCCGGCAACGTGCTCATCAACGGAAAGCGCCCCACTTCCAAAACCGATCCGCTCGGCGAAGTGTTGGGCCGCATCCCGGTGGCGGGTGTTGAGCGCATCGAGGTGATCAATGGCGGCGCGGGCGGCATCGACATGCAGGGCTACCCAAGCGTGGCCAACATCCTGCTCAAACAGATGGACCTGGTGTCGGCCACGATCAGCGCCTCCACGTATCTGACGCCGGACGGCATCCAGCAGCCCTCGCTCGATGGCAACTACAGCCTGAAGCATGGGGACAAGAACATCAACGTCACGCTGGCCAGTAGCCGGTCACCGGACATGTCGCAAGGACAGGGACGCCGGACCACGCAGTACGCCGCCCCCGCCCCGGCCGCCGAGGTGAGCATAGCGGGTGCCGGCATGGCCGAAAACAAGACGGTGAAACTGAGCTATGGCCAGGACCTGCTGGACGGCCAGCTGACCTGGAACAGCACGGTCAATCCCTGGACTTACCAGTCGCAAGCCCACTACGACGCCGGGACCCGCTCGCAGGGCAGCAACGACAACGCCGGACGCACGCTGGAACAGGGCCTGGCCTACACGCGCGACCTGGCGAACGGCGCCAGCATGGACCTCAAGGCGCTGCACCGGACATCCGAGCTGACCGCCGAATCGACGTTTGCGGCGGGCGGCCCGCCATCGTACTCGGTCGCCACGGCCACGGCCAGCGAGCACGTCCTGGCGGGACAGCTGAGTTGGCGGGCGCTGGACGGGGTCACGATACGCGGCGGTTTCGAGCGCACCGTCAACACCAACGACAACAGCAACACCTATCAAGCCAACGCCGGCGCCGCCGTGGCGCCGACCGGCAGCGCCTGGGTGCAGGAATCGCGCGTGGAAGGCCAGCTGTCGTCCGCATGGCAGGTCGACAGCTCGCTCAGCGCCGAGGCCGGCCTGAAAATCGAGCACTCCAGCTTGCGCGTGGGCGCCGACCAGCCGGAGGCCAAGGCCTACAACTATCCCAAGCCGCGGCTGCGGCTGTCGTTGTCGCCAAGCTCGTCGCTGCTGCTGCGCTTGCGCATGGAGCGCGAGGTCAGCCAGCTGAACTTTGGCGATTCCGCCGGGTATTTCGGCGTCGCCGACAAGACGCTCCGGGCCGACTTGCCCGACCTGGTGCCGGCCAAGACCTGGCTGTGCGAAGGCGCGGTCGAATACCGCTTTTGGGAACGGGGTTCGGCGGTGCTGAGCTACACGCAATCGCACATCAGCGACCTGGTCGACCGCATGCCGATCCGCACATCGAACGCCAGTTTCGACGCCGCCGGCAACATCGGCGACGCCAGCGCCGGCAACGTCACCGGCTTGCTCACCCTGCCCACCGACAGCTGGTCGCTGCCGCAGGGCCTGCTCAAGCTGTCGATGACCAGGCGCTCCTCGTCCGTCACCGATCCCACCACGCTGGAGACGCGGGCGCTGTCCGGCGAGCAGCCGCTGGCATGGAGGGTCGAGTTTTCGCAGGACTTGCCGCGCCAGAGAACCGCCTGGGGACTGTCCATCGACAATGGCTGGAGCAACGACAACTGGCAGGTTGCCGAGCACGACACCAGCAATGGCACGGGCTGGGCCCGTGCGTTCGTCAACTACCGTCCGGCGTCGAACCTGATGGTGACGCTGGAATTGAACAACCTCGCCGGGCGCGTCGTCACCAATGACCGCACCCACTATGCCGGCGACCGGCTGGCCGGCGCCGTCGACTTCGTCGAGCACAATGTGACCCGTACCCAGGCATTCGCCATGCTACGGGTGCGCAGGGAGTGGTAGCGGCGACATCCCAATTACGACATATGCGCGCGCGTGTTGCGGCGGAGGGCCCCGACCAATATGCCCAAGCCCAGCAAGAGCATCGACGCCATGCCCGGTTCCGGTATCGGGCTGGTCATCTCCCGCGCGATGAAGGACAGGTTATCCGCGTAGCCATCGTTGTCGTTCGAAGCGAGACGCTCCATCGACAGCCAGAACGACAGCTTGCTGGTGCCAGCAGGCATGATGCCCACGGACTCCCGGTAGTACAGGCCTGTCTGGTTGCCGCGATCTTGCGGGGTGACGGGACCGATCGCGGCGTTTCCTATCGCGTTGTTCGCCGCGTCGAGAAACTGCACGTAGAACAGTGCGTTATCGCCCTGGGCGGCCCAGCCGCCGAGCCATCCGCTCAGGGAATAGGAACTGTTCCGGGCCGTCGGCACGCCGAGGTCCAGGGTCTGGGTGCCCACCGCATACTGCCCGAGGCCGGCGAACATCTTGGTTCCGCGATCGGCCGGACCAGGCTGGGTGGGAAGCACCCAGTTGTTGCCATAGTCCACCGACTGGACCATGTTGTAACCCGGGTAGCCGGTCCAGCCGCTCACGCCCGCTTCGGCATCGCCGTTGACGATGAGGTTGTGACCGTAGATGACGTCAGCCTTGCCACTACACGCCACGGCGAACAAGGCCGCGGCAACGAAAAATCTGCACTTCATGAAAAGCTCCTTATAAAAATCAAATGACGCGGTACTGGTCAAGTTGCGCTGCCCCGCGCATCGCAGGGTCACTGATAGACGGCAAGCCGTTTTCCAGATGGCCGGCGAAGCGGCGCAACCAGCCCGGCAAGCCAGCCACACGCAGGCTGTAGTCGTACCAGTTGGAACTCGATGCCAGGGGAAGCCGGATGGTGCTCCGCGAGCGTGCGACGACGCGCACTTCCAACGGCTTGTTCGCGTAATACTTGTTGGCGGTGAGTACGAAGGTGCATGGCTGTGCGCCATTGTTGACCAGGTCAATGAGCAGCTCACCGGCGCTGCGTTCGGCGCGCAGGCTCATTTCCGGCCATGCAGCGTTGCCGTCGCCGCGCACGTCCCCAACGATGTGGCGATGAAAGCCGTTCGGTCCCAGTACCCAGAGATCGTAGGCAGATGCGGTGTTCCAGCGGCCTGTGAGCTGTTTGCCAGGTTCGACCGTATAGCGGCGCGGGACCTGCTCCAACGCCAGGCGGTCGTACACATGAAACACCGACCCGGCTTCGCCCAGGTTGTCGAATCTGAGCTCCACCTGGCCGCCTCCGACCGGCACCTGTGCCTGCACCTGGAGTTCGTAGGGCAGCGCGCGTGCCGGACGCACGCCGGCAGCCTGGACGGGTGCCGTCAGGGTGGACGGCGTTGCGGGTACCTTGGTGTTTGGCAGGCTCAGCGCCATCGAACGCCGCGCAGCCGTTTCCGGCAGCAGTTGCGTGAAGCCGTTGTCGTTCGGGTTGGCGAAGTCGAAACAGGACAACAGGTTGCCGCTCACCGCGCGGCGCCATGGGCTGATCAGCGGCTCGCGCACACCGAAACGCGCCTCGATGAAACGCACCACCGATGTGTGGTCGAAGACCTGCGAATTCACCCAGCCGCCCTTGGTCCACGGCGAGATGACATACATCGGAACGCGCGGACCGAGACCGTAGGGGCGATGGTGCGTCCGTGCATCGGCGCCGTTGAGCACGTGATGGTACTCGCCGGTGGTGTCGACGGTCGACGCACCGGCGAGCTGCGACTGCGCCGGATTGCTGCCGTAACTCGTGTACGCAGGGACCGCCGGCGGTGGCATGTGGTCGAAGAAGCCGTCATTCTCGTCGAAGTTGATGAGCAGGACCGTCTTGCTCCAGCTTTCAGGATTGGCGGTCAGGGCGTCCAGCACGCGCGCGATGTAGTCGGCGCCCGACGCGGGACTGGAGGGACCCGGGTGTTCGGAGCCTTCGGCGGTCGCGACGACCCAGCTGACCTGCGGCAGGCGGTTGGCAAGCACGTCGGCCTTGAGCAGGTCGATGTCACGTGTCGTGGTGCCGCGATCGCGCAGCGATTGCGAATAGCCCGGCCGGCGATACCACGCGTTGCGGAAAGAGCGGAATCCCGCCAGCGAGTTATCGGTGAAGTTGTCCGCCATGTTCTGGTAAACCTGCCAGCTGATACCGGCCGCTTCGAGTCGCTCCGGATAGGTGGTCCACAAGTAGTCGGTGGACATGTCCGGATTGAAGTCGTCGCGGCTGTTGTCAGTCGAAGGGCCGCCTGCAGCCGCCAGGGGATCGTTGTGACCGCTGAACAAAAACAGCCGGTTGGTGTTGGTACCGGTCTGGGTTGCGCAGTGATAGTGGTCGCAGATGGTAAAGGCACGCGCGAGCGCGAACTGAAAGGGAATGTCGGCGTCAGCGTAATAGCCCATCGCGTGGTTCTGCTTGACCGTGCACCAGTCATTCATACGTCCGTGGTCCCACGCCAGCTGGGCGTCGAGCCAGGCATGTGGCGTCCCGACCACGCGCATGACTGGAAAGTCCTGCACCGTGTTGAGCCGGAACGGCGCGATGGCGCTGCCCTGGGGCCAGTTGGGCCGGCCAGGCACCGGCGCCCCTCCGACAGAGCGCTGCACGAAGACCGATTTGCGATTGAAGAGATTTTGCCGGTCCATCACCGGAATCGGAAAGGGATCACCGAATCCCCTTACCCCTTCCAGGGTGCCAAAGTAATGATCGAAACTGCGGTTCTCCTGCGTCAGCACGACGATATGCTCAACATCCTGCAGGCTACGAGTGCGCTGGTTGGCGGGAAGGGCCAGCGCCTTTTGGATAGACGGTGGAAAGGTCGCAAGCACGGCACTTGCGCCGGCCGACTTGCCCATTTTACGGAGGAAGTCACGTCGGCTCATGCATGCACCTGCGTGCGTGCGAGCGCGAATTTAAAAATATGCATTTGATTGATCCAGGTCGATTGTCAGGGAAACATGAAAACTGTAGTCATGCAGGCAACAACTTACGTACCAATGATGAAATGTTGATGACATGGCATGCAATTGATGGCACTTATCTTGTTTCGGTAACAATCCTGGCCAGGCGCCTCCGGATGGGAACAGACGGATTTCAGCCTCCCGGAATTCGGATGGCCGCCAACATCTTTGGGGGTTGTGAGCTCGACGTCTGGTTCTCGGGCTCGGAAGGTTCAGACTAAGGAACCAGGGTATGAAGGGGCATATGACCGCGGGGCGGCATTTGTAAGGCAGTGGAAGGTGGGGCAACTTGAGTGGGGCAATTCCGCAAACAAACGAACACCGCACGTTTGTGTGACTGGCCCCACGTTTTCACACAGCCTCGGGAGTAAGCGGACTCATCCGATTACGATATGGCACCGCCCTACACCTGCACGATGGACGATGGACGAGATTGAATGGTGCCGGGTACCGGCAACGAACCGACTTTAACCAGCTACGAATCGGGCCAGGTTGCGTAAATTCTGGGTAATGATCTTGCTCTTGAAGATATGGTAAAGCCCGCTTTCACGTTGTAGGGCCTTCCCATCCATTACTCAGGTTTATATTCGGCTACACTAGCGCTCTTTTCCGGACTAACGTATACATACTTGATGTCGGCATTGGTCCACCCATTCGCACTAAAGAAGCGCGCACGAATGGCATACAACTTACCAGTGTCCACTTGAACTATGGCCGTCTCGTGGTATTCGACGCCAGGGCCCAACGCGTAATTGTGACCGGGGTAATGCTGAAGTACGTTGTAATGATTTACTACGTACTTTGTTCCACCACCGCCAGAATCCCAGTCAATTATTCGATCGGTTGACGAACGACCTTTTGACGCATCGTCATAGACGATTACCGTAATATCCAAGCCGCAGCTGGTGCACCAGTAATTTGGGTCATTCGGGTCAAGCCTCTCGGCGATGATAGGCACTTTCCCGATGTTTTTCAGCGCGACATCGATCGTAAGTAACGCCGCACCAGTAGTGATATGCGTAGTTTGAGAAGTCAGGGTGACATTCAGGTTTTCCGCCCCCTCACGAAACTCGATAAAGTGCGAATAAGTCCACCATCCACCAACGACGATCGAAGTCAGACTGACAACCGCCGCCATAACCTGCACAGGAGCTTGCGCGCTTCTGAAAAAAGTTTTCACTGCGAGTGTCCACCTTCTCGGTTTTGACCGCATGTTGAAGCCTTGGGCTTGATTGGGTGACTTCATAGTGAACACCTCGATGATTTTTTGGTGAAAGTACAGGACTATAACTAGCGCACTCCCTGCTGCGCATGTGATGGTCAAACCATTGTTGCCAGATCTTGCGCAATGAGCAGCATGCCTCCCCAACAGTAGGCGAGCGCGCCTCCCAAGAATGAACCGAGCGATGCAACGACCAAAGCGTTGACGCTACCCGAGACGCACCAGCAAACCCCTGCCACGACAACAACACCGAAAAACGCCGAAGCTGACCGCAACAGCTTAGCGAGTACCCATGGTAAGAAGTTGCGAAAGTCGCCATATGCAAGCACCCCCATCCGATTCTTCGACATCAGCGCAACGATGGCCAGAATGCTGACTACGCAAAGAGGTAGCACCAACAATGCGCCAAAACCTGTCACCAGCTTCAATGCCCAAGCGGACAGCGGCGATTGCCCCCATTCCCAGGCATAGATGCCGACGGCCGTGCCGGCAGCAAACCATCGCAAGCTCACGGAGGAATGAAAGTGGGGGCGAAGAACAGCGAGCGTGGATTCCTGAACCATGATGAAACTCCTTGTGAGTGAAATTGTTCTCAGTACAGGAAGCAATGTGGTCATTTTTCACGGGCATACATAAGATGCGTTTGAACACACATGAATCCAGGTGTCGCCAACGATTCCGCTAGCACATTCAAGCAAGTGCCCATGAATCAGCGCCGTACCGCAGTGGGCGCTGTTGTTCCACCGGTTGCCCCCTTGATTAGAGCAGCGACACCATCGGCCAACTCCTTGTTGTCAACCACGAAAAACAAACCTCCCCGGCCATTTTGGCTACTGGCACAATTAGGGCCCGATCGCGTCCCCTGCTGGTTCATGTCCGCAAAAATAGCGAAATGATGCTCACCGCCGGTCGACACGCCGATCTTGGCGTGGTTGTAATCGCTACCCGGGCCGCCCTTCAGTCCAAACACCGTGTCTTGCCACAGGCCGCTGGTCGCGATCTCGACTGCGCCGGGCTTGCCCAAAGTCTTACTCCAGCACGCCAACTTCGTGGTCGCCGTCGTCGAGTAGATATACGGCGCCGCCCACCAGGTTGCTGTCCGCAACGGTACACCGCCTAACAGCGCGGACACCATCTGCCACGGCGGAACCTGCAGGTTAGACGGTTTCGATATCAGCCCCACCCCGCTGCTGAGTTGAACGGTAGTGTAGACGGACGAGCTGGACTTCTTGCCCAGCTTCGCCGCCAAGTTCCGAATCTCAGGCGGTCCGCCCAACTTAGCCAATTGGGGGTTGCCAGGATCGGTCGCAACGCTGGCATTCTGCAGCGCGCTCAATACTTCCAATACATCCGACTTGGATAACTTAAGCGCAAAAAAATGCTGACTGACTTTGACGTCGTCGTCCTTCACGCAGCCCAATGTGTTGCCGTCGTTGGCGCGCGGGAAAGCACTGCTGCCGGCGGCGGGCCACGAGGGCGTGGAAACCTGCATGACAAAACCTGCGCCACTGTCGTCCCACGCCAGCATGCCTTTGGAATGGCCCCACGGGCTGCCGCAGGACTTGGTGCAGCCGGTGATCTTCGGGTCATCATAAAACTGGTCGTTCCAGATCAGATAGAAATAGGCGCCGTTGTATACTTGGTCAAAGGTGGCGCCGACCGGATCCGTAGTGCTGGTCCCGACGCAACCACCGCCCTTCTGCAACGCCGGCTCCGCGTCGCTGGCGTAAAGAAACTGCTGGCCGAATGCATAGTTCTGCACATCACCGCCAAACGGGCAGGCTCGCACCGCATCGCCGCCACCACACTGCGGAAACTTAGCCGCATTGAGCTTGAAGACGAACCACCAGTTGGCACTTTTTCCGCTTTCCAGCATCGGCACCGGCGCACTACTGCCGTTCGCGTGGACGATCGGCAGCCAGGTGCAGCAAACTACCGTGGCGACTGCCAACAATACATAGCGCAGCAGGTCCATTTTCTTACGCATCCATAAGCTGAACATCGTTTACCTCAATGAAGTATTCACCGACGAAGTACCCGACGCAGGTAGCGATCTGTATCGGACCACTGAAAGGATGGCGATTCGCCATGCTCGCCGCCGATGCCTGTCTGCCCCACAGTGCTACGCAAGACGCAGCTTGTGGGCCGGCAGGATTCGCTGGGTCACGGCAAAGCGATGCTCCTTGACCGCGTCATGAAACTTCCTGTAATCACTCGACTCGAATGCTTCGGTCCACATCGGTTTGTCATTACCGTCGTCGCGTGCATTGATGCCTGTAGCCTGCGATTTCCAGGAACCAGCCCCCTTGGCAATGTAGACAGGAATCGTCTCGGCCAAGCTCGGCACCGCGCCGTTGGACACCGCGGCTGACAGGTAGTCCAGCCGCCTTTCCGGATCCATGTCCCGATTCCTGTTGATCAGATCCACCAGGACAGCCTTCTGTGCGCCGTCCAGGCCCGGTTGCCGTTCAAACTCTTCCACGCCCTGCTGGTGGGCCTGAATGGCCCTGCAAGCCATGTCGGCCGCGTCAATAAAGTCCTGCGAGTTATCCCGCTGAATGACGTCACCGTAACCATTCTTGTAATGCCATTTCGCCCAAGGCATGTCCGGATAATGCAAGGCCGCGCCATGCCCCAGCGGCAGCAGTTCAGTCAACGCGAACGTCTTGCCGGCATCGACGATATGGTCCGCTTTAGCCTTAAGTCGCTGCAACCACGTGTCTGGTTGTATATCTTCCGAGGTCAGCGCATGCACCGCATTGCCGTTGCTACTGATGCCGGAAAAGCCCTTGTGAGCCCACGTATCGATATACACATGCAGCGTCACGCCCAGCCGATGCAGCGCATTGTCCTGGCCTGCGGCGCGGATTGCATAGCGCACGGCATCGCGCGCGATGGCGCTGTCCTGCCGGCAAACGGCACGCTCTTCGAACGTGTCTCCTTCGCCGCCGGGCAGGAAGTGGAACGGTGCCCATACGGTCCGGTTATCGTCGGAGTTGACGTTCTGGTAGTCGATCATTTCATGTGCACTGGCAAAGCGTTCGAAAGTCTCTCCGCCTGCGAAATGCAACAGGTCCCCAGTGGTGGCATCGTCGACGTACTGGCAAGCATGGGCGACGGTCTTCGCCTGCTCTGGCCCGAGTCCGGCCAGCCGCGCGACGATATAAATCATGCCGTAGTGGAAGTCAATATTCATTGAAGCCCTTCAATAGGTTGGCGGCGGCGTACCTGGACAGAAGTGGCCAAAAGGTCAGTTGTCGCGACGTCGGCGGACTGACCAGCATCTTTCCATATGCTGGATGCAAGATCTACATGATCGGTGAACTCGCCTGTCGTCATACTGGTGCCTTCCTAACGTGCAACTGGGAAGCAACAAGCTTGCTTACGAGAAGAAACGAATACAGCTTATGCCACGACGCTCGCGTCTGGTTCCAGTCAAAAGGAAGTGGCTGAATACGCGCGGAGGCCAGAAGCCGCGTAGGACTAATCCTACAAACACATTGTGCCTTTCTTCTCGAACGGAAATCTATCCAAAGATAACAATTTAAAAATATATTTTGACATTCCGTCACGCGCATACAGCAGCTTTTTCAATTAATAAATTTCCGCAGGCGCAGTACCCTCTTATTCAAAAATTGCTTCGGCCAGCCGCAGTAAAAAATCTCGAAGAAAGGACTAGTACAAGGAGAAGCCAGCATGTGTTGCGTAATCCGTTGATCGTCAGTGAATTCCGACCCGACTCGGCTACACAGGGAAAACTAAGCGTGCCACTTCCGAAATATTAATGACAGGCAACATCTCAAACTTGTAAAATATTGCCACAGAGAATTCAAATTAAGACACCCATGCTTCGCTCAGCACCAGATCCCGTTTCGCAACCATTATCAGGCGCCAATGCCACCAAAGTTATCCCGGTATCGCTGGCCGCCCGCAGCCTCCAAATCATGAGGACCAGCCTTGGATATCTAAAACACATCCTGCTCGGGGAGGCCCGTCTCTTCGCTCCGTTAACCATCTTGGCTGCGCTCCTCATGGCGATCTACCTTCCGGGGCAAATGGTGACGCTATCGCGGTCCATGTCCGCAGGTTGGCTGATACCAACGGAATCTAACGATGGAGCGGGATTTTATAGCGGGGATGGAACCGTGATGCTTTGGTGGCTGCTTTGCTGCGGCGTGATATTAACGCTGGCTTCTTTTTTGAAACCACAACAGGTGAACGCCCGCCGCCCTCACTACGGTCGGAGCGAAGCGTGGACGCAACGACTCGTCATCGTCGTGGCTGCCCACATCCTGATTCTGGCACCACTATTCCTTCATCCCAAAATATATGACTGGTTTCCTTACCCGATTTTGAGTCTGGTAGGCTCCGGCGTAGCAATGGTTTTGCTGAGCAAGCATGATAAGACCGGCGCGATCTTACTCTTTACGACCATCCTCGCGTCCCAAGTAGCCGTGTTGCATGGACAGGAAAATGCAGCATTTATCGCCGGAGGTGTAGTGGTGCTCCTCTTGCATTTGCGTGCAAGCCTGAAGAGCAAGCTTAGATTTCCCCTATGGCTTGCGAGTCTGATCGCAACCAATATCCTCCTAAGCAGCAACATGATTGCATTCATCTTTCTCGGCGGCGCACTGCCGTGGCGGATGCCAGGCGACCATCACTTCGATTACCACGCTGTCATGCTCGCATTATGGTGGCTCCTTCCCTCGCTTATCGCGACCATAGCCATCCGCCTGCCACGTACGCATAATTCCGAACGCCGCCGCCCCTACGCCGCCATGCTCTGGCTAATCCCGCTATTGGCTGCTGCCGCGCTTCCCAACGACATGTTAGCCTTGAATACCCTTTGTGCAACCGCCGGCCTGACGATCGCTATTGCGAGACTGCTTCAGAGTGAAGGAGCTATGATCGCTCGCAGAGTGTTTATCTTGTTCACTCTAGGCTACGCGGCATACAGTATCTGGCTTCTCGATCCCGCCTATGAGGTGGGTGGCGAACGAAGTAGCCAGCAAATCGGCGCCTGGAACCGTGAGCAGGGATTCAATGCCTTTATCGATGCATGGACTGCGGCGCGTGGGGAACGGCTCGCTGATCACGGTCCGATTATTTTATTGGCGGCGTCGGGAGGCGGCTTGCGGGCAGCCGCGCATGCTGCGTTGGCCTTCACCACCGCAGACGACCTGAGCAATGGACTATTCGGCCAACGTGTACTCGCAGTTAGCGGCGTCTCCGGTGGCGCGTTGGGTGCGGTGACTTGGTTGGGAGCCCGCAACGATGGCACTAAGGCGGAAAGTACGAATCCGTTGAAACCCCTCGGCGACGAGCCACGTCTCCCGCAATTGGCGCGCTTTTATTCAGGCGATTTCATCAGCCCCCTGGCCAACACCCTGCTAACCCACGACCTGCTACCGGCGGCGTTGCCCATCCTGACAGGACATTCACGCCGTGCCAACGCATTATCAACATCTTGGCAAGCTCAATGGGAAAAGACTTTCCCCGACAACGGCAGCAGGATTCCGGACCCACTGGTATTCGTCCATTCGGTGAGCGATTTCGCCGCCAAGCCTGGACAGATGCCGATGGTGATCCTTAATACTACAGCGGCCAGCGATGGCCAGCGCGCTGTCTATAGCAGCGTCGATGCCAAGTTCCCAGGAGCCGCGCATCTTGATCCGAACACAAACGTGGCAACCGCAGTGTCGGACAGTGCCCGCTTCGCCTTTGCCAGTCCGGTCGCCCAATCCTGTGCAGATCAACCACTTGCGGCGCCGAAGGTGAATGCATCACCGTTAAAATGTCGGCCCGGCTTTTTCCCAATCACCATCGCCGATGGCGGTTATGCCGACAACTCCGGTCTCGCTTCCATCCACGACATTCTAGACGAGTTGGTGGCGTCCAAACGTGGACTCGAAAATGTGTTCGTCATCATTGTAAAAAGCAACCCCAGCGAAGGGATGCCATTTAACGAGGGCACGCGCTTCGACAATGGCCGTCTGATCGCCGAACTCGCTGCGCCGGGCTATGTGATAGAGGGCGCCCGTTCAGGCCACTCCGCGACCTACGAGCGTCTGATACGGCGGCGCCTGCCTGCCGCGCAAGTAATCACCTGGGATCTAACGTATCAAGAGCTGGGACGGGGCTTCAGGCCAACGCCGCGCCCCATCGAGCGGGATAGCTGGTTCGCTACACTGCAGCAGCGCTCGCAAGCGGCAAGTGCTCTGCAGGCGCTCAATCTGCCTCCCTTGGGTTGGACCCTAGATCCAGCGTCCTTCGAAGGGATTCGTTACCAGTCGCGGCTCCACCCCAACTTTAGCCCGCTCGCCAATTGCGGAAACAACTTAGAGTCCACCGTGATGTGCCGATCGGTGATGGCCGCGAAGCGCCTTCTTCGGCCATAAGTCAGCGGTCCAGTGGCCTCTCGCCTCTCCGCCTGCCCTGCCGCCGCAGTGATTCAGCCGCATGGGATTGCCCAAATGTGACAGTCGCGCTGATTACCAGCGCCGTGGGCCAGGGAGCACGGAGCAGGCTACCGGCAACGAACCGTCTTAGCAAACAAAGGCATCCAAAGCGATTGCGTAATTTCTGGGTAAGTGGTTAGACCCACTTCAGCCACAGGCGCGCGCAGCGCGGCACTGGCCATGGGGCGACTACCAGCTGTTGAACTACCGGCTCCACCAGCTCAGCGCCCGGGCGGCTCCTCGATCGATTCCAGCACCAGGTCGATGGCGGCCGGCGCACCGCAGTGCCGGCGCTGGCCAGCACTTCCCCAGGCACGCACCAGTTGCTGGCCGGCTGCCGTCGGCGCCGCGCTCACGCCAACACCTAATTGCACCAGGCGGCGCGGAATTTTCCTAGTCGAGAAGCCACGGTTTAAGATAGCGCGAGGCTTCTGCAACCTGGGCGCTGACGTGCGCTGCGCTCGCGCCATTCAATTGCAAATAGGACTTGATTTGGTTAAGAGCTTCTTGATGGCCAACATTACGTTCTCGCAGAGACTTGAGCCATTCAAAAGCACGGTCTTCGTCCGCCGGATGCCCTGCAAAACTCAGAGCGCTGCTGCCAAAACACCCTGGCACTTCTTTGTCGTAACTCATAAGTTCCCCTCATACGCCGGCGGCCGGCCGGTTGCGAGCACCACTAGGGCACATCTCCAACGTTAGAACTTTCCTCTCTACAACGGTGCATTCAGAGCGTCGTCAAGTTGCTCCCAAGATGCTGCTGTTGATTTGCACCGAAAACTGATAATCATCTAGCCGTCCTCCCTTCGGCAGAGCCGAGGAATAAAGTCACGGTACGAATCCGAACTTTATCGAGGAGGACGTCATGTTATTTTGTGGCATTGATCTTCATTCCAATAACTGCCTTGTCGTCGTCTCCGACGACGCCGACAAGGTCGTGTATTCCAAGCGGCTACCAAACGATCTCGCAGCGATATGTGCCGCGCTGAGTTCTTATCAACAGGAGCTGTTTGGTGTGGTCGTCGAATCTACCTACAACTGGTACTGGCTGGTTGACGGGCTGATGGCCGCCGGCCATTCAATACACTTGGCCAACACGACGGCGATCAAACAATACGACGGTCTCAAGCACCGTGGCGACGAATCCGATGCACGTCATCTCGCGCATGTTCTTCGACTTGGTTTGCTGCCAGAGGGCCACATCATGCCCAAAGCGGATCGCGCGTTCCGCGACCTTGCGCGCCGGCGCATGCAGTTAGTTGGGCAACGGACGTCTCAGATCGTTTCTATCGAAACCAGCATGGCCCAGCACATGGGCGCCACAATTTCTGGCAACAGCGTCAAGGAGTTGACCGCAGATGATATCGATGCGATGCCGATTGGACCGACAGCGGCGCTAGGCATGAAAGCAAACCTCGCGGTTATGCAGGCGATCCAGGTGCAAATCGATGAGATCGAAGCGACGTTGTCAAAGCGCTGCCGTCGCGATAAAAATTACCGTCTCTTATGTTCCGTAGCCGGTATCGGGCCGATCCTGGCGACAGTCATTTTGTTGGAGACTGGCGATATTGACCGCTTTGCCGACGTTGGAAATTACGCGTCATATTGCCGCTGCGTCGGAAGTGCTCACATGTCCAATGGAAAGAAAAAGGGCGAAGGCAACACCAAAAACGGCAACCGCTTCTTGGCATGGGCATACGTCGAAGCCGCCAATTTTGCGATCCGTTATTGCGAAGCAGCCCGCAAATTTTATCAGCGGAAGAAAGCCAAACGGAACGGCATCGTGGCCATCAAAGCGGTGGCCCACAAGCTCGCTCGCGCTTGCTTCCATATGTTGAAGACTGGCGAGAAGTTTTCTGTGGAGCGATGCTTCACATAATCCTTGGCAACGGCCGGTGAGCCCGCAAGTGGGTTGGATACTGAGCCAGCAAAACTGATTGGACACCGCGTCGTTTGCCATCGCTGTTGCTGTTGCAGGAAATGAGTCGTCCGGATTGTGAGCCACAAGGGTTTGGAGTCGCCAATCGGCAGCCAGAGAATTGACCTTCACTTGGACGCAAGACGGAACCGAGATGCTTCTGGGGCAGCCTCGCTGCCAGGGCGGAATAGCGATTCGGACGTCCGCTTGATCCACATGGGTGACTGGTGCGATTCACGTAACCACACGACGAGGCGTAGGGCACGATTTGTTACTGCTGAAAGACAGCACTGCGATGGGGCAGCAGCGAATCGCGGAGCAGCGCGAGGATTTAATTCGTGTTCTTGACAGTGGACGGCTAATGGGTGACCCACTTTTGGACTGAACCCCTCGGGCTGGACCAATCGGGTCTCCAGATTTAAGCCGCTTGCCGAGCGAGTTGTGCTTCGAATTTATTGGGTGATTGATAGCCTAGCGCCGAATGCATGCGCCGTTCGTTATAAATCTGTTCGATGAAATACGGCAGCCTATTGGCAACATCACGGAACGTCTCAAAGCCAGCCAGATAAACTTCCTCGACTTTCAAGGTCTTCATAAAGCTCTCCGCCTGCGCATTATTGTAAAGGTTCGCCGGCGCACTCATCGAACCAATCAAACCAAACTGCGCCAACGCATCACGATACAGCCTGCTGGCGTATTGGCACCCTCTGTCCGTGTGATGGATGCAGGTGCCTGCCGCTGGCTGCCTTGCAACGTAGGCTGCATTCAATGCAGCCAATGCCAGCGGCGTATCGATCTGCCGCGACAAGGCATAGCCAATGACTTTACGGCTACAGGCATCGAGAATAACTGCCAGATAAACGAACCCGGCTGCAACGCGGATATACGTAATATCTGCAACCCAAACGCGGTCTGGTTCCGTCGGGATATTGTTACGATACAGGTTCGGATATACACATAAATCGGCCTCGAAACCTTTTGCCGGTTTGAAGCGGCGCCTTCGATGGGCATGCAAATCATGGGCTTTCATGATTCTGGCGACTCGCTTGTGGTTGATCACATGGCCTCGTGCATTGAGTTCCAACGTAACGCGACGATAGCCGTAACCGGGGAATTCGTCGTGGATGTCGTCGATCAGGCCGACCAAAGCCAGGTCATCTATCTGCCGTTCTGCAGCACTTGGTCGATAATAGTAGGTGCTCCGAGGAAGGTCGATCACTTGGCATCCCCGTCGGATGGAGCAGGCCTCGGGCCGCTGACGATCGATGATGTCTCGTTGTCGCTCACGAGTCGCAGCCGAGGTGTTTTTTTAAGGAGGTCGAGCTACATGGTGAGCTGGCCGACCTTGCGCTCCAGGGCGGCAATATGGGCCTCGTATTCAACCACGGTAGCTGCGGCGGCCTCTTCCAAATCCAGCTCACCGCGATCAAACTGCGTTAGCCACATCTGCATGAGATTGGCTGACAGGTTGTGCGTCTTCAACGCTTCCCGGCGTCCGACTTTGCCACTACGAACATCGGTGCAGACCTGAATTTTAAATTGCAGGCTATGCCGCCGGTATGGTCCTCTAACTGACATGGTGTCGCTCCTCTTGTGAAGGCTCGACAAGCGTATCACTTCATCTTGCTACCTTGGTCCAGCCCGAGGGGTTCAGTCCAGTTTAGCACACAATCCTACTTATCAGAATGAGTAGGGGATCGGAGTGATTGACGTGGCATTACTAGGAATAATCAGACGCTGGCACCTTCGTGACCAGGTCCCGCTCAGGGAAATCGCCAAGAGGCTCGGCATTTCCCGTAACACCGTCCGGCGCTATCTGCGCTCGGAAATCACTGAACCCGCCTATGCGGAGCGCCAATCCGCCAGCGCCATCGATCCATACGCCTTCCAGCTTTCAGGCTGGCTCAAGACCGAGGCGGCCAAATCCCGTAAGCAGAGACGCAGCCTTAAGCAGCTCCACGAGGAGCTTATCAATTTAGGATTCAAGGGGTCTTACGACAGGGTCGCGGCGTTCGCCAGACAGTGGAGGGAGGGTCAAACGGAGTGGGTCAATTCAGCGCGCAAACGAACATACAGCGCCCACCAGCGAATTCAGCCAAAGCCGGTTTCGTTCGTAATACGTCGGCGCTGCCTTTTTATTAGCCGGCGGAATTGACCTGTTACTCAGTTTAGGAGGCAGAAGAAATTCCAACAGTTTGCTCATGATTTTCCGATCTTTAATCCGGAATGTTTGGTTCGTCGCCCCACATGGCAGATCCTGCACGGTGCGCCTTTGCCGAACCGGCTCGATGAGCTACCGAGAACGGCGAGCCTACCGATGCACTTTGGGTGGAGCGATAGACCAAGCGATCGCCAACAATCGTGCCCACATACTGGCCGTCAGGACCAAATACCTTTTCGCCTTTAATGCGACCTACCGGCACTCCAGAGCGGCTGTAGACAAAAGGCTCGCTTACTTGCAGCGGCTTGCCATCCTTCGTGTAGAGATCCATAATTTTTCCGTTACGCGTTACGTTAATATTAAAACGATTTATACCGATTTCCGTTAATCGTTACGTAAATTTAAAAAACGGTTTATACCGTTTTCCTTAGCCGTCAGGCAGGCTGTTGGCTTGTTTCTTTAGGCCAGTACACGACGCAGAAATCCCCGTCGCTCATGCAGCTTTCGCAGTCGCATTCCCAATCAGTCTCCCACTGCCACGCTTGGCTATTTTTCGCGACGAACTCATGTGGACCGGCATGCCCGACCGCAAGCACGCACCCGTGCGGATCGTGCACATCCGGCGTGTGGTCACGGTTGAGACGCAAGGCACACGGTCCGGTCACAGGGCGGTAGTTCATGGCGATTTTCCCTAGTGTGGCAGGCCAAGGCGCTGGCGCGCTTGGATGTCAAAGTTTTCGACCTCCGATTCCAGCTCGCCCTGGACCTGCACGCGGGCGGCCCGATCACCGCTCATATCGAACGACAGATCGGCCCAAACGATAATCATGCCGAGGGCCATAGCGTGGTGCTGGGCGACGTGCGCAGCGTCCTTCGGCGGACTCGTGGTGTACAAACGGTGAACCGCTCCACGCACGGTTTCGGTGATCTGAGCAAATGTCTTGGCGTCTAGAGTGGTCATAATTCCCCTCGGTTTTCTTAACGCGCGAATGGAACAACGCGATCATGGACGCGGCGGCACGACTCGCATTTGACGTACTCCCGGCCATCCATCCGTGTCGGCTGATATACGAACTTTTGAGGATGCTTACCGTTGCTGTAGTCCTTAACAATTTCTTCGGCACCGCACGAAGTGCATTTGATGTGCGCGTCATCACCATCATGACGGACGAACACATGGCCGACATGGAAACCGGCAGCGGCCGCAGCGCGTGCCGCATCTTCAATTGCTTTCTGGTCCATACATTTCCTTATAAACCGTTTATACGGCAATTTCCTTTTTCCCTGCTTGCGCCGGCGGCCGACCGATTGCAGGCGCCGCCTGGCGCATTTTCAACGCTAGAATTTTTACTGATGTTTTGCTTCAACAGCTTGAAGTGTTCGTCCCGCAGCGCCCATTACTTCCTTGCTCAGTACGCCTGATTCGAGTTTGTATACATTGATGTCCCGGAAATCACGCCCGTATCTGATCAAACGCGCATTCTTGCCCAATGGAATACAGCCTGGCGTCATGTCGCAATTGGTCTTTGGCTTCGGCTTCGGTTGTGGTTGGTTAAGGTCAGGAACTTTTGGAGGTTTTGGAGCATCAGGGTCAGGCTTGGGTGGCCCCACTGGATCGTCTGGGGATTCATCCGTCAGCACTTGAGCCGGCGTTATTGGTTGAAGGTCTTTTGCAGGACGAAAATTCACCGCAGATCCAATGATCACGTTATTCGAAGTGAACACAGCGTTGCCGGAAGAATCAAAAATTATGGAAGACCTCGCTCTCGTTGGCGCTTTATATTCCGGCTGGTCAGCCGCCATCGCAGTGGAAGTGCCGAGAATTGCGTTGGACGTCAAAATAGCACCCAGGACCATTGTGGCCACAAGTTTTCTCATTTTCTACCCCTTCAACATTAATACCAGGCCCTGGCATCCGGCCAGCACGGGCGCTAATGCGCATTTTCCTTGAATTACTCGTCGTCTTGCGCCGGAACAGATTCCCCATGTCCGTGGCCCTCCGAAACGGCCCTCTCCCGATCAATTCGTTCAAGCTCTGCCAACACCAAAGCTCCGGACTTGACCAACATACGATACCTGCCCGTTTCTTTAAATTCCCACCCGTTTGGCCAGAGTCCCGACAGTGGTTCACCCGCCGCGTAGCACGCGGCAGCATTTAACAGCTCGTATCCTGAATGCTCTTCGTCATCATGCTCTGGCGTCCAGCCTTTCACGTCCACCTGGCGCAGGCGCTCGCTGAGCACGGCATTGGCAGAGCGGCGCATATAGCCGTCCATGGGTTCTGGCGCATTAAGTGCAATGAAATCGAGACGGCATGGTACGGCAGGCTCCCGGATACCCAAGATGACCGAAGCGGATACCAGTTGAGACACGAGAGCCAGGGCCGACAGCTTTGCATGGCCATCAGGCAGTTTATCCGCGAGGTCTTTAGCGTCGCGCATTGCGTGCTCGACGGTAATCCTAGCGCGTTCAATTTCTGGCATGTAGTCCATCAGTCCTCGTCCTCATGTTGGCCCGGCACTATGCCGGACCTTCTCAATGCACCAGCCGCCTCATGGGCGGCTATGGTAAGACCTGGTGCAGTTTCCTTGGTCAGCAGTGATCGGACGGCATGTTGGCCGGACAGTCTATGCGGTAGTGTTGCTCGACTTCGGCGAGCATGGCGTCAGCGCCCTTCTCCAGAGCTTCCAGGGTCGGCCGGTCCGCGTAGGAAATCTTCGCGATTGTTCCATTACGATTCATCGGGTAATCGATGTCCGAGAATGTCAGGTCGCGCGCGCGCTTAGTGCCAATCCAATACGATATTGCCACTGAACTTGGCTGCCCCTTCCAGTCGTACATCACGTTATACGAGGCGACTTTGAAACGGCCGTGCGCATGTTTTTCAACCAGGGCGAGTACCTCCGCGACCGTCCTGCTATCGGCGGTTTTATGCGCTTTGACGGCGCCGACCCACTGTCGTTCCTCCGCAGAAGAAAGCGGTACTATTTTCGCGGCCGAATTTGCCAATGCCGGGACTGACAGCGCAGCGGCCGCGGCTAGTAGGTAGGCAATCTGTTGCATGTTTTCCTTCGTTCACTTCTTGGTATATTGAGATGCCAGAATCTCGTACTCTTCCTTGCTGATCGCTTCCCCACGGGGCGCATAATGGAGCATGAAGTAGCGTTCGGCTTCGTCCGCATCGTATCGGTCGTCGTAGGTGAAACTTGGGTAATCGCTCGTTGGGTACTTCCATCGATGCCCAGTCAGCACATTGTCTGCACGAGCAATCGAAATCTCCATGCGGACATAGTGGTAAATTTTCTTTTTCTTGGTCTTCCCCTGCGGCTGCGGTATTACCTGCGGACGCAAAGGGAACCGATAAACTGTCTGTTGGCCAGCATCGTGCACGTACTGAAAAAATTCACTCATGGATTTTCCTAGGGCTGCGGGCCCCAGCCTTTCATCAAAGCAGCATCAAGGCCTTCAGCAAGGATTTTCACCGCCGAAACGGTAAAACCGTGCTGATGTTTGGGCTCGTAGAAGTAGCGGGCGTGCGCAAAGTAATCCTTGCATTCGACCAAGAGTGGCTTCAGTTCTTTGCCAGTCTCCTGTTCGAACAACTGCTGCAACCGAGTCGATACTGTCCGGTCCATCCTATCGAACAGTTGTTCAAGGTCGTGCCCCCAGACGTTAGACTCGATCTTCGCCTGACCCAGCGGACCATCAACACCGCGAGGCGACACGGTCACTTTGGCGTCGGCTGCCTTTAAAAACAGCTCGACCGCTAAAGCTAGGTTGGCGACGACGGCCATCACGTTGCTCTCCAAGATACTGTTGTCGTCAAAAGCTGGTTTTGCCAGGTCATAAAAGCTCTTGGCCGCCCTGTAGATTCGCCCAGACTGATGGGTGGTCATGATTTTCCCATCTACGATTTTGTAATCGCCACCATCGAGCGCGGCACCCATGCCTGTCGCCTATTCGGTAGCAGTCCTTCATTTGGAACCTCTCGTTCAAATTCAACGATCACGTCGCCGTCAGGTTCGTCCCAAACAACCCGTCCAGTTTCACCGGCACGGATTGCGCCACTGCCGCCAAGAGGGCTTGGGAAATCGGCGACGATATCGACGTGTCTGTTCAAAAGGTTCACGGGCATTTTCCTCGCCGGCCAGCTCCACGCTGGCCTTCTCACTGCCGCTGCCCGGCCTGGCGCGGGTTCTGCTGTCGGTGAACCACTAGGGCGCGTTCTCCTCTGACTACTTCGTCCATGCAAAGCGCGAACTTTCTTAGGAGAGCAGCGCACCACCGCTTCGAAACGATCGAGTACCGTCCTACATGATGATTGACTTAATGCTTGGGCACCTTGGCAACTGGATTAGCGTCAGCACTGGCGCGAACGCTCAGTGCCGCGACCGTCGCCTGCGAAGACTGCAGATTATTCGTTGGGATCGTGCTCGTTGCAACCCAAGTTTGCGAATCAGGCGACCACTTCTGCCAAACGAGGTTATCGACGCTGCGATATAGGGAAGTAATAGGTGTTCCTCCCAGTATCTGCACTTGCTTCTCACCTGACTTCGTCGGATCGCTGCTGACGCCCTGAATAGGCGCATCAGGAATCACGAAAAATGCATAAACGAATTGGCCCGGCGAATGCCAGTTTGGGTCTGCCGCAGTCGCATAGTCAAGACCAACCGACGCGAATTGCGATGTCGGCTGGGATGAACTGGAGACCGCGAGCAGTCTCATACCCAATGCAACGCTCGAAAACGTGTTGGAAATGTATGGACCATTAACTGGTAAGAAGTCGGTGAAGTTGGATTTTCTTAATGCGCGGAGAGCATACGACGGAACAAACCCTGCCATCAGCGCACTCGCTTCGTAATCTTCAAATTTTAGCGTTCGGAAACCCCAGATTGGAACAGTTACGTTGTAACTAGTCACGTTCAACCCCCCGGCGTAACTCTGAACTTTTTGTTGAGTTACCGAGCCGATCGTGCTTTCAAGATTAAGCTGTGAGACAGTGGAATTCATCGCGACCGGATCCATGAAGCCGAGCGACAGGGCCGTTGGAATATCTATTTGCTGCGAGTCGTACAGGGTTACCGTAATTTTGTCTTGGTCGCCACTCGCATACGGCTGGAACGTAACTGTATTAAACTGAGTTCCCTGCGACGATACTTGCGTCGTTTGCTGATGGTCAGCAGTGTAATCGGTGCTGATGGTTCCGCTGCCCATCGCGCCGCTTGCTGCGAATTGGGGGGTAAAGGAAAAGTAGACCTGACCATCGTCCCCCGAGCAGCGACCAGCCCGGTGAAAAGTGTACGAGGTGAGGGTCTTTGCCGCTAGCGTGACTGAGGCCGGCGGCGTTTGGTCCCAGGTAGTGCAGCCGTCACCCGTATGTTGGATTGTCATCGGATACAGTGTCGAATTATCGATGATCATTAGATAATCTGATTTTCCGGCAAACGCCGTGGCGCCGAACAGGAGACCGGCCGACAACAGCGTGATTTTTAAAATTCGATTCATCCAAGGTCCTTCTCTTCCTGTTGGCGGCGACCGGCCGTATCGGAGTGCCAATTGGCACCAGATCGTTTTCCTTGTCAGTCCAGTTGCGTTACCAGGGCACGCTCTGGCACGTCCATGGATTGTGTCCCACGGAGTGGTGTATGAAGATGGTGCTGAGTTCGGCACCTAGGCTTGAGCTTTGTTGAGGCGGCCATTGTGATTACTGGATAGGTTGGGGTTTACGAAGACTCTAACCAGACCGAGGTTACCACAATGACCAACGCCACTATCGCATAGTCCGATCTCGCCGAAAAGGGGGCGGATGCCAATTTCATCAAACAAACGCTTCGATTTGCCTTGCAACGGATCATGGAGATGGATGTCGAGGCGCTTTGCAAGGCCGCCTACGGCGAGCGCAGCGAGGAACGCATCAACAGCCGCAACGGCTACCGCGACCGTGCCTGGGAAACCCGCGCAGGCACGGTCAATCTCAAAATCCCCAAGCTGCGCAGCAGCAGCTATTTCGGGTAAGTTTTCGGTCGGCGCCAACAGGCCCGGCCGCCGTGCCGAAACGGCGCAGCGCGCCGACCGCCAAGTCGATCTCCAACCAGTCCTTTAGCGGCGATCAGGCCCAGGCCGCGGCTAGCGCCAGCAACAGCAACGCCAGGCCGGCCAGCGCCATCAGGCGCCGACCGCGGGCCGGCGCTTCAGGCGTGGCCATCGTGCTGGTCCGGCACCGCAACCAGCGCGGCGGCCAGCACGTCGAGATTGGGGTGCTCGAAGATCGAGCCGTGCAGGCCGGGCACGCGCTGCTCGAGCATGCGCCCGCCCATCAGGCGGCGCCAGGCGCCAAAAAACAGCCGGTCCCAATTGGCCAGGCCGGAAGAGCGGATCAGCGTGGCCGGCCCGTGGAAGCCGACCGGCCGGTAGCCGCGCAGCGCCATCACCTGCGCGACCAGCGCCGGATCGTTGACCAGCGCGCCCAGCCGCCGGCCGTTCAGGCTCAGTTCATGGATGTGCAGGAAGCGTACCAGCCAGCCGAGCAGGCGCCAGAACACGGTGCCGCCCAGCACCGCCTTCGGATAGATGGTGTCGATCAGCACCAGCGCGCGCACCGCGCAGGCGCTGCCGGCCAGCGCGCGTGCGGTCTCCAGCGCCGCCACCCCGCCCACCGAAAAGCCGGCCATGACGCCCGACTCGCGGCCCAGCGCGGCGACGCTAGCGGCATATACGTCGGCCAACTCGGTCAGGCTCTTGAACGGCTGGTCGGCCGGCGGCTGCAGCATGTACACGTCGTAGGCGCCTGCCAGCGCGCGCGCCAGGTCCTGGAAGCGGATCAGGTCGCCGTGGCCGGATGCGGCCAGGTAGAGCGGCCTACGGCCATGCTCCGGGCCCAGGCTCATCAAGACACCGGGCAGCGTGATCTTCTTGCCCAGCGCGACGGCCAGCCGCTCGATGGTCGGGTGCTCGGTCAGCACATACATGGGCACCTTGCAGCCGAGCTCAGTCTCGATGCCGGCCAGGATGCTCAGCGCGGCCAGCGAATCGCCGCCGATGTCGAAGAAATTGTCGCCCATCTCGATCGGGCGCGCATCGAGCACCCCCTCCCACAGCGGCAGCAGCGCGCGCTCGAGCGCGCTGCCGGGCGCGCGCGTTAGCAGCGGCGCCTGGGACGGCAGGGGCGCCGACAGCGCCTCGTAGTCGGTCTTGCCGGTGCTGCTTTGCGGCAGCGTCGGCAGCACGCTGATCGCGCTCGGGATCATGTAGTCCGGCAGGCGCTGGCGCAGTGCGGCCTGCAGGCTGTGCGCCGTCACGCCGGCCCCGGCGCCGACCCAGACATGGATCTGGTCCCGTCCCTTGAGCTCGACCAGCTTGGCCGCGGCCTGGGTCACGCCGGGCAGATGTAAACAGGTGGCCTCGATTTCCTCGAGCTCGATGCGGTAACCGCGCAGCTTGATCTGGCGGTCGATGCGGCCGATGAAATGCAGGTTGCCCTCGGTGCCCAGCCAGCCGCGGTCGCCGCTGCGGTACATCCGCCCTCGGGGCAGAAATGGATCGACCAAGAACTGCGCGCGGTCGAGCTCGGGCCGGTTCAGGTAGCCGCGCGCTAGCGTGTCGCCGCCGATGTAGATCTCGCCCGCGATCCCGGTCGGCACCGGCTGCAGCTGTGCGTCGAGCACATAGATGCGGGTGTCGTCGATCGGCCGCCCGATCGGTAGCGCGCCGTCGGCGCTGCCCGCTTCGCAGTGCCAGGCGGTGGCGAAGATCGCGGCCTCGGTCGGGCCGTAGACGTTGTACAGCCGGGCCCCGGTCTGGGCGATGAAGCGCGCCGCCAGCGCCGGCGCAAGCACCGCCCCGCCGCAGCAGGCCACGCGTAACTTGAGGCCGGCGCGGCCCCGGGCCGCGTCCAGGAAGCCGCTCAGGGTCGACGGCACGAAGGCCATGATGGTCACGCCGTGGCGCAGCGCGAACTCGGCCAGCGACTCGGGCAGCAGGCGCCCGGGCGGCGGCAGCGCAACGCGCCCGCCGTGGGTCAGCGGCAGCAGCAGCTCGATCAGCGCCGGGTCGAAGGTCAGCTGGGTGGCCTGGGCCGCACAGTCGTGCCACTCGACGCCGTAGCTGCGCGACAGCCAGGCCAGGCGTCGCGCCAGCGTCCCGTGCTCGACCATCACGCCCTTCGGCCGGCCGGTCGAGCCGGAGGTAAACAGCACGTATGCCAGATCCGAGGGCGCGGGCCGCGCGCCAGCTGGCGCGCCGGACGCGCCGCTGTCGTGCCAGGCCACCACCAGCGTGGCCGGATGTAGCGGCTCGAGACGTGCCGCGTTGTCCGGATCGACCAGCAGCACGCGAGCCCGGCTCTGTTCCAGAATGTCGGCCAGCCGCTCGAGCGGCGCGTCGAGGTCGAGCGGCAGGAAGGCCGCGCCGGCCTTGGCGATGGCCAGCAGCGCCACCACCATCGACGGCGAGCGCGGGATCGCCATCGCCAGCACCTGATCCGGGCCGGCGCCCAGTGCCAGCAGGCGTTGCGCCAGCTGGCCGGCGCGCCGGTCCAGTTCCGCATAGTCAATCGCGCCGCCATCCCACACCAGCGCGACGGCCTCGGGGCGCAGCGCCACCTGGTGCTCGAACAGCACGATGAACGGTATCGGCGCCGCGTGATGGGCGATGTCCTGGTGCAGGCCATGCAGCAGCGCCCACTGCTCCTCGGGCGGCACGATGGACAGTGCATCGACCCCGGCCTCGGGTGCGTCCATCATCGCCAGCGCCAGCTGCCACAGGCGGCGCCCGAGTAGCTCGGGCTCGCCCGGCGCGAAGCAGTCGGCACTGGCGTCGAGGATCAGTTCCGGATCCTGGCCGGTATCGAAGTCGCACACCGTCACGCCCAGCCGGTAGCGCGCGGTGCCGGAGAACAGCTGGCGCGAATCGAAGGAGCGGGCCGCGCCGAATTGCACCGCGTAGTCCTGGCGCTCGAACGAGAGCAGCACGTCGAGCAGCCCGTCGCGCCCGCTGCGGATCACCTCCAGCGCGCGTCCCAGTTCGGACAGCGGATAGCGTGGGTGGCGCAGCGCGCCGTACATCGCGACCCGGGTCGCGGCAAGCAGCTCGCCGACCCGCATGCCCGGCTCCAGCGCGACCTTAATCGGTAGCACGCCGACGAACATGCCCATGGTGGACCTGAAATGGCGCCCGCCTCGGTTGAGCGTGGGCACCCCGACCACCACCTCGGCGCAGTGATTGACGCGCGCGAAATACAGCGCCAGCGCCGCAAGAAAATAGTTGAACACCGTCGCGCCCTGGTCGATCGCGTGGCGCTCGAGGCGCAGGTAGTCGGCACGTGCCAGGCACTGCGTGGCCAGCCGCGAGGGCGCCAGCTGGCCGCTGCGGCCAGCGGCGTAGCGCGCTTCGATCAGCGGCGCCGGCAGCACCGGGATCTGCGCGCGCCAGTAGGCGGCGTCGCGCTCGAAGGCGGGCGACTCGCGGTAGGAATTCGATTCGACGATGAACTGGCGATAGCGCGGTGCGGCGGACGCGGGCGCGCCGTCGCCTTGCCCGAGCCCGTTATACAGCTCGCTCCAGCGCCGCATCGCCAGCGAGGTGCCCCAGCCATCCGTCACTAGGTGGTGGAACAGGATCGTCAGGTTGTGCAGTTCCGGGCCGCCGATCAGCAACGCGAAGCGCCAGGGCGGCGTGCCGTCCAGCGCGAACGGGTCGGCGATGCGGCGCTGCGACCAGGCGCGCATCGCCAGCTGCGGGTCTGCGGCGGCGCTCAGGTCGACCACTTCCAGACACGGCTCGGCCACGGCCAGCAGCCGCTGGCCGCCGCTGGCCAGCGGCGCCAGCCGCAGCGCATCGTTTTCCGCCACCATCGCGGCCAGCGCGCGCCTGACCCGCGCGCGGTCGAGCGGACCGTCGAGAAACAGGAAGCCGCCGATGTTCAGATGCGCGCTGTCGGGCCAGGCCAGCTGGTCGAGCCAGACCTCGCGCTGGCTCAGCGACAGGCTCAGCGTCTCCTGGGCCGCCTTGAGATCACTAGATGGGTCCATTTTTCCATTTTTCCCATGGCATAGCGGTAGCCGACCTTGGAGATCTCCTGCGAGCGGCGATTGCTCATCAGGGAGAACTCGGCCACCGGCGGTTCGAGAAGGCGCCGAGCGATTGCTTGGGTGGCGCTGCTGATTTTCCTCTTATGCGTAGCGCGGCACAGCGCCTGCCACTTCGGCCAATGCGTCGGCATACTGCGCGCCGGAATCTGGGTAGGTCAGCGCCACATGATCATCCCGGCCAAAATCGTTCAGGAACATACCGCGCTTCCACATCAGGTCTTCGAGATCCTTGCAAAACTCGACGCCAATACTGGTTTTGGTTACCACGTTCACCAGCACCAAAATGTAGTGTTGTTCAGGCGTATTCATAATCAGAATTTTCCTATGTGCTTACGGCTGTTGATCGACCAGCATGCGAGACAGCTTTTCCCGCGCGCGCCTATCTTTGTCAGGATTAGCTTGGAGGTCTTCCAAGAACCAGACTAACGCTGCCGCAAAGGCGCTCCCTAACCATTCCAGCGATAAAATAAGAATAGTCGGATCACTCGGACCAACCTGGCCAAGATTGGAGGCGTAGAAGATTCGACGTGCCTTACCGCTTCGGAAGTCATTCGATTCCGCCGCGCCAGTGTGCAAGACCCCGCAGCGGGCGCCCCAAAGATCGGCGGCGGTCGCGCCGGAAAGGAGTTCTGGATTTTTTTCGACCATGTACCGCTGTACCCACGCTTTGAAGCCTTCGTTACCGACCGTTTCCTTGTCACCTGCTACCCAAGCTAGTTGGTCTATAGCAGCGAAGAGTAAAACAAGTGTGGGCTGCCTGAATCCCTTCTCGCGAAGGCATGCAATCGCCTCTGACTGGCGGATGCCAAACTCCATCACAGGGTGTAGATTCGACATTTCAATTTTCCGCAAAGCTTACAAATGTTTGATGATAAAGGCGACGACGGCGCCCACTGAGCCGACTACCCATTTCCACTCGCGGACACAGAACCGCGCGGATGAACGAACAATTTGGGCAGACCAATGCGGGCGACGATAGTCTGTGTCCAAGTAATCGAAAAATGATTTTGGCCTATCGTCTCCCCACCAGTATCGTATCCACTTCATGATTTTCCTCGGCGTTTATCTGTTACTTTCTTCAGCAATCTCAGAACTTAAGCTTGCAATTCGCTCTCGCGTGATTGCTTCGTACCGGATAAATCTCATGAGCGGCTGGATACTCCCTCCTTCCCACTTTTTTGCCTCGCGCTCAACTTCAACATCTCGGAAGACTGACCAAGCCGACTGTGCCACGTCTAGTTGCTCCTGACTTTCTTGGGTGAGCGTTGGCAGGTATGAGGAGACAAGTTCCCCGAGATCGTCGTCAGCCTGAAATGCTTTCCTGGCAGACAATTCATTCATCTCCAGTTGAGTTTGTGCAGCACCCCACTCAGGATCATGCTCAGCCCGATCCGCATTGGTCACCAAGGTGTAAGCAGTCTCCGCATATCGCTTCGCCGTGACAATTGCTACCTCAGCAGATCGACCCAGCGCTTTGGCACCGAAACTCTGCAGTTCCTCTATGGTAGTGCCGTCCTTATCCAGCTTTGCCTTGAGGTCGGCAATTTGATGAAGCTGAGCGATACGCTCTGTAACAGGCTTGCCCTCTATTTTGCGTTGCCATAGGTAGTGCCCGCATTTGTAGAGCGCAGCTACCGTTGGCAATGCGAGAAATTTAAACCAATCGTTTTGATACAACCCGTTAATAGCACTCTGAAATTCATCGAAACTCAAGATTTTCCCTTCAAGCGTTCAACACGCGCGCTGCCTGGCGGCGGATGCGGCCAACAACAGGCTGTCGCAGTCGTCGTCGTATTCGATCATTGCTTACTCTTCGTCATCAGGATTGGTTCAAGGCCGGAACAAACAAACCGAACGTTTTCCTAGTCTCGGTCTTTGTATATCACTTGAATTCCGGATGCAGCATATTCGGCTATGCCGCGTGCGACCACGCGATAGAAGCTCGCATGATCTAAATTCTCTGCTAACTCATACCCACCGCGATGCCGACCTTCAGGGCCAAGGTCTTCATGTTCAATCCAGAGTGAAAGAGCGCCATTGGGATGCTGCTCAACAGATAACGTCACGCGCCGCATAGTAATATTTCCGATTTATTCATCATCATCCTCGGGCATGATAAATAGGGTGTTCGTGCCCGGCAGAACCAGATGGCGGCCATCTTCTGACGGCTCTAGCTTGCGACCATCCGACGACCAACTGCGTGTCCAAACACCGTCCTTCTCGACATCCACTCGTAAAACATTGCAGTACCATCCGTCAGCTGCGTTTGTCAGCTCGTAGCGCTTGATCTTCATGAGGCGATTTTCCCTTACAACCCGAAGGCGGTTTTTACGTCAGCCTCACTTGCGCCATCAGGCAAAGTATTGAGGATAATGATGACGGAGTTCATGGCTACTGCCCAGGTAGCGGCACTCGCTGCATAACACCCGTGATTCACTTCGACGTGTTCGTACAAGCCTGACCCGTTGCGAGGCTCCTTAAAAAACGCGATAAAGCGTTCTTTGGCAACTAGCCAGGGCATGTCTGCAACTGCCCCTTCGACTTTGCCCCACTCTTCTGGTTTTACAAATCTGATTTGCATAATTATCCTTTTTTTAAATCGACTTACTGCAACACCAATTACTGTTGCAGCGGTAGTTGCTTATTTCCCTTTTGGCGGGTTATTGCCACGACCGCCGCCGGAAGGTTGGCCAGGATTTTTACTCGGTGCATTGTGTGGGACTGGATTTGCCATAACGTTCTCCATAAATTGCGCGCTACCGGCCAAAGCGGAGCGCGAACGCCAGAGTTTTATCGAAACGGGGAATTAACTAACAATGAAATGTTTTCATACTGAAAATTCGTTTTAGGTTATTTGCAACGCATGAAATCTCACCAATTATCACAATGCATCAGCGAATGCCTGACGAAGCTGCGCCTGAGAAATCTCCAAATACGGATCAACGTGGTCCAACTCGGCGTGCCCGAGCATTAATTGCACGGTGCTGAGTTCAACCCCTTTGGCCAAGAGTCGGCTGGCCATGGTTCGCCGGCCACTGTGAGAGCTTCCGTCCTTGATTCCAGCATCCCTGTACAACTTCGTAACGTGCGCTTGTAACGCGTCACAGGCTGCGTAATCAACCTGCTCGCCAGCCTGATTGACTCGCCGCTTGATATTCATGGAGTAGCGATTTTCCTTTCAGGAAGGCACCGCATCATTAACCTAATCCATTTTCGTGACACGCAGCTTTTGCCATAAGGGATCGGAGGTTAACTTGGTTCCTTCGTGCCTTGCTTCCGTCTTAATAACACCCATGTAAAAATCTGCTGTTAAAACCTGGACATACGGGAAATTTTGCGCAGCGGGATGTGTGCTTCTGAGCCAAAAATCATTGTCGCCGTCGGAAGAATTTCTTTCAATGGAAAAAGCAGCCCACATTGCATCTTTGACTCCTGCTACCAGATACCAATCCGCTTCGTGAGCCCTCGTCTCACTTATAAGCGAGACAAATGCATTGTGATGAAGGTTGAATAGCCCTGTAGATCCATTATCGAATCGACGAAATTGGAAAAAATTAATTGGATCGGGTTCTGACCTAACCGCTAAGATTCGACTGTACAACGCTTGATCCGGCCCAATATATTTTCCATTTTGGACACATTGGATCGCGTAGGTTCCGGCAGGAACACCGTTTGAGGCTATGTCATCTTTTAAAGTCATTTGCAGTTTTCCTTTAGTGGCACTTACACGTGGTGCGTTCGGCGCCGCAGCGACCGCAGTAACGTTCCGCCGTTGTGTATGTGACGGCGACTCGTACATGTTGAACATAGCCTTTGGTCAGGTGGTTACCACAAGCGCGGCAGTAGTTGTGGCCGTTGTGTTTGTAGTCTGTGCATTTACCGCAATTGGAATTCATCCAGTTACCCTCACTGGCCCGGCACGATACCCGGCCTTCTCAGCACAAAGGCCGCGTCATGCGCGGCCGATAGCACTCCTGAATTTTCCATGACTCAAACTTCGGTTTCGATCTTGGCGAGCATGGCCAGGAGGTCTTCCTTCGCCAGCACCAGCTCGCAGAGCTTTTTCGGTTGCTCATCCGATCCGCGCGTCATCACATCGACTTGCATGAAGCCTTTGCCACCCACGTCGGAGGCACCATCTGGAAATTGCAGCCAGCGATCCGACACTTGACAGGCCACGATGCCGTTCTTGAGATTTTGACGATTCCGCCGTTCGGCGCGACCAGGGAACTGGGTGATGTTGGCCATGAATTCGTTTTCCTTGGTGAAATATTCACTTGCCCAACAGCTCACAATTTTGTTCTTTAAACTTGGCACGGCCCCACACACGGTAGTCCACCTGGTAAGTGGTCATCGCGCTACTCTTTTCTCCCAATTCCGCCGTTGTTTGTTCCCAAATCGATTCATAGACTTGTCCAGCCGCGAAATCAACAGGCACGTCGAGGTCGGCGAAGTTCCAGGCTCTGAGTACCACGGGGAGTACGAATTCGCTGCGATTAAACTCTTCCATCGAAACCTTCTTACCTCGCGCTGCTTGAATGAACACCCTCGCGTTCGATAGAGCGAATACCATCAAGCGCTTCTCCTCGTCTACATATCGGGCGTGTGCAGCAAGCGTAGCGCACCGATATCCAGAAACCGACGCCTGACCAATCTGAACATAGTCTGGCGTGGCGGCGAAAACGCCCCTGACGACAATTAGGAATGTGATCACCAGCATCATAGTTTTACGAGCCATTGATTTTTCCCTTGTTCCGGCGCCGGCCGGTGGCGGGCGCCACCAGGGCGCGTTTTCCTTGGGTCAGATGTTCCACTTGCCGCGCAACTGCTCGATGCGGTGGCCTTTGCGCGCGCGCTCGGCCACCGCGCCGGCGCCGGCGGGGATCGGCGCACCGGACAGTGCGGCGGCAGCCATCGTCGTGTCGTAGTTCTCGACAGCGCGCACCAGGTCAATCAGTTCGCGCAGGTCGGATTGCAGTTCGTTCAGCATGGACCCTGTCCTTGGTATTGCGATTCAACGATTAAGCCGTTGAGCCGCCTGTTTTTCTGATAAACCGTTTATACGGTATTTTCCTATTCGGCCAGCATTACCCGGATTGACTGATCGGCTGATTGCTCAATCAGCTGGCCAGCATCTTTCGCAGCCTTGACGGCAGCCGCAGCCGCTTCCGCAGTCAGCCCCCAGGACACAAGCTTTTCTTCGACGACCAGAGCGTACATAGACCCAACTCCGTGCGACTCGAACGCCGCGACCGCTAGTGCGACCAGCCGGTCCGCCTGGCTGGCAAACGGCGTAGTGCCGTCCAGAATACTGGCGACGCGCGTGGTCAGAGTTTCGTCTTCGATCGGTTTCCAGATACTCATATTCGATTTTTTCCTCGCCGGCCAGCACCACGCTGACCTTCTCACTGCCGCCGCCCGGCCTAGCCGGGCGCGGGCGCTGCTGTCGGTGCGCCACCAGGGTGCGTTTTCCTTCATCTAGAACGTCTAGACGTCAAACTCGTCGAGATAGCGGACTGATCCCGTATCCATAATAACTTTGCATCGCAGAGCACCACCTTTACGTCCACGGAATACCTTTTCCACGATCCCTGTGGGTCCGCTCGGTGTGCCAACTCGGCACATGCATTCCTCCATTTTGTTTCGAGCAGATTCGAGCTCCGCGACCCGGTTCGGTATTGACATGATTTTCCTGATTGATGCTGGGCCACCTTGCGGAAGCCATTTATAGGGTTCGGTTTCAAGTCTCCGCCCGAAACCGTCGCCTTGTCAATGAAGTGTTTCCAAATAGAAAGCAAAATTTTATATTATTTGTAACGTATTGAATCTCACCAAATATCACAACACGTCGGCGAATGCTTGACGAAGTTGTGCAGGAGATACCTCCAGATACGGGTCGACGTGGTCCAGCTTGGCATGCCCCAACATCAACTGCACGGTGCTCAGCTCGACGCCGTTGGCTAAGAGCCGTGACGCCATAGTGCGCCGACCACTGTGCGAAGTACCGCCCTTGATCCCGGCATCCCGGTACAACTTCGTTACGTGCGCTTGCAGGGCATCGCAGGCTGCGTAATCGACTTGCTGGCCAGCCTGATTGATTCGGCGCTTGGTGTTCATGGAGTAGCGATAGCCCTTGAAGGTGAGCACCAGCGCGCTATCTGGCCGCAGACCACGATACCGCTTCGGATCATCGCTCATACGCAAGCGCCGCTCGACACGCTGCGCGAGGTAGTCATCTATCGCGGCGACCAGATCGCGGTTTGTCGGATAGATGCAGCGCTGCCGTTGCCCCTTCGTGATGGTTGCCCGGAGCGACACCTCTGACCGGATCGCCCCGGATGGAAACAGCAAGTCGCCGATCTCGATCTGAGCGATTTCGGACACACGCATCCCTGTGTGGATGCCCAGCAGTAGGACAAGAACATCGCGCTCTGGATCGCGGCTGGTGGCTTTGGTGACACGGAGAAGGTGCCGGTATTGGCCCGGCTTCAAGACTGCGGCTTGCGGCATGGTGGTCCTCTGAATAGGGTTGAAAACGGCTTTATTCAGAGTGAGAACCCGTCAGGCTCTTTTTCGAGTGTAGCACCGCATGAACCCTCGCGTCCTCGGAAAAGCATAGTGGTGGCGATATCGTGTTATCTATATATATTATTTATATCGATTAGTCGAAACGGCCAGGCTACGAACCCTTTTCCCTTTTCCCTCTTCCACTCCCCCCATTTCTCCACGCGGTCATTCAATTGTTCCTTGGTGTGTAACCATACCTGACCATCGCCATCAGGTTCTTCGACGAGGCGTTCCACCGTATAGGCAACCTGGCGAACACGGTGAAACGCCAAGCTCCCGTGCACATAGTCGACTGGGAACGTGTCATCTTGCGCACTCCCATCCCTTTCGGGGAACACGACCAGGTTCGTGCTACCCGGGTCCTGCACGGATTTGAAAAGGATGCCGTCAAGCTTCTGCGGATGGACATGGGACAAATACTCGGCCATTGACTGGGTGATCAGATAGTCCTCTTCGTGATCAGGAACCACCGGGGCAGCGATCAATCGGTGCAGCCTGTGCAGAAACTGCCGCGTCTCGCTTGCTGCCTGCGGATCCGAATGCAGCAACTCGCTCCAGCCGGCATCGAAGGCGCGCTCCAGGCGCTCGAAGTCCAGTACCTGCAGTGGTCTAGCCAACGCCAGCTCGATGACAGCGATAGTGCCGCCGATGGCCGGCCGCAGCTCGGCGATCGCGGTTCTGAACTCCATGGCGGCATACAGCGCCACCACGCCGTCAGGGCTCATGCGCGTCGATCACGCCTTGGCGCGCGGCGGCAGCCCCACTTCCCTGAACGGCGCCCCGATCGTGGCCCCGGCCTGTTTAGCTTCGATCGCACGCGCACGGTAGACAGGCGCCCTCTTAGCACTATCCAAAAAAAGACTTGTAGACGCCCCAATCGAGGATAATCCTGCTGAGATAATTATAATCAATGAACAAATCTGAA
This sequence comes from Duganella rhizosphaerae, assembly GCF_040364205.1. Lineage (NCBI taxonomy): Bacteria > Pseudomonadati > Pseudomonadota > Betaproteobacteria > Burkholderiales > Oxalobacteraceae > Duganella > Duganella rhizosphaerae. The sequence continues at coordinate 160,131 of NZ_BPWK01000009.1, forward strand.
AGGTAACCGTATGGCCAAGGTGTTCTTTTCGTATTGCCACGTAGATGAAGCGCCTCGTGATCGGTTGGAAGTGCATCTCTCCCTTCTCAAGCAGCAGGGCCTGATCACCACCTGGCATGACCGGCGCATCGCAGCAGGCGACAACGTCGATGCCACCATCGATGCCAATCTAAACAGTGCTGACATTATCCTGCTGTTGGTTAGTGCCGATTTCATCGCTTCGCGCTACTGCTACTCCATAGAGATGAAGCGCGCGCTGGAACGCGACGCGGAAGGCAGCGCACGCGTGATTCCCGTCATCCTGGACGAATGCGACTGGCACTCGGCACCTTTCGGCAAACTGCTGGCAGTCCCTAAGGACGGCAAGGCCGTGACTACCTGGCCCAACCAGGCACAAGCGTGGACCGACGCGACGCGACAGATCCGGGCCGTGATCGAGGCCATGCGAAAGGCCGATCCCGCACCGCCGGCGGCAGTCGTTGGATCGGCCTATGCATCGCCGGCAGTGCCGGCCACCGCGACGGCACCTGCCAGCAGTGGGTTCGAGAATGGACCGCGTTCCAGCAACCTGCGCCTAAAAAAGTCGTTCTCCGATTTCGACAAAGACAAGTTCCTGCATGACAGCTACGACTACATGGCGAAGTTCTTTGAGAATTCGCTGGGCGAGCTTGAGTCGCGCAACGCGGGCATTCAGACGCGCTTCCAGCGTCGCGATGCTCAAAGCTTCTCCGCAGTGGTATACCGCGAAGGTAAGTCGGTTACGGAATGCTCGGTGCGCGTCGGGGGCTTCGGTGCGCGCGGCAGTTCAATGCTGACGTTTTCCTACGATGCAAACTCTGGCGGCAACTCCTTCAACGAGATGTTGAATGTCGAAGCGGACGACCAGTCGCTGTTCTTCAAATCGACGGGTATGCAGTTTCGCGGTGGTGCCGGAAACGGTCAACTGTCGGAACAGGGCGCCTCGGAACTGTACTGGGGGTTGTTCTTGGGTCGTTTGCAGTAAGCCTACACGACAATCGATCATCGAAGTCATTCTCCTTCAGGCGGTCGTTAGCGGCCGTCTTCGTTCAATATGTGTTGATACTGGTAGCGGGATTCGACGACGGCAGTTTCAAAGTCCAACCTTGCATCATCGCCAGATGCGACAGGAATCAATTGCGCTCCTTGTGACTATGAGCCCACTCGATCACCTCTTTTGCGCTGTAAAGAGGCTGCGCCCTCCCCGATTTAGTCGGCAAACGGATCGCCTTCGGAAAACCCGGCAAGCAAGCCATTCGCTCACGCACAACCTGAGGCTCTCGCTTGAGGTATTGCGCGATCATAGAGATGTCCCACAGGTCAATGGACAATGGGATGGCCGGCCGCACATAGCCAGCCAAGGCCTCGGCTAGTCGCTCGACGAATTCCGTATCATTCATGACTTGCCTACCTGTTCTCATGGCTTCCTGCGGAGAGGTGCGTGGCCATTAGACACATGATGAGGTCAGCTATCTAGCTAGCGTATAACCCACATCAATCATTTACCAAATTGATGTTAAAAAGATTATAGAAATTGAAGTGTGGAATCCAACCGAGGGCACATGCATGCATAAGTAAGGTTTTTGCTCGATCAGCCTTCGATCTTAACCGTCGAACTTGCGCCCCACGTCGACAGTGCGCGACAGAAGCACATCTGCGCGACACTCGCGTACTAAAAAGCGGTTTCTGGCGCCAATCTTTATCCTCCGATTAAGTTCCCACGCGTACTCTAAACGCCGCATCCTGAATCAAATTACTTCAGCTTCTTGGACAACTCTTCTGCTGTCTCGTTGTAGTAGGTTTGAAGCTCGTTCAAGTCACGGTGTCCAACAACCCTCGCCAGTTCAAGCACGTTGAGTTTTTTTGCGAGTCGCGTGATCGCTTCGTGGCGGGTATCGTGGAATTTCAAGTCGTCGATCTGGCATCGCTCCTTCGCCTTACGGAACAAGGCGTCCAGACTTGCAGCGCTGATACCGAACAGCGTGTCACCTGGTGGCATCAGCGCGATCAGGTCCAGCGCACGGCTGGACAAAGGCACGTCACGCTTAGTGCCGTTCTTCGTTCGAGGAAGGTGGGCTACACTCCCCTTGACGTCACTGCGCTTCAAGCCACAGATCTCGCCAGCACGCATCGCCGTCTCGATCGCGAACAGGAACGCCACGGCGACCGCGCCGCTCTTTGTGCTCACAGGGCCTTCGACGAATCCCAGTGCCACGCATAGCCGGTCTATTTCGTCCTGACTGATACGCCGATCGCGCGGCGCCGAGCCTTTCGGTCGGCGAACGTCGGTGGTTGGACTTTTGTCGATCCACTTCCACTCGCGCCGCGCTGTCGTGAAAACATGCGACAGCAAATTGAGCTCACGGATCACGGAAGCGCCTAGGACCTTGTCTTCAAAATTTAAGGCGGCCGTGCCGCGGAGGCGCAGATCACGCCACTGGCCAAGTATGTCGGACGTGACATCGGACAAACGCAAACTACCCAGACGTCGGCCGGCGACTACGTGATCCGCGATGGCCGCAAGTCGATGCCGCTCCATCCGATGCCCGCGCTTGTGCACGGACACCTCGCGCAGGTAGCGGTTGAAGGCATCTTCCAATGTCTTGCCGGCGCCAGGGCCAGCGTTGACGCCAGCACGGATCTCACTTTCTCGTGCGGCAGCCCATGCCACCGCCTCGGCCTTGGTCGAGAACGATTTTGCCTGGCGCACGCCCTTCAACGCGATCTGCACGCGCCAAACGGTCCCGTCTTTTTTGAAGCTCGCCATTTCGTAAATGCTTCGTAAAATTTTCGTAAAGCGTATCCGAAAATAGCGGTTTTAAGCGCACGTTTGTGTGATTTCCCACAAACAAAAAACGCCATAAATCCTTGATTTTGAAGGATTTATGGCGTTTTATGATCTTTATCAGGAAAGCGAACTGGTGCTCCGAGCCGGAATCGAACCGGCACGCCTTGCGGCGGGAGATTTTAAGTCTCCAGTGTCTACCAATTTCACCATCGGAGCGACAGAGCCCGTGATTATGCCACGAACCGGGCATAACTGCCATACCGGCAACTGTCAGATCCGATAACATGGCATCATTGCTAATATCTACGTCCCAAGGATAGCCATGACCGTTTTACGCCGCCTGCTCGTCGCGTCGCTGTTGATGATGCTGCACTGCCTCGCGACCGCCGCCGACATCCTCCCCGCCCAGCAACCAGGCGCACCGACAGCCGCGCCAGCCCCGGCCAAACTGGTCTTCGCCAATCGCACCATCTTCGTGTTCCGCTCCGTGCTGACCGGCTATCCGCCGGAAGAACGAGCCGACGGCGCACGCAAGCGCCTGGACGCCGCGCTGGCCCGCAATGGCGCCCAGCAGCCCGGCACCCGCCCGATCGCCGAAGGCACACAGGTGATGCTGGACGGCGCCCTGCTGTTCCTGGTCACGCCGGCCGACATCAACCCGCTGGCTGGCGATACCACCGACAGCGTCGCCGGCGAAAGCGCGGCGATCCTCGGCAAGGCTCTGATGGAGCGCCGCGAACAAGCCAGTCCGCGCTACCTGTTCATCGCAGCGGCCCTGTGCGCGGCGGCGACGCTCGCATACGCGCTGATACTGCACGGCCTGCGGCTGATGCACCGCTGGGTGGGCAAGCGCTCGACCCAGGCCATCAGCCGCCGCCTCGGCCAGGTCAAGCTCAAAAACGTCCGCATCCTCGACGCCGAGCACTATGTGGCCTTCATGCGCCAGCTGGTCAACCTGCTGATCTGGGGCCTGCGCTTGATGGCGACCTATCTGTGGCTGGCCTTCGTGATGGGTAAAATCCCCTACTCGCGCAGCTGGGGCGAGCGTTTGCAGGACTATCTGATCGACGTCGCCACCAGCGTCGCCCAGGGCATCATCGAAGCGCTGCCTGGCCTGGTGCTGGTGGCCGTCATCGCCGCCATCGCGCGGCTGGTGATGCTGACCGCCGGCTCGGTGTTCCAGCGCGTGGAAAGCGGCGAGCTGCAAATGGCCTGGCTCGATCGCGACACCGCCACGCCTACGCGCCGCATCCTGAACGTGGTGATCTGGCTGTTCGCGCTGGCGATGGCCTACCCTTACCTGCCCGGCGCGCATACGGCGGCGTTCCAGGGCGTGTCGGTGCTGGTGGGTTTGATGGTGTCGATCGGCGCTTCCAGCATCGTCGGCCAAGGCGCCAGTGGCTTGATCCTGATGTACGCGCGCTCGCTGCGCAAAGGCGAATACGTGCGCATCGGCGAGTCGGAAGGCACGGTGGTCGAACTGGGCATGTTCGAAACGCGCCTGCGCACCGGCCTGGGTGAAGAGATCACCATGCCCAACGCCTGGGTGCTGTCCAACACCACCAAAAACTACTCGCGCGCGCACGCGGGCACCGGCTTTGTGCTCGACACCACCGTCACCATCGGCTACGACACGCCATGGCGCCAGGTACATGCGATGCTGGAACTGGCCGCCGCCAGGATAGAGGACATCGCCGCCACGCCCAAGCCCTACGTAATGCAGATCGGGCTGTCGGATTTTTATCCGGAGTACCGGCTGGTGGCCTACGCCACAGTGGAAACGCCGCGCCGCCGCGCCGACGTCCTGAACCAGCTGCACCAGCAGATCATCGACGTGTTCAATGAATACGGCGTGGCGATCACGTCGCCGCACTTCACCCAGGAGCCGGCCACGCCGCACGTGATCCCGAAAGAGAACTGGCATCCGGCGCCGGCCGTCGCGCCTATCGACCTGGCACGGGACCAGCAGCAGTAAGCCGGATCTAGAGCGGCGGCTGACGGTCGCGCGCCACCGGCGGCAGGCGGTGTTTGATGGTGCCGACTTTCTGGGCGCGGTAGATGCCGGTGTGGCCGGAGAACAGGTAGGCCACCACGCACGCCAGCGCCGCGTAAGGTCCGATCTGCGGACCGAATAATTCGATCGCCATGATGGTCGACGCCAGCGGCGTGTTGGCCGCGCCCGCGAACACCGCGACGAAACCTATCCCAGCCAGCATGGCGAACGGCAGATGCAGCAGCGGCGCCAGCGCGTTGCCCAGCGTCGCGCCGATGTAGAACAGCGGTGTAACCTCCCCGCCTTTGAAGCCGCTGCCCAGCGAGGCCACCGTGAAGGCGAACTTGCCGACGAAATCCCACGGCGCCAGCGGCTGCTGGAACGCCTCGACCATCACCGGTATGCCCAGGCCGATGTAGCGCGTGCCAACCACCCATACCGCCAGCGCCACCAAGGCGCCGCCGATCAAGGGACGCAGCGGCCCATACGCCACATGGCGCTTCATGAAGGCCGATGCGGCGTGCGTGGATTTGGCGAACAACATGCCGGTCAAGCCGAATACGATGCCGGCCACCAGCACGGCGGCCATGCTCCAGAAACCGATCGCCACCACACCGCTCATCGCGTAATGGGTGTGATGCACGCCCCAGGCCATGCCCACCTGGTCGGCGACGATGGCCGCCACCATGCAGGGGAAGATGGCGTCGTAGCGCAGGCGGCCAATGGCCAGCACTTCCAGGCCGAAGATGGCGCCGGCCAGCGGCGTGCCGAACACGGAAGCGAAACCGGCGCTGATGCCGGCCATGAGCAGGATGCGGCGCTCGGCGTGGCGCAGGCGGAACACGTGGGTGAGCTGGTCGGCCAGCGTGCCGCCCATCTGCACGGCCGTGCCTTCGCGGCCGACCGAGGCGCCGAACAAGTGCGAGATCACGGTGCCGATCAACACCAGCGGCGCCATGCGCAGCGGGACGACTTTCTTGGGATCGTGGATTTCGTCGATCAGCAGGTTGTTGCCAGCTTCGACGCTGCTGCCCAGTTTGAGGTACACCCAACCGACCGCGAAGCCGGCCAGCGGCAGCAGCCAGATGATCCAGGCGTGCGCTTCGCGCCACACGGTGGCGCGGTCCAGCGCGAACAGGAAGAAGGCCGAAGCCGTCCCGCTCAGCAGCGCGATCAGGCCCGCGATGGCGGTCCATTTGCCGATATACGGCAACAGGGCGATTTGTTCTGGGTAGCGGCGTAATTTCATCTGACTTGCATACTAGCAAATTCGTCAGATGGCGGCAATCAGACTCCGGGTAGGAACCAAATCCAAACTCGGCAGGTCCAACATCTATGGAAGAGCGCATCGCAAAACTTGAGGCCATATCCGACAGCACCGTTGCGGCGGTTGCTGCGCTGAGGACTGACATGAATGATCGATTCAAGCTTGTTGATGCGCAAGTGGCCGAGCTGCGCCGGCAAAAAGTGGAGACTGACGTTATCTTGGGCAGGCTAGACGCGCAAGCAGCCCAGATCGCCGACTTGCGGCAATACATCGATCAACGGTTTACCTTGAGTCAAAAAGAAACAAACCTGCGCTTCAAACAAATAGAACTGCGTTTCAAAGACCTTGAGACACGCATGGATGAGCAAGCCTCTCAAATCCAAGACCTCCAGTCGGAAATCAAAGATCTCCGATCGGAATTCCGCTACATCACTCGCTGGATCATGGGCAGCCAGTTTGCCATCGTGCTATTCCTGCTGGGGCTGGCTGCAAAGATTTATTACCCGTCCTGAGCGGCGTCTTAGGCCAGCCGCACCAGCGGATTGGCGATGATGTTGTCGATCTGGCGGATCGCCTCGTCACAGGCGGCGGCTATGGCTTCGTCCTCGGTGTCGCGCATGAACTGCATGGTGGCGCCTTCGAACACTTCCACCCCGTCCGCGCCGGCGCGCTCGATGTCGCAGCTGGCGGTCCAGCGGCGGTCAGTGGTCGGCAACGCGGTCGGCACGATTTCCCAACCCTTGTAATGAATCTTGTCCATGACGCTCTCCTCGATAAGCAAACAGACTATCACGAAGCGCCAGGCGCGCCGCGCACGGATGCGCTGCGCGCCCGCCTGATCAGTCCTCGCTGTCCTGGTGCGCGGTGCGGCCGATCGGCTGCTCCATATTCGCCAGGAACCAGCTCAGCGAAGTCATCACCGCCACATGGCGCTTCAGTTCCAGCGGGCTGACCTTGTCCAGCGTGTCGGCCGGCGTGTGGTGGTAGTTGAAGTAGGCCGAGGAATCGACCATCGGCTCGAACACCGGCACGCCGGCTCGCTCCAGCGGACCGGTATCGGTCGGGCCGGTGATGTCGCGGCGCTCGAACTGCCCTGCACCGATCGGCGCCAGCGCATCCTTCAGCGGCGCGAAGTACTTCACCATCGGCGGCGTCACGCTGCCGATGAAACCGAACGGACGGCCGCCGCCGCTGTCCGACTCGATGGCGGCGAAGTGCTTATCCAGCTTGCCCTTGTTCGCCTCAAAGTAAGCCTTGCCGCCACGGGTGCCGTTTTCCTCGTTCATCCACGCGATCACGCGGATGGTGCGGCGCGGGTGCAGGTCCAGCTTCTTCAGCGTCTCGATCACGCCCATGGCGCCGGCCACGCCGGTGCCGTCGTCGTTGGCGCCGGTGGCCAGGTCCCAGGAATCGAGGTGGCCGGAGACGATCACCACTTCATCGGCCTTGTCGCTGCCCGGCCAGTCGGCGATGACGTTGAAGCTGTCGGCGTCCGGCAGGGTTTGCGGGGTCAGCGTCAGGTGCATCTTGACCGGGCCGCGCGCCAGCAGGCGATCCAGCAGCAGCACGTCCTCGGTGGTGATGGCGGCGGCGGGAATGCGCGCGCCGTCGACCAGGCCGGTCACGCCGGTATGCGGAATGCGGAAATTGGCGCCGCCGACCGAGCGCACCAGCGCCGCCGCCGCACCCAGTTCAGCGGCCATCTTCGGACCGCTATAACGGAAGCCCGCGCCCGGACCGTAGGCCGCGCCGGCGTGGCCGCGATCGGCCAGTTCCTGGTCGAACGGCACGTCCATCAGCACGATGCTGCCCTTCACCTGGGCCGCCTTGGCCTTCAATTCCTCCAGGCTGCGCACCACCAGCACCGGCGCGGTCAGGCCTGCGGCGGGCGTGGCGCCCGAGCCGCCCAGCGCCGTCAGCACGATCTTTTGCGTGATGCCGGCCGGACGGCCGTTGTAGTCCACCAGTTCCGCCGTCTCCGCGCCGCGCACCCAATGCGGCACCTTGACCGGTTGCAGCGTGACCTTGGCGCCGAGCTTGCGCATGGCGGCCGCCACCTGCTCCACCGAGGCCGCGGCGCCTGCGGATCCGGACAGGCGCGGCCCAATCAGGTCGGTCAGGTCGGCCAGGCGCTCGTAGGCCCAGTCGCTCTTCATCGCGCTGTCGCGGATCTGGGCCAGGGTGGCCGGATCGTTGGCTGGAGCGGCAGTCGCGCCAACGCTCAACAGACAGCTGGCAAGGACGGTCAGGGACAACGGGGACTTGAAGACGGATTTCATGCGTTTCCTATGGATGTGGAGGTGAGTTGCAAAAACGATCTAAACGATAACCTATCGTGGAGATCTTGTCATCAATGTTGATTTGTTATGGCCGTTGCACTACCATGAACCTTCAACCATGCGAAGAAAGCGCCTATGCTCAAGGGTTCACTCTGCACCGTGCGCCACCTGCTGACCGCCGACCTGAACACCTTCATCGCGCTGGTCAACGACCTGCCGTCGCGCGGCGACCACTTCTCCGCGCACTTCAAGTCGCCGGAAACGATGCGCAAGGAGTTCGTGCAAAACGGTTTCGTCAACGAGGACAGCGAGCTGTTTGTCATCGAGGACAGCCTGCACCACATCGTCGGCGTCATCACGCATTTCAAAAGCCGCACGCCGGTCACGCGCGAAATCGGCTACCGCCTGTTCGACCCCAAGCTGGCCGGACGCGGTTACGTGACCGAGGCATGCCGGATGCTGGTCGACTACCTGTTCAAGGTCCACCAGTTTCACCGCCTCGAGTTGCTGACCGCGCCGGAGAACGTGGCCTCGATCCGGGTGGCGCAAAAATGCGGTTTCAGCGCCGAAGGCACGCTGCGCCAGAGCTTTTTCATCAATGGCCGCTACCAGGATGTGCAGGTTTTCAGCCTGCTGCGCCCCGAATGGGAGGCGCTCAGGGGCTAAATGTTACAAGCCATTACCGGAATGGCCAGTTTGTAAGCATGTGTATAAGACGTGGTGTATTCCCTTCCAGGCTATATAGTGGAGTCACTGGCCGACGTATCATTCCGATCCGGGCCACAGTAAGGGGAAATACCATGTTGAGCAAAAAATTTATGGGTGTAGCGTTACTGGCCGCAGCAGCAGTATCGTCGTCGGCCTACGCAGGCGACCGTGATTTCAACACGGTAGCCGGTGCTGTGGTAGGCGCCGCCGTTGGCCACAGCGCCGGCGGCCGAGATGGCGCCATTGTCGGCGGCCTGGTTGGCGCGGCGGTGGGTAACAGCATCAACACCAATGACCGCTACTACGGTGGTGGGCGCGGTGGCCGTTACGTCGAGACCCGTGTGTATTCGCAGCCTGCACCGGTCTACTACGAGCCGGCTCCGGTCTACTATGAGCCAGCGCCACGCTACTACGCTCCGCCTCCGCGCGTGGTGTACGTTGAACCGGCCCGCCCTTACTACCGCGAATATCGCGAAGAGCGCTGGGAACATCATCACCACCATCGCGATCGCTGGGATCGTTAAACTCCCTCTAGAAGCCCCTCACACGTGAGGGGTTTTTTTTCGTCCCCCCCCCGCTAGTCCTGCGTAACGGCGCGGGCCGAGGGGGAATCATGACGACTACAGACGCAATCATCGCTTTGGAACTGGGCCACTACCGGCTGCGCGAGCAGATCGGCGGATCGGCCTACGGCATCATCTGGCGCGCCAGCGGGCCGGCGGCCACGCGCGATGTCGCCATCAAGTTGATCAATCGCGAGCAGATGGCGCGCGCCCTGCCCGCCCAGCGCGACCGCTGGATCACCAGCGCGAACAATGAAATCGGCTTCCTGCAATCGCTGGAGCCATGGGACGAGCGCCACATCGTGCGCCTGCTCGACAGCGGCTGGCACGAGGGCCTGCCGGTGCTGGCGCTGGAACTGATGGCGACGGACTTGGGCAAGCACATGATCGCGCTGAAGGGCCGCGGCGAGGCCGTCCCGCTGCCACGGATACTCAACTGGATAGGCCAGATCAACCAGGCGCTGGCCAAGGTGCATCAATACGGCTGGCGTTACCTGGACCTGAAACCGGCCAACGTGCTGCTGGACCGGGACCTGGGCACCATCAAGCTGGCCGATTTCGGCACCAACCGCCAGTTGGGCAGCCTGCAAGTTCACTCGTATGCCGGCACCGCCAATTGGCAGGCGCCGGAACAGTTCTTCCCGGCCGACGGCGGCGGCTATGCCACCGGCCCGCGCAGCGACTATTTTTCGCTGGGCGCGATGTTCTACTTCCTGATCACCGGCGGCCTGCCGCTGCGCTTCTGCAGCGATTGCGGCCACGCCTATCGCGAACACCACACCGGTGGCGCCAACCTGCTGCGCGGCTTGAACGGCGGCGCAATTCCGGCGGCGCTGCACGCCGAGGAAGAGGCACGCTTCGCCGCAGCGATTCCCGCGCAGATGCGCGATGCGGCACTGGAGCTGCTGCGGGCGCTGCTGCATCTCGATCCGGCGCAACGTCCGCGCCACGCGATCCAGATCAGCCGGATGCTGCACGCTATCCAGGGCCTCAAGCCGCAGCGCGGCATGTTCGATCCCCCAGGTCCCGTCCACTGCATGAATCGTCCGACCGCCGACAACCACTGGCACCACATTCAGGGGGCATGATGGCTATCTCGTTGCGCCGTGCTTTCACCGCACCGCCGGTCGCCCGGTCATCCACCGCGCGCCGCGCATCGTTCGCCAAACCACGCCTCGGCGACATGTGCGCTGCGATCGCGCGCGCAGCCGCGAGGAATATCGGCTTGGCCTTCACGCTCATCATATTGGCAGCCCTGTGCGGCATGCAGGCGCTGGCCTTGCTGCGCGCGCCGGCCGCATGGCTGCCGGCCGCTATCACGGTCAAGCTGGCGCCAGGCGAAACCATCGCACTGGGCCAGCACGAACTGGCCGCGCCGCAGTCGGACCGCAACCATTTATCCCTGCGGCGCGACGCGCAGGATGGCTGGACGCTGCGTAACCTGAGCGCGACCCGCCAAGTGATACTGCTGCGCGAAGGCAGCGAGCAACGCATGGGCAGCACGCCGCTGCTGGCTGGGCAGCGCTTCCAGATCGACGGCGCGCTGTTCGACGTGCGGGCAGCCGGTTCCGGTAGCATCACCTTCGCCCGCGACGGCCACGAATGGCGCTACGACGGCGCGGTGCTGTATCGCGACGGTCATCAGCAGGCCAATTGCCCTGAATCGCATGTGGCGTCCAAACTGCTGTCGCTGTGGAACCGCGCCATGCCGGGAGTGCTGACGATTTCACGTCCGCTGTCCTTCGGCGGAAATCTGTACTGCGACAACCGCCTCGGGCTGGCGCAAGTGACTCCCGGCGCGGCGCAAATCACGCGCGGCAACGGCGGGCTCCAGCTCTCGGCCGGCAATCCCGATGGCGACCGTGCGGCGGTGCTGGTTCACGGCGCCGGCGCGCAGTCCGACTTGCGCAGGCAGGAGGCGTCGCTGGATGGCGTGAAAGCGATTGTGGTAGGCCATACGCGCTTCCAGCTGAACGCCGGCGGCGGCCAGCTCACGCTGCAGCCCAGCCGCCACGTCAGCCTGTTCAACGCGCCGGATCTGAAGCTGCCGGAACACGTCACGTGGCAATGGCAGCAGCGCGCGCTGTGGGATGGCGGCCAGTCCAACGCCATCTGGACCGGCCTCGCCGCCAGCCTGGCTTGCATGGCGGCGAGCCTCGCACTGTCCGCGCGCCGGAACGAACGCGCTCAAGGCGCCGCCATGGCGCTGGCCACAGGCGGTGTGCTGATCTGCGGTGTTATCGCATTGATCGCCCAGCGCGCGGGCTATGCGCCCAGCGCCGCCAGCTCGATGCTGCTGGCCGCCTGCGCGCTGCTGCTGTGGCTCGCGCTGCCCGGCCGCCTCACGCTGCTGACCGCGGCCGGCGTGGTGCTGCTGGCCGCCGGCCTGCTGTCGCAGCTGGAGCTGGGCCTGGGCGCGCCCGAATCCTCCTGGCTGCGCTACTACCAGAAAAGCGCCGCCATGCTGGCGATAGGCGCCGGCCTTGGCGGCCTGCTGCGCCTGTGGGCGCAACGCCAGGCCGCGCGCGGCGCCCATATCCGGCAACGCAGCATCGAATGGCTGCTTGCCCTGTTCGCCGCCGTGGCGCTGGCCGCGCTGGCCGCGCAAGTGTTGTGGGGCGACGAACAAGGCGTCTTCGACCTGCAACCGGTGGAGCTGGCAAAACTCGCCCTCACCGCCCTCACCGCACACTGCCTGGCGCTGCGCTTCAACTGGCACGCCGGTGCGCAAAAGCTGTCCGAGCACGGCGCCCGCTGGCTGCAGCTGATCGCGCCCGCGCTGCTGTTCCTGGCGCTGCTGGGCCTTTCGCTGGTGCAGGTCGACGACTTCTCGCCGCTGATTCTGCTGCTCATCTGGAGCACCGTCATGGCCTTCGCCTACGCGCTGGCCGCGCGCAACCGCAGGCTGGCGTGCGCCCTGCTCGGCATGACGCTGACGGCGGCCGGCGCCATCGTCTACCTGCGCTGCGTCGGCACGGACGACCTGATACGCTGGGGCTTCTACGCCGACCGCTTCCTGGTCTGGCTCAACCCCGCCGAACATCCGCACACCGGACAACAGCTGCTGCTGGGCGCGCGCGCCATCAGCGAAGGCGGCTGGCTGGGCGCCGACCACTGGCTCGGCCTGCGCTCGCTCGGCATGGCGGCCGGCGGCGCGGTGCAGATCCCCGCTGTGCAGGACGATTTCGCCGCGTCCTTCTTCCTCAACCGCCATGGCCTGCTCGGCGGTCTGCTGCTGTGGGTGGCGCAAGCCGCTTTCCTGGCCGGCATCGCCTTCACGGCGGCCCGCGCCTACCAGGCCGGCGCAGCGGCGCGCGACTTCCGCCACGCCTGGTCCGGCCGCTTCCGCTATTTCGCGCTGTGCGGCGGCGGCGCCTTCGTGCTGGGCCACTTCCTGCTCTCGTGGGGCACCAACCTGGCGATCTTCCCCATCATGGGTCAGCCCATGAGCTTCCTCTCGGCCGGCGGCAGCCACCTGCTGTTTTTCCTTTGCCCCCTGCTAACGTTTAGTGCCATCAGCGCGCAATCTTTAGAAGGAGAATGAATCATGCCGATCTATGTACAACACGAAGTCCTGGGCCGCATCCCCGACGTCTTCAACGCCGAAGCGATCTGGCAGGCGCCTGGCCTGGCGCTGTTCTCGCGCCGCCCGCTGCTGCGCGACCTGCTGGAACGCAGCCCGCGCGAGCACAAGGGCCGCGCCGCCACGCGCTGCTTCTCCCACGTGACGCTGATGCTGCCGCAAGAAGAAGTCGACGACGACTACCACCTGACCCGCGGCGCCCGCGCGCGCGACCTGGCGCAGACGCTGACGGCGCTGCATCAGAAGGACTTCGGCGACCTGCTGGGCGGCGACCAGGTACGCTACGACGTGATCGGCACCTCGCAGCTGGCGCCGGGCGAGATCGAGGTCAAGTTCGGCCACGCCGTGTACCTGCCGGCGGCGGACGAGAAGATCCTCTACAACGTCAGCGTCTCGCGCGACAGCGCGATCTGGCATCCGGTATGCCCGATCTACCCCAACCAGCGCCTGGCGCTGATCGGCGGCGAAGGCGGCGAAGCGAGCTTCATCGCCAGCGGCTGGCCATTCGGCCCGGATGGCGCCATCCTCATCATCAACGACGGCCCGGATGCGCCGCCCGTCGTACAGATGCGCCCCAAGGACGCCTTCGAATGTAGCTTCGATCCGCGCAGCGGCTACTACACCATCAAATCCCTGCGCGAAGCGCCGGGCGGCAGCCCGCGCCTGATGCTCAAGATCGGCCGCACCGGCGCCGCCGCGTCGCGCCCCCAGGCCAGTGCGGCCATCGACGGCATCAGCATCAACCCGGTGGCGGCCAACATCGCCAGCAAGCCGGCGGTATGGCAGAGTCGCGCCAACGGCGGCGCCGCGCCCGAGATGACGGCGATCCCGGTCAGCCACAGGCCGGCCAACAACGCGGGCGAAAGCGACGCCACCTACGCGCCGATCTCGCAGCAGCGCGTCAGCCTGGTGGCGCTGGCCATGCCGCGCCTGAGCCGCTACCGCGACACCGGCGCGCAGGCGATGGAGCTGCCGTTCAACCGCGCGCTGGCCTTGTCCGCCGACGGGCCGGCGGCCATCAGCTTCGTGGTCGACGCCGCCGATGAGCTGTACGCCTGCACCGCCGAGGGACGTCAACGCATCACCGCCCCGGCCACTTTCACGCCGGTCGATACGCAGGCGATCCGCGTGCTGGCGGCCGCGCCGCAGATGGCGGACCGCTACCGCGCCATGATCTGCCTGGCGCAGCCGGTCGGCGCCTCGGTGGCGAGCGGCGCGCGTTTCAGCTTCGGCCGCAACTCGCCGATGCTGGCGGCGCTGCGCCTGCTCGATTCGCCGCGCTTCCTCAAGCGTGCCAACGGCGCCAACACCGCCAGCGCAGACCGCATCGGCCTGTCGCGCGAGGCCTTCAGTTTCGAGGCGACGGCGCAGGGCTACAAGATCGGCCGCCTCAGCGCCTCGCAGGCCTTGTACCACCTGGACGACAAGCTGGAATTCGTCGCCAGCGTCGGCGACGCCGATACCGGCACGCCCTACCTGCTGCCCAGCGGTCATCACCTGGTGGCGGGCCATTATGTGCTGCGCTTTGACGCCTGAGATCACAAGGAGCTTGCATGGAAACGGCTAAACTCTACGCCGCCGGCGCCTTCGCGGCGGGGCTGGTGATCACGCTGTTCCTGGCCGCCTACCTGACGCCGCGCCAGTGGTGGCGCCGTCCGAACGCGCGCGCGCTGCTCATCATGGTGGTTGGCGCGTGGGGCTTCGGCAGCCTGATACTGTACGCGGTGCACGGCCGTCAAACCGTGAACGACGTCGCCGTCGTTGCCACGCCGGACCGCAACGCGGAAGCGCGCGCCATCACGGCGGCAGCGACGGCGAGGGAGGCCGCAGCCCGCGCGACATCGGCATCGACGGCCCTGATCAGCGGCCAGTCGTTCGCCGTCCATCGCGACCTGAACCTGCGCACCGCGGCCGGCGTGCACTCGGCGCGCCTGGTCACCGTGCCGGCCGGCGCCACCGTCACGCCGACCGGCGCGCGCAACGGCGACTGGTGGCAGATCAAGGCCAGCGTCGCCGGGCATGAGAACACCGGCTGGGTCAACAGCCTGTGGCTGCGCCGGAGCGGCGAATGAGGCCCGGGCATTCCGCCACGCCGTCCCGCGCCAGCATTTTTTCGGCTAAGCTGTGGCCTTTCGCCTCCCGCGCCACGGCGCCCGCCCCGATGACACGAATCACCGACATGCAGGACTTCGGCCCCGGCCTGGACATCGCCGCCCGCAGCAGCGCCAGCATCAGCAAACTGCAAGTGCCGGAGAACCAGGACAACCTGCTCATCATCGACGCCACCGGCCACGCCGTCTTCCTGCGCGACCAGTGCCCACATGGCGTCACGCTGCCCGACTGGCCGCGCGGCCACGTGCGGCTGGCGGTATTGGACGGCATGGGCGGCCACGGCAACGGCCGCGAAGCCGCCGAAGCCGTCGCCACCGGCCTGCTGCTGGTCCCGGCCTGCGCCACGCAGGACGAACTGGGCGCCCGCCTCGACGCCCTGCACGCCCGCTTGCAGCAGCAGTTCCGCAGCGAGGGCGACGACGACAGCTTCCGCCGTCCCGGCACCACGCTGACGCTGCTCGAGATCCCGCCCGGCGCCGCGCCGATGCTGTACCACGTCGGCGATTCGCGCCTCTACGAAATCACCGCCCAGGGCGCCCGCCCGCTGACGGTGGACCACGTGCCCGCCACCTCGTTCGCCATGCACGGCCTGCTGGGCGAGCGCGAATGGTGGCAGCAGGTGCACGGCGAACACCGCGCGCAGATCGCGCAGGCCTACATCCTCGGCAATGCCTTCACCAATCCGCAGGTGCTGGACGACGGCCTGCTGGCGCTGAGCGCGGCCAACCTGCCGCCGTTCCTGCACCAGCTGGCCGACCGCCGCCTGCTGACCGTGCGCGCGGACGCTACCTATCTGCTAGCCACCGACGGCTTCTGGTCCTGCGGCCGGCCGCTGCAATGGACCGCGCGCTGGCCTGCGCTGCTGGCCCAGCCGGGCCACTCGGCCGGCGCCGCGCTCGACGCCCTGTTCAACGACTATGCCGACCATCCGCCGCCCGAGCTCCACATCGACAACCTGAGTGCCATCGTGCTGCGCTTCGCGCCGGCCCGCGATCCCGCGCACAGCGAAAACGTTGACGAAACGGCACTCCCGCACGCATCAATGCCGTCGCATTTTTGACAACTGGCGGCGCAGGTGTTGCGCCGCCGGGTTGAATGGCCTCGAGATCGCCACATCGATTGCCAAACAGCGTGTAAACCGCATAAACTGACGGGTATCCCATCGGTCGGTTCACCATGAAAAAATGCAGTAATGCCCAGCACCCGCATTGCACCTACTGGGTCATGCCAGGAGCGCAAGCTTGCGAAGGCGGCCACGCCCAAGCAGAGCCCTCCAGCTTCGACCTGCTGAGTGCCGTGCGCAGCACCCGTTCCGGCGTACCCGGCACGATGCTGGATGCCGTCCCTGCCGCCGCCCACGCACCCGCCACCTACGCCCGCCCCCTGCAGCGCGCCCAATCCGAGCGCCCGCAGCTGCACATCAGCGGCTTCGACCCGCGCGCCGCCGGCGGCCGCCAGACCCTGAAGATGGAATTGCGCGGCATGCCGGAAGCCTGCGCGCCGCAGCTGACGCTGCAGGTGCAGTCCGACCTGATCCCCAACGGCGCCGCGCGCCAGCAGTTCGTGCGCGCCACCAGCGGCGAATGGCGTCCCGTGTTTGTCGAGTTCTCCTCGCGCGGCAAGGAGCACGGCCAGTACCAGATCAGCATCGAGCTGTTGAGCCAACACGCCGAACTGGCCTCGCGCAAATGGGTGTGCACCTTCGTCATCCTGGTGCCGCGCCTGGACGCCACGCTGACCGAAATCCACCGCATCTTCCTCAGCACGCACAAGAACGTGCGCGTGATGGCGGACGACGCCTCCATCGCCCGCGTCAGCGCGCAGGGCGCCGACAACCTCGATATCGATGTCACCGCGCGCAACGCCGGCATCGCCCACCTGGACCTGAACGCACCGGCCGGCAAGGTCGACCTGGGCTTCACCACCATCGCCTGGGACGAGGACCTGATCGAGATCGACATGCCATTGGCGAGCGCCATGCATCCGCATCCGAGCCGCGCGGCCTGCCTGGTCAACGCCGCGCCGGAAGCCGGTGCGCAGCGCCAGATCCGCCTGTTCGCGATGGAAGAATGCGTGCTGGGACGCTTTGAACTGGTCGATCCGGAATCGCACCTGCTGCTGACCCACTACGGCGCCGACGGCCAGGAGACCAACGGCCTCACGCGCCGCCTGTCCGGCCGCCACGCAGTGATACGCCGCTCGGGCCAGGGGTTTGAAATTGAAGACGTGTCGCGCTACGGACTGCTGCTGGACGGCGTCTGGCCGGGCAAGTACAAGCCGACCGCGCTGCGCCTGGGCATGCGCATTGAACTGAGCGCCAGCATCAAGGGCATCGTGGTGTTGTCGGTGTCGGCCATCATGCCGCACGGCGTGATCCTGCACCGCATCGACCAGGGCGCCAATGCCGAATGCTTCTACCTGCTGATGCCGGAAACGCATCCGGGCTATCCGGTCAAGGCGTTCGCCGCCGCGCCGCACGCGGCCGCGCTGCCGCTGCTGCTGCATCGCGACGGCGGCTTCTGGCACCTGGACCAGTTGACCGGCAAGGAAACCGCGCTGGCGCCAACCGTGCCGCTCGATAAGCTGAGCCGCATCGCGCGCCACAACCGCTTCGCCAGCGATCCGTATCCGGAGCACTGGATCATCCGCACCGGCGCCACCGACCTGTATAGCACCCAGGCGGCCAACGCCATGTCGACCGCCTGAGCTGAAGCGCTTACGCCGGTTTCTTCGCCGGCAGCGGAATGAACTCGGTCTCTCCCGGCACTTTGTCGAAACGCTGCGCCTCCCAATCCTCGCTGGCCTGGACGATGCGCTCCTTGCGCGACGAGACGAAGTTCCACGACATGAAGCGGTGGCCGTCGAGCGGCTCGCCGCCGATCACCACGAACTGCGCATCCGCCTCGGCCTTGATCAGCTGCGCCGTGGTCGTATCCAGCAGCGCCATCGTGTGCAGCGCCAGCGGCGCGCCGTCGATGTGCAGCTCGCCGAAAATCGGATAGATGGCCGCTTCCGCCGGCAGGCCGCTCAGCGCCAGCTCATGGCCGGCCTTCAGGCTCACGTCCAGGTACAGCGTCTGGCTGTAGGTCTTGACCGGAGAGGTCTGGCCGAACGCCGAACCGACCAGCACGCGCACGCGCGCGCCGTCGACATCGAACTCGGGAATATCTTCGGACGGCGTGTGGCAGAAGCCAGGCTCGTCCTCTTCATGCGCGACCGGCAGCGCGGCCCACAGTTGCAGGCCGTGCGTGCGGTGCGGCTTGCCGACCAAATCCTTGGGAGTGCGCTCGGAGTGGACGATGCCGCGGCCGGACGTCATCCAGTTGATCGCGCCGGGTTCGATGCGCTGCACGCTGCCGATGCTGTCGCGGTGGTCCATCGCGCCTTCAAACAGATAGGTCACGGTGGCCAGGCCGATATGCGGATGCGGACGCACGTCATGGTCGGCGTCGAGCGGCACGTCGACCGGACCAAAATGGTCGAAGAAGATGAACGGGCCCACCGCCTGCTTGATCGCGGACGGCAAATAGCGGCGCACGACAAAGCCGCCGCCCAGGTCTTTCTCGTGGCCTTTGAGCAGATTCGAAATCGTCATGATCTTATCCCAGCACGGTGGTGACTTCCGTGGTCACGGAGGTCATCAGTTTGTGGATCGGGCATTTCTGCGCGGCGGCCAGCAATTCGTTGCGCTGGGTCTCGGTCAGGTTGCCGGTCAGGTGCAGCGTGGCGGCCAGGCGGTAGGTGCCCTGGCGCTCTTCGCTGGCGTCGCGCTCCATGCTCACTTCCACATGCTCGAGCGGGATGTTCTTGCGCTTGGCGTACCACACCACGGTCAGCGCCTTGCATGCGCTCAGCGCCGCGTCGTACAGGTCGTGGGGCGAAGGGCCGGCATCGTTGCCGCCCTCCTCCACCGATCCGTCCGTGGACAGGATATGGTTGCGCACATGGACGATGTGACGCATTGGCAGCGACTGGTCGCGCAGTACTTTGATAGTCATACGGTGGTCCTTGAAAACGGCATTATCAAAACCGTCACTCTACACCGTTTGACCTGGTTGCGCCTCCCCTAAACGTTCAGAGGCCGTTCAGCAGCACCAGCGAAAAATCGGCGCCGCTTTGGCGCAGCTTGATCAAGGGCGCGTGCTCGGGATCGTTGTACCAGGCCTGCGCATGCTCCATCGATGGGAACTCGACGATGATCTGCGTTTCCGGCAGCAGCGGCGCGCCTTCCAGCACCACCGGCGCCACTTTCGCCAGCGGCTTGCCGCCGTGTTTTTTTGCCAGCGCGGGCATGCGGGCGCTGTACTCGGCCACCCAGTCCGAGTTGCGTAAGGTGAGATATCCGATTGCGTAGGCTGCCATGATGAACTCCTTGCTGTTGAATGAGGCTTCATTATTATTCGAATCCCCAATAGCATAAATGAGCTAGAATTTCATGGACTCGTAACTAAAACTTCCGAATATGAGCGATAAACTCCGCAGCATGCAGGTATTCGTGGCCGCCGCCACCGCGCGCAGCTTCGCCGCCGCCGCGCAGACGCTCGACATGTCGCCGGTCATGGTCGGCAAACACGTGCAGGCGCTGGAACAGGAACTGGGCGCGCGCCTGATCGAGCGCACCACGCGCAGGCAGTCGCTGACCGAAATCGGCGCGGTCTACCTGGAGCGCTGCCGCGACGTGCTGGCCGGCGTGGAGGCGGCCGACCGCGTGGCCGAGCATCTGCGCGCGGAACCGCAGGGCAGCCTGCGCGTCTCCGCCCCCGCCACCTATGGCGAACACCGGCTGATGCCCGTCATCGGCGCCTACGCCGCGCTGTACCCGCAAGTGAAAATTGACCTGATGCTGACCAACCGCGTGGTCGACATGGCCGAGGAAGGCGTCGACGTCGCGATCCGCTCCGGCGCGCTGGCGGACAGCGGCTTGATCGCGCGGCCTTTGCGGCCGGGCCGGGTGCTGGTCTGCGCCAGTCCGGGCTATCTAAAAAGGCGCGGTACGCCGCGCCATCCGTCGGACCTGGAACAGCATGACTGCCTGATGTTCTCGGACTGGCGTCCGCATGCGACATGGCGCTTCCGCAAGGGAGAACAGGAGATCGAGGTGCCGGTGAGCAGCTCGTTCGTCAGCAACACCGGAATGTCGCTGGTGTCGGCCGCGATCGCGGACATGGGTGTGGCGATGCAGGCGGATGTACTGCTGGAGCCCGCGCTGGCGGCGGGAAAACTGGTGCGGCTGCTGCCGAAGTGGGAACTGCCGTCGCGGCCCATGCACATACTGCGCCGGCCGGAGGCGCGCCCCAGCGCCAAAGTCCGCAGCTTCGTCGACTTTGCGCTGGAGCGGCTGGGGTGATTACACGACTTTTTTAACGAACTCGGTTTTCAGGCTCATGGCGCCGAAGCCGTCGATCTTGCAGTCGATATCGTGGTCGCTGTCGACCAGGCGAATATTCTTGACCTTGGTGCCCACTTTGACGGTGCCGCCGCCGCCCTTCAGTTTCAAATCCTTGATCACGGTCACAGTATCACCGTCCTGCAGGATGTTACCGACGGAGTCGCGATACACCTTGGCGCCTTCTTCTGCCGCTTCGGCAGCGGTGGCGCTCCACTCGTGCGCGCATTCCGGGCACACCAGCTGGGCGCCGTCTTCATAGGTGAATTCGGAATTGCATTTCGGGCAGGGTGGCAAAGCGCTCATGATACGGTCCAATTTTTTTGAAGAAGGCAGCATTATACCAGTGCTTACCTGAAGTTAGACCAACTTTCGCGCCACACGGAAGCCAACGATATCGTTGGCGAGCACCGCGGAAAAGCCGTTGCGCACCGAGGAGCGCAGATAGCGCGGGTTGTACAGCCACGAGCCGCCGCGCAGCACGCGCCGCACCTGGTCGCCGCCCTCTTCCCATGCGCTGCCGTCGACCGGCGCGCCGATGTAGTTATCGTGCACCACGTCCTGGGTCCACTCCCACACGTTGCCGTGCATGTCGAACAGGCCCCACGGGTTGGGCTGGAAGGTCCCGGCCTTGTTGGTCCCTTGCAGATACGCGCCGCGCGGGCTGCCGTTGTAGGTGTAGTGGCCGTCGTAGTTGGCCTGCTCGGTGGTGATGGCGTCGCCGAAGCTGAAGGCGGTCTTGGTGCCGGCGCGACAGGCGTATTCCCACTCCGCCTCGCTCGGCAACCGGTAGGTCTGGCCGGTTTGCCCGGACAGCCAGCGCACATACAACTGCGCGTCGACCCAGCTGACGCCCACCACGGGATGCTCGTCGGTCTGCGCAAAGCCGGGCGCGCGCCAGTCGGTATCCGATTGCGACTCCCAGCCGGTGGCGCGCACGAACTGCCGCCACTGTCCGACCGTGACGGGCGAACGCCCCATCGCAAACGAATGCTCGATGCCGACCCAATGCTGCGGCGTTTCGCGCTCCAGCCAGTTTTTCTGCGCGCCGGCCTTGATCGCCGCCGCCTGCTCATGCTCGTGTGAACCCATCTGGAAACGGCCGGTAGGTATCAGCACCAGGTCGGGGCCGACGCCGGTGCCGTCGATAAAGCGGTCGCGCAACACGCCGTTGGCGTCGGCGACCGGGCTGCCCGCCGTCGGCATCAGCACGGCCAGTTCGGCGGCGTTGCGCTCGGCCTGCTGCTTGCGGTGGCGCTCCTGCTCGGAGCGATACGCCGCTTCCGCCTTCAGCTGCGCGGCTTTGCGCTGCTGCTCCTCGCGTTCCTCGCGCGCTTTCCTGGCGTCGGCATCGCGGCGCGCCTGCAATTGCTCGCGCAAGGCCTGCTTGCGGGCCAGCGCCGCGGCTTCGGCCTCGGCGCGCTGCTTGGCCTCCAGCGCGCGCCGCTGCTGGTCCAGCTTCACTTTTTCTGCCGCCGCTGCCTGGGCGTCGGCCTGGCGGCGCGCGGCCTGTTCCGTCGCCAGTGCCTGCCGTTTCTGTTCGGCGGCGCGGGCCTGTTCCGCCTGCGCCGCCTTGGCCTCGGCGTGCGCCGTTTGCTCGGACTGGCGCTGCCGCTCGCGCTCCTGCGCCTGCCGCGCCTGAGCCGCCAACTCTTCTTCGCTCGGACCGTCGGCGCGGCGCAACTCGGTCAACAGTTCGCCGACCGAGGCCGGGCGGCGCTCCTGCGCGTAGGCGAAGCCGTTTTGCAGCACCTTCCACTGCGCCGGGTTGAGCCCCTGCGGCGGCGACGGATGGAAGTCGGCCGGTCGCATATCGTCAAACGGCATGCGGCCTTCCAGCAGCTGGTAGATCATCACGGCGACGGCATAGACGTCCAGCTTAGGCGAAGGCTGGCGCTGATGCGTGCCCGCCTCCGGTGCGCGGTAGCCGACGGTGCCGGCGTTCGGCGTCTGCAAACCGAGGCTGCTGCCGGCGCTGCGCGCGCGCGAAGCGATGCCGAAGTCCAGCAGCTTGATCTCGCCGCGCTGGGTCAGGAACACGTTGCCAGGCTTGATGTCGCGGTGAACCAGCTTGTGCTTGTCCCATGCATATTGCAAGGCGTCGCCGATGGGCGTCAACAGGCGATAGACGGCTTCCAGCGGCAACGGGCCCTGCTCGGCCAGATAAGCATCGAGGTCCTGGCCCTCCAGGTATTCCATGATGATGAAATAGCTGGAGGTGGCCGGGTCCTGCGCCCATTCATAGACGCGGACGATGTTTTCATGCGCCAGCTTGCGCGCCTGCGTCGCTTCCTCGATCAGCAGCTTGGCGTGGGTGGCGCTTTGGGTCAGCTGCGGCGGCAGGATCTTCAGGGCCACCATCTCGCTGTGGCCCAGCTCCGCGTGGGTGGCCAAGTCGGTCGCCTGCCATACCTGGCCCATGCCGCCCATGCCGATCAGGCGCTCCAGCCGGTAGCGGCGGTTCTGCGGGCCGATCTCCTGGCCGGACATCAGCCCCAGCTCCGTACCCTGCCGCACCGGCGGCGCAGCCGTGACGCTGCCTCCCGGCGGCGCGTATTCCGCATCCAGGATGGCGTTCTTGCGGCGGTCGAACTCCTGCAAGCTCAGTAGACCGTCATCATGTAAGGCCCGCAGTTCGCGGATCTTGTCTCTTGCTGTTTGCATCATTAAGCGAAGTGTAACCGTTCCTGCATCAAGCTGTTCAAGCTAAAGGCACGCCACATTGGGCGCAGAATTTATCCAAAGGGTGGCCGGCCCGCGTCGGATGGCCGTTGGCGCAGTAGCGCACCGGCGCCGGTGCCGGCGCTGGAGCAGTAACGCCGGCCGCGTTGTGCACGTTCAGCAGATCGAGCTGGTGGCGACGGTCCTTGTCCATTTCCCTGTCGCGGCGCGCGCTCTCTTCCAGCACCCGCTCATGCGCCAGCTGCGCCGCTTCGGCCGGAGTGACGCCGTGTTCGGCCGCCACCACCAGCGACAACGCCTGTATCTGCTCGGCCGTCATGCCGCCCTGGATCTGCATCTTCATGATCTGCTTCAGCGCTTCGGCGTTCGGCGCGGCGGCGGTGGCCACTTTGCCGGTGTCGCTCAGGCGGCCGATGGTTTCGATGCGCGTCAGCTCATGCGACTGCTGCGCCAGCAGCACATCGTACTCGCCCTTCCAGCGTGCGAACTTCTCGTCGCGGTCGTGCTCCAGTTTTTTCAACTCGCGCTGCCACTGCGCTTCCTGTTCCTTCTGCTTGAGGATCTGGCGCTGCTCGTCCACCTCCAGCTGGTCCAGCATCGCCTGCTTGTTGACGGCGAGGTTCTGGCGCTGATGGACGCCGTCCGCCTCGATGGTGCGCAGCAGCTTTTCATACTGGGCCACCGAATCGGCCTGCGCGCCGGCACGCTTCAGTTCCTCGATCTTCTGGTTGATCTCCGCCACCTGCACGGCGTTGGCCGCGTCCTTGACGGCATCGCCGCGCAGCAGCTCGCGCTGGCGCGCCAATTGCAGCTGGTCTTCCCATTCCTGCACGCGCTCGGCCTCGCGGCGGCGCGCGGCGCTGGCCAAGGTCAGGCCCTGGATGCGTTCATTGTGGCCTTCGGCCTCGATCTGCAGCTCGCGCTCTTTCTCTGCCTTCTCGCGCTGGCGCAGCGCGGCCAGTTCGCTGCGGCGGTGCGACTCGTCCTCGATCAGCAATGCCTGCGCCATCTGGTTTTCGATGGCTTGCTCGCGCAGCTGGTGCGACAGGCGCTGCTGCGCCAACTGGCGCTGTTCGGCGGCGGTCTGTTGCAGCACTTCGAGCTCGGTGCGCATCTTGATCTGGGCCAGATGACGCACATGCTCCCAGTCCGCCTGCTCGCCGGCGCGGTGCGATTTGTTCTTCGCCAGCTCATGCTCCAGATCGGCCAGTATCGTGCCGGCGCCTTTGTCGACGGCGACCTTGCGGGTTTTCGATTCCATCACGCGGCTGTACAGGTCCACTTCGCGCGCGCGCAGCGCCTGCATGCGCTCGGACTCCTTGAACGTCAGCTCGGCCTTGTTGACGCCAGCGTCCTGGCGCAGCTCGGCGCGGCGCAGGTCGGAGCGCATCTTCTGCTCTTCGCGCCAGATGGCCTGCCATTCCTCTTCGTCGTAGATCTGGTCCAGCTGCTTGACGTGCTCCAGCTGCACGTGGCGCTCGTCCGCCACCAGCCACAGGGTGCCGATGCGCTCGCGGTTGTGATCGAATTTATCGTGGCGCAGCGCCGCGGTTTCAACGCGGTCGACGGCCAGGCCGTAGCCGGCCACGCGCAGCTTCAGCGCCGCTTGCAGGCGCTCGTCCAGTTGCAGGCGCAGGTCGGCGTTATGCGCCATGTCGCGCATCGAACGGCTGCCGATGAATTCGGCCACCACCTGATGCACCGAAGGCCCCAGCAGATCGTGCAGGTGCCGCGTGCTGACCGTGCCCGGCACGGTCATGAAGTGCTGGGCGAAGGCCGGCACGTTCTCGATGCGGATGGCGACCGTGAAGCGGGCCGCCACCTTCAGGTGCTCCGCCGTCTGCAGGTCGCTGAACGAGAACTCCACCGGCAGCGCGGCGCTGCGGGTGATCAGGATTTCCGCGTTCTGGTTGCGCAGCAGGTGGTTCAGGCGGGTGAAGAAGCCTTCGATTTCGTATTCGCCCTGCGGCACTTCGGTGGCCTTGTCGGCTTGCAGGATGTAGGCGCGCGAGGTGGCCGGCACGCGCAGCGTTTTGGTGAAGATGCCGGACAAGGCGCTGACGCCGAAGTAGACGGCCAGTTCGTCGTCGCCGGGGATCCAGCGGTTATCGCGCAACACAGGCTCGCTGCGCGGGGCGCCCAAGGTCAAACCGCAGTGCTTGCAGTAGCCCGACTGGTCGTCGTTTTTGTGCTCGCAACGCGGGCATTTTACGCCGCCAAAACCAAACATTTGGAACATGTCAGACTCCTTCTTCGATTCATCTTCCGGGCCGCCCTAGCATCTGCCGATTTTAGCAGGGCACGCCCGTTTTTAATTCTGCGCACGATACTGTGCCGCTTCAAATCATGCCGATCCGGTCGATACAGGCCAGGCTGGCGCCCTTTTGGCGCAGTTCGGCCGCGAAACCGGCCGGCAGCTCATCCTGCCAGGCCTTGGGCAACAGCACCCGGTCGCCCGCTGCCGCTTGCATAAGTATCAATTCCAGCTTGGGCTCGCGGCCTTCGACGCTGTCGACCCGGCCGGCATGCCAGGCGCTGGAGCAGCCGGTGGCGATGATGCGGCCGCGCGGCAGGAACTCGCGGCCGCGCGCGAGGCGGTCGGCCATCACCAGCGCCAGCTGGTACGAGCCACCCTGGAAGCGCGGCTGGCCGAAACGCACCACGCTGCGCCAGCGACCCAGCCCCTTGCCGTCGAAATGGCGGGCGGCGGCCAGGGTCTGACGCACTTCCAGCTGCGCGCTCAGGTCCAGGCCTGGCGCCGCGATGGTGTCTTCCTCGGTCGCCGCTGCCGGGTTGTGGGTGGCGCCGGCCGATGCGCCCTCCACTGCGGCGTCGCTTTCGATGGCGAAGACGCTGACCTCCACCCACGCCAGGCTGTCGTTGATGCCGCCGCTGTGCAGCGGGAACCAGGCGCGTACGGTGGAGACGCCGGCCGACGGATCGGCATGGCCGCTCAAGGCGCCAAGGTGGGTGATGTGCAGCGCGCGCGTCGGGCCGTCGCTGGCTGCGCCGCCGGCGATGATGCCGTCACCGGGGCCGATCTGCGGATGGTTCAGCGCCGTCGCGACGAGTGCTGCGCCCTGGGCGCGGCCGAGGTGCCAGGCGTCCGACCAGCCTTGCGCGTACTGGCGGCCGGCTAGCGCGGCTTGGAACAGGCCGCGCACCATGCGGTCCGCCAGCACTGCGGCCAGTTCCCAGTCACGGTCTGTGGCGCCGGGCGCGATGTCCATGCTGAGGACAACCTGGTCGCGGCTATCGAGCCGTACTTCGGTGTGGCGGGCAAGGCGGACCACTTCCTGCATCCGCTCGGCGATGGCCGGGGCGCCGGCGACGCTGCATTTGACGTCGGCGCGGTTGGCGCGCGGGCGGCGGCTGGCGGTGATCGTCAATACCCGGCCGTCGGCCAGTATGCTGCGGCATTCGGCGTTGGTCGGCACAGTGGCGGCGGATAGCGTGGTCATAGCGATGGTTCCGTGCGGGGCACATGCGGGGCGCGGCGGAAGGCCAGGCCGGTTTCCAGATTGGCGCAGATACGGTCCGCCTCCTCCAGCAGCGCCGGCCATTGCGCGTGCCCGGCGCGCTGGAAGCGGGCCAGCAACGCCCAGGCTTCATCCAGCGCCTGCACGGCGAGCAGGGTCTGGCTCGTGCGGCGAACCTGGTCTGCATACGCCAACGGCTGGTCCGGCGCGGCCCAGGCCAGCGAAGGCATGGTGTTCACGTTCAGAGCGGCCATGCCGAGGCGTAGCAACAGGGCCTGGTGCTGCTGGAAGATGAGCGAGCCCTCAGGCAGGAGCAGCAAGCGCAGGTCGCGGCTCAAGCCAGGCAGTTCGAGGAACAGACGGCGCAGGCCAAACGCATCCTGCCAGGCGACAGGCGTCGCGGCGGTGGAAGAAGCCGTGGCTGCGGGCCGCATCGGCGAGCCGCCGTCGGCGGCAGCGGCAGCGGTGGACAGCGTGTACGATGCTGGCTCGGCGCTGGCGGCGGGATTGCGCGTGTCCACAGGCGGAATATCGATCACCGCAGCGGCGGCACGGGCCTTCAGCACATCGGCGTAATCGACCTGGTCGCCCAAGTCCACCGGCACGCAGTCGTCGACCGTTACGCCGAAGCGGGTGTACAGCAGCTGATTGAGGCCGGCGCGGAAGGCGTGCCACTCCTCCAGCGTGGTGCACGGCGGCAGATCCAGCGCGCCTTGCGCCAATTCCGTTTGCAGCGCCGCTTGCGCCGACGCGCGGAACGTATCAAGCTCCAGCCGCTCCGTCATCTCGCTGTACAAATACAAATCGAACCGCTGCTGCGTCACGCGCGGATTGGCGACATCGACGACAAAGCGCAGCCGCAGGCCCCACTCCGGCGCCGCCGCGAACGGCGCCAGGTGTACCGTGTACGGTCCCGGATGAAAGCACAGCGCCAGCTCGCCCGGCTCGCAGGCCACTTTGCCGGCAGCCGCGCGGCGCGCGTGGCCGCCGGCGTTGAAAATCACAACAGTGCTATGAACCGGCGCAGCGTCCCCCGCATCGAGCCTCAGCGCGATCAGGTCGACTCCCAGGCCGTCGCTATCGACGGCTGGCTTGCTGCGTCGGGAAAATATGCCCATGGTCTAAGGCGCTACCGGTTCGACGGCAAAACCTGCGCCGTATATCTGGAAGTGGTGCGCCGGCGCGGTGGCGAAAGGCCAGCTGCATTCGTATTCGCCGTCCGCGTCCAGGCGGCCCTGCAAGACGATCGCCCCGCCGCCGTCGATCACGCGCACCATCACGCGTTCGCGCAGCAGGCGCGCGGCGAACGGCGCTTCCGCCGACAGGCTCAGGATCACCTGCCAGCCTTCGCCATCACCCTCTCCTGCCGGCAGGAAGTGCAGCGTCCAGCAGTTGTCGTCGGTGGCCAGCGATTCCAGCATCGTTGCACTGGCGGCCGCGCGCAGCATGCCGCTGCTGCCGGCCCATACCGGGTCGTTGGCGGCAAGCTGCGTCTGCGTCTGCGCCTGCGCATGCCGCTCCAGCGACAACTGGCGGAAGCGCCGCAGCGTCAGCGGCGACGCCGACAGCGCCTGGCGCTCGTTCGGCGTCAGTGCCCGGCTGCCGTCCAGCGCCGCCAGCAGCGTGGCGTCGGCCAGCATCAGGCGGTCGCCCGGCACGGCGCGCGCCAGCAACGCGCGCTCGCGCAGCCGTGCGTCTTGCTCATCTTGTGCTGATTTCAACTCGTTCTCCTTCATTTCGCCGGCGCGGCGTTGACCGCATACAGCTTGTCGATCGCTTCGTTGCGGCGCTTGCGCAGCGTCGGCATCGAAATCTGGTCCAGCGCCGCCAACTGCTGCAAGGTCGGCAGCTCGCCGGTGGCCGGGTCCAGCCAGGCGTCCGGATAGGTGTCGTCGGCGGCGCCCAGCAGTTTCTGGTACACGGCGAGGCGGATCGGCAGCGACTCGTCGCTCAGGATGCGCAACGCCCAGCTGCCGGCTTCCTGCGCCGCCCGCGCCAATTCCAGATAGCGGGGGGGCAGGGAAAGCGTGCCGGCCAGCGCCTGTTCGGCCGCCAGGTCGTGCGCCTTGAATTCATCCGGCGGCCCGGCGCCGTCGTCGTCACGCTCTTCCGCCGCGTCGTCCGCAAGGCTGGAGTCGTCGTCCGCCTCAGGCTCGGGCAGGATGCGATCCTCTCCCGGCGCCTCGTTCTGTTCGGACTCGCCGAGCACGCGCCAGTAGTCTTCCAGCCACAGCGCCGCCTCGCCGGCGTCGCCCTGCCAGTAGTCGGCGCGGTCCATATTGGCCGACAGTTCTTCATAATCGCCGATTTCCGCCAGCATCGCCGCGATCTTCTCCGGGCTGTTTTTCAGGCTGGCGAAGCGCTTGGATTTGGTGTGCAGCGGTCCCGGCGAGCCGGCGTAGCGCTCCTGCGACTCGCTCCAGCGGATGATCCACTCGGCCTTGCAGCCGCCGATGGACTTCATCTGCCGCACCTCGATCGGGCTGCCGTCCAGCGGACGCCCCAGGATGTCGCTCACCTGCGCCGCGTGCTGCCGCCAGTCCGCGAACAGGCCGGCGATCTCGCGGTAGGCGGTATCGAGCATGCGATAGGTGTAGATTTTGTTGGGCGAGCAGTCGCGGCCCGTGGTGACGATGTAGTTGTCGGCATCGACCTTGTCGCGCAGGCCGGCGTACATATCGTTGACCTTTTTGCGCATCACGCCTTCGGCGGCGGCGTCGAGCCAGAAGGCGCCGCTGCGCCCATGTTCGGCGGCGACGGCGGCGGCAAACGCCAGCCAGAAGGCCGGCTGCGCCTGCAATTCGAACATCAGGCTAAGCGACAGTTCGTAGACGCTGTCGCCGTAGCTGTTGCCTTCGGCCTCGGCGCGCGCGGAACGGGCGCCCGCGCGCAGGGCTGCGGCCACCGCATCGGTATAGCTGTCGAGCAGCGTTGCGTGCTGCCCGGGGTCGAGCAGCTGGTGCATCTCAAGCCGGCGGAACGCCTGCAACGAGCAGTGTCCCAACAGCTTGCGCACTTGTTCCCAGCCGTGCTCCTGATACCGGGTTCCTGGCAAGCGCATACAGTCCTGTCAATAAGAGAAAAACGAAAATGAGCGCGCTATGGCGGACGCCTCGAAATCATGCCACAAAAGCGGCGATTTCATTATCCCGTTTACAAGCCTATTTCCCCTTCTGTTCGCGGTTCTGGGCCGCCAGCGTGGACAGCACCGCCGCCAGCACCGGCGCCGCATGCTCGCCGCCGGTGGCGTTGGAATGGCTGACAAAGGCCGCCATCGCCAGCCGGTGCGTCTGGCCCGGCAGGCTGCCCGCTTCCAGCCAGCCGGTGAACCAGACGGTGGCGGTGTCGTCGCCGGTAGGCGCGGTGCCGGTCTTGCCGTACAGGCCGGGCCGCACGCCGGCCAGCGCGGCGCCGCCGAACGCGCCGGCGCCGGTGCCGACGTCGACCACGCCTTTCATGCCGGCGCGGATGCGGTCGAGGCGGATGCCGACCGGCTTCATCTCCGGCACGACGCTGTCGGCGCTGCCCAAGGTGAGCAGCATACGCGGCGCCACCACCTTGCCCTGCCCGACCGCCGCCGCAGCCAGCGCCATTTGCAGTGGCGTGACCTGCATGCGCAAGCCGATCGCCATCTGGCGCAGCTCGTGCCGCGTGTGGATCGGGTCGATATGCGCCGGCGTCGCCTGCAGCGCATCCCAGCTGCGCCAGTTGAAATCGGCCGGCAGCAGGCCGCCGTCCAGGCGCAGCGTTTGCTCGAAGCCCAGCCGGTGCGCAGCGGCGACGATGGGACGCACCGCATCGAGCGCGTCGGCGTCCAGCGCCTGCAAGTCGGGGGCGCCGCCTTCGGCGCGGCCGAACAGGCTATGGTCGCTCAATTCGCTGGACCAGGCGAACCAGGTATTGAGGCTGTAGGTCAGCGCCTGCGCCAGTCCCAGGCGGCCTTCCTGCGCGCGGCGGTCCAGGCTTTGCTCGTGGTAGTTGGTGATGTGGGCCAGGCGCGGATTGAGCGGATAACTGGCGGCGTCGGTCTGGAAGCCAAAGCCGCGCTGCTGCGCCAGCCGGTTGATGGCGGGCAGCGGCATGCCGCCCAACAGCGCATCGATCTGCGGATCGTTCTGCGCGGCCAGCTCCAGGCCCAGCGCGCTGATCACCTTGAACGTCGAGCCGGGGCTCTGGTGCGCGCCGCCGTCGTGCTGCAAGGCCGGCAGGCGCAGGGGGCTGCGTGCGGGGCTGGTGCGGTCGAAGTCGCGCACCTCGGCCCAGTTGGCGGCGCTGACCGCGCCCGCGCCGGCGCCGGCTGCGGCCAGTACGTCGCCGGTTTCGGTATCCAGGATCACCAGGCCGGCATGGCGGCCTTCCGCCGCTGCCTGGCCGCCGACGCAGGCCTTGCCGTCCCAGCGGCCGCGATGCATGCCGACGCAGTCCAGCACGCGCTGGCTCAAGGCCTGCAAGGGCAGGTCCAGCGTGAGGCGCGCGCCGACCGCCGCGCCGGATGCGCGCGAGACCGTGGCGGCCGATACCGGCAGGCGGGCCAGCATGCCGGCCACGCTGTTGGCATGGTCGCCGCTCACGCCCAGCAGCGGCGCGAGGCCGGCGTCGATGGCGGACTGCGTCGGCACGCCATCGGCCCACAGCAACGTGCCGTTGCGGTCTTCCAGCTGCACCGGCGACGGCGCGGCTGGCCGTGGCAGGCCGGGAGCGGTGTCACCGGCGACAGGCGACAGCGCCTGCCATACCAGACGGCCGCCGGCGACGCGCAGGTGGCGGTATTTTTGATCTTCCGGCGCGCTGAAGTCCAGCGGTTGCGCCGTCAGCTGCACGTTGTGCGCGCCCGCTTGCAGCGTCAGCGTGACCTGCTGCACATCCGCGCTGCTGGCGCAGGCGCGGCCGGTGCAGGCGGGCGCCAGTTGCGCGCTGGCGCCGACGGCGCCGGTGACGCGGCCGGCCAGCAGCAGCTGCATCACTTCGCCGCCGGCGGCGGCGCGCGGCAATGCGAGGTTGAGCCGCACCACAGGACGCGCACCCTGCCCTTCAACTGCTTGCGGCCAGCGGGCCACGCGGGTCCACGGCTGCCATCCCTGCGGCAGCGATGCGAACAGGCGCGAGGCGGCGACCGGCATCTGGCTGGTGGTGGCCACCATTGTCGGCGCGCTGCCGGATGCGGGGTCGCTGCCGGCGCTGGCGCTCCAGTCCAGCACCATGCCGGTCGGCGCTTTGACGCGCCAGGCCAGCAGCCGGCGTTCGCTGTTGTAGATGTCGATCTGCTGGCGGACGTAGGCGCCGTCGGCCTGGTAGTACAAGCGCTTGAACAGTTTGTGCGTGGCGGCGCCGGGCTTGACCTGCTTCCAGTTGTCCAATTCGGCGACGCGTTCGGCGGTGCCTGCGGCCTGCCATTGCGGCAGGTCGCGCGGCGCCAGTTCGATCGCGCCGGCGGCGCTCAGGCGCAGCAAGCCCTGGTCTTGCAGCGCGTTGAACAGCGATTGGTCCTCCAATGCCATCGGCGCGGCGGCCGGCACTTGATACGCGCCGGCCGCGAGATTGGTGCTCACCGCCCTGCCGCGCGCCGGGAAGGCAACCACCAGCGCGCTGGCCGGCGTACCGGCGGCGGCTGCGTCCTGCTGCGCCAGGCGATACATCTGGACCACCAGTTCTCCCGCTTGCGGACACATGGCGTTGGCGCGCCGTTCGATGCGCAGCGCCGAGGCGGCGCCCCACAACAGCCATCCCTGCTGGCGCAGCGCGACCTGGCCGCTGGCGCCCTGCTCGACCTGGCCGAAACTGGCGTCGCTGATCCAGCGCGCGCCGGCCTGCGCGCTGCGCCAGCTCAGTTGCAGCGGCTCGCTCAGCGGATCGGTAAAGTCCGCGCGGGCCGTGCCTTCGATCTGGATTTCCGGGATCGCGCCAGCGCCGGCGCCATTGTCGGCCACCAGCAGCACGTTGCGCAGCGAGAT
Organism: Duganella rhizosphaerae; assembly: GCF_040364205.1. Taxonomy (NCBI): domain Bacteria; kingdom Pseudomonadati; phylum Pseudomonadota; class Betaproteobacteria; order Burkholderiales; family Oxalobacteraceae; genus Duganella; species Duganella rhizosphaerae. The sequence continues at coordinate 192,940 of NZ_BPWK01000009.1, forward strand.
CTGGACGTTCGATTCTTCATTGCGCTTGACCCAGCGCTTGACGTCGTCGAAACGGTAGCCCAGCCGCAGCGGCAGCAGGCGCGGGTCGGTGGGGCTGCGCATCTGGCTGCACAGGTCCACGCGCACCGCCGGCGCGGCCTGCATGCCGGACGCCACCAGCAAAGCGCCGCCGGGTTGGATGCTGGTGCTCAGTCCCGCCAGCGCCGGCACGGTGAATGCTGCGCCGGGCAGCACGGATTGATAGGCATACGCGGCGCGCACGCTGTTGACGGCCTGCGGGGTACTGACCGTCGCGGCGGCCAGGTGGCGCGCATGGCCGGCGATCAGCGCGCCGCCGCCCGCCACCACGCACACGCCGACCACGGCGATCCACATGGCGCGCCGGCGCCCGAGCACCTGCGTCCCGGTGGCCGCCGGCTGGCGTCCGGCACGGGCCGGCGGCACCAGCCGCATCGACGGGCGGCCGCTGGCTCCGGCGCGCAGGTTGGCCTGCCGGCGCCGTGCGCGGCGGCGCTCGGCCCAGGCTTGCAGGATGGTGGTGATGAATCGCGGCATATGCCCCTCGCGCTGGTGGACGGTATCTGCCCAGCCTTAGCGGAGGGGCGGCGAAAACACGCCTTCCGTGGCCGAAAAGCCAACACCTCATCGCGCCTATCTGCATTTCGGGACGCAAAAAGCGCGGCTCGTCGCAATCCCGTGGCGGCTGGACAGGCCTTTGCATAAAGTGAGCACATCGAAACACACTTTTAACCACCGAAAGGAAGCAAAATGAACGTCCTGAAAAACTTCGAAGCCCTGTTTGTCGTGACCCTGGGCCTGGCCTGCGCCGCCAACTACGTACTCGACGAAACCACCGCAGCCCCAACGCCGGTTCAAGCCAGCTACACCGCACCAGCCGCCAAGGACATGCAAGTGATCGTCGTCAGCGCCAAGCGCCTGACCGCCGAACAGAAAAAACAATCGCTGATCGACGAGAGCAAATCCGTGCTGGCCGCCGACACCACCGCAGCGAGCAAAATTTGAAGGCCCGTCATCCCTTCGCCTGTACGCGCCACCGAAACGCCGCGTAACAGGCGAAGCCTTTAGCAGTCTCGCTCCACTTCCTCCGTAGTCCTCTCTGTGCGCCACCGCACACACCCCCACAGCTTTGTGTCAGATGTAAAAAGTTGCATCATCGGGAGCCTTCCCTGACGCTGCTTGCTATAGTTCGTTCAAGCGTTGCACGAAAACGCGCAAACGGAGAACACATCATGATCAAACGCTCGCACACCATTTACGCTGCCGCCATGCTCGCGCTGAGCGCCGCAGCATTCGCTCCAGCCATCGCGTCCGCGCAAGTCGGCGTCAGCGTCGTGATCGGCAACGCACCGCCGCCTCCACGTTTTGAAAGCCTGCCGGCGCCGCGCCACGGCTACGTCTGGGCGCCGGGCTATTGGAACTGGGACGGCTATCGCCACGTATGGCTGGCCGGCCGCTGGGAACAGGAACGCAACGGCGCGCAGTATCGCCGCGCCGAATGGATACGCGACGGCGGCAACTGGCGCCTGGATCCGGGCGGCTGGGTGGCCGTCGGCCCGGCCCCGGTGCAGGTTGACTATGTGACCGTCGCCCCGCCGCCGCCGCGCTATGAACGGATGCCGCCACCGCGCTACGGCTACGTCTGGGCGCCGGGTTACTGGGACTGGCGCGGCCACCGCCATGAATGGATTAGCGGCAGCTGGGTCGCCGAGCGCCCGGGCTACGTTTATGCCCAACCACGCTGGGTGCAACGCGATGGCCGCTGGCTGCGCGAGGAAGCCCGCTGGGATCGCGGTCCGAACGGCGATCGCGATCACGACGGCATCCCAAATCGCTACGACCGCCACGACAACCGCAATTACGGCCAGGGCCGCGGCGACAAGGACCATGACGGCGTCCCGAACCGCTATGACCACGACCGCGACGGCGATGGTGTACCCAACCGCGTCGACCGCCATCCCGACAATCCACGTCGCGACTGATGAACGAAACTGATTTCGAGGTACTGGCCACGGCCGCCTACAAGGGCGAGCGCGTGGCCGCTCGTCGTCTGGCGGCGCGTTCGGCGGTGAGCGAGGCGCAGGCCTTGCATCAGGTGCTGACGCAGGTGGCGGGCGTGCAGGGTTTGGCGCTGCTGCTGGCCGAGCGCAGCGCCTTGCGCCTGCGCGACCGGGAACTGCGCTCGGCAAAGTTGGCGGAGAAGGCGCGGCAACTGGAACAGCGCGCGGCGCGCATGCTGCCGGCCGCCGATGGCTGGCGCGGATGGTTCGACGGTTCGGCGCATCCGAATCCGGGGCAGATAGGCATTGGTGCGCTGCTGTGCGGCCCGGATGGCGAACGGGTGGAAATCAGCCGCCGCGCCGGCCATGGCAACAGCGGCGAGGCGGAATACCTGGCGCTGACGGCCTTGCTGGAAGCGGCCGTGCGCCTCGGTGCGACCGGGTTGGTGGTGCATGGCGACAGCCAGGTGGTGGTCAACGATGTGAACCTGAGTGCGCAGGCGGTGGCCGCCGGCCGTGGCGCCAAGGGCTTGGAAGAACATCGCCGGCGCGTGACGGACTTGATGGCGCCGCTGGGCGCCGTGAGCCTGCGGTGGGTGCCGCGTCACCGCAACGGCGACGCGGACCGCTTGTCGCAGCAGGCGATCGACAGATCGCCCGGCGACAGTACCGACGCTTAAGCCGACGCTTAAGCCAACGTTTAAGCCGACGCTTAAGCGCGGCTGGTCAGACGCAGCGCCGGGCGTGATGCTGCCGCGCGCGGAGCCGTGCCGCGCGCACGCGAGGACGACGCCACACCATCCACCTTGAACACGCTGACCGCCTGCGCCAGCGCCGCTGCCTGCTGCTGCATCGATTCCGCCGCGGCGGCGGCCTGTTCGACCAGCGCGGCGTTCTGCTGCGTCACGCCGTCCATCGCGCCGATGGCCTGATACACCTCATTGATGCCGGCGCTCTGCTCGGTGCTGGCCGCCGTGATCTCGGTGATGATGTCGCTGACGCGATGCACGCTGCCGACAATTTCATCCATCGTCAAGCCGGCATCGGCCACCAGCTTGCTGCCCTGGTTGACCTTCTCGACCGAATCGCCGATCAGCGCCTTGATCTCCTTGGCCGCCGACGCCGAGCGCTGCGCCAGGTTGCGCACTTCCGTCGCCACGACGGCGAAGCCGCGTCCCTGCTCGCCGGCGCGCGCCGCTTCCACGGCGGCGTTCAGCGCCAGGATATTGGTCTGGAACGCGATGCCGTCGATGACGGCGATGATGTCGACGATCTTGCGCGACGACTGGTTGATCGAATCCATCGTCTCCACCACCTGCGACACCACCATGCCGCCCTTGACTGCCACCTGCGCGGCCGATGCCGCCAGCTGGTTGGCCTGGCGCGCGTTGTCGGCGTTGTGCTTGACGGTCGATGTCAGCTCTTCCATCGACGATGCGGTTTCCTCCAGCGCGCCGGCCTGCTGCTCGGTGCGGCGCGACAGATCCTGGTTGCCCGCCGCGATCTCGCTCGACGAGGTGGTGATATGGTCGGTGCCGCTGCGTACCTCGGTGACGATGCCCAGCAGGCTGGCGTTCATCTCCTTCAGCGCGGACAGCAGCTGGCCGGTTTCATCGCGGGCGCTGTCGTCGATATGGCCGGTCAGGTCGCCGCCGGCGACGCGCCGCGCGGCCGTCACCGCCACTTGCAGCGGGCCGGTGATGCCGGTGGTCAGCAGCCACGCGCTGACGGCGCCGAAGGCCAGCACCAGCACCGCCAGCACATACAGCAGGTTGCGGCTGCTGGCCGCCACTTCGTCGATGTGGACGGCGGTGGCGTCGATTTTCGCGCGCTGCATCTTCAGCAGTTCCTGCATCAGCGCCTGGTAGCTGGTGGCGCCCGGACGGAACACGTTGGCGAAGACCTTCTCGGCCTCTTCCAGTTCGCCGGCGCCTTTCAGCTTGGCCACCTGGTCGCGCGACGACAGGTAGATCTTGCGCTGCTCGCCGATGCGGCCGAACAGTTCCTTCTCGTCGGCGTCGACGATCAGGGTTTCCACTTTCTTTTGGTATTCCGCCGAGATGGCCGACGAGGCTTTCGATTCTTCGGCGAAGAAGGCGCCCAGCGACGGGTCGCTGCTGCGGGCGATGGCGGTGGTGCGGCGGATAGCGCTATCAATCTTGCTCGACCAGTCGGAGATCATGCGCTCCTTGGCCAGCGGCACCTGCATCATCTCGCGCGTGGCCGTGGCCACGCCCTGCAGGCGCCAGACGCTGATCGCGGTGATCAGCATCGCAAACGCCAGGATGATGCTGAAGCCAAGTGCCAGGCGCTTGCCGATGCTGATATTGGCCAGCATCGTCATCACGCCGCCAGCGCGGTGTTTTCGACCAGGCCCATGTCGGCGCTGGACATCAGCTTGTCGATATCGACCAGGATCAGCATGCGCTCGTCGAGCGTGCCCAGGCCGACGATGTGGTCGGTGTTGATGGCCGAGCCGATTTCCGGCGCCGGCTTGACTTGTTCCGGCATCAGCGTGGTGACGTCGGAGACGCGGTCCACCACCATGCCGACCACGCGGTGGCCGATGTTGAGGATGATGACGACGGTGAACTGGTCGTACGTCGGCGTGCCCAGGTTGAACTTGATGCGCATGTCGACGATCGGCACGATCAGGCCGCGCAGATTGACCACGCCCTTGACGAAATCGGGCGCGTTGGCGATGCGGGTCGGGGTTTCGTAGCTGCGGATCTCGGCTACTTTTTGGATATCAATGCCGTACTCTTCCTGGCCCAGCGTGAAGGCCAAATACTCGCCGGCGGGGGTCGTTGCGTGCAGTTCGCTTACATTACCAGACATGGGGTTTCCTTCATTGCTAAAGTGACTGGCAGCAATGTTACCTCAAGTCAAGTAAAGACGCAGCAAATAAATGCATCTGAGAAACAAATCAACTTAGCGCAACTTCCATCTTGGTTTTTCCACCAGCTGGGAGGCCGGGGCGGGCAAGGCGCGCAGCACGGTGGTGGCGACGGCGCGCGGATTCGGCGCCTGGGGCTCCGGCCTGGCCGGTTCGGCCTCCGCCGCAGTGCGCCTGGCCGGCAATGGCAGACCGATGACGGGATTCGGACGCGCAACGGACGGCCGGAAATCTTCCCCCTTCAGCTGGAAATGGGGCGCCACGGTCGGCGTGTCGTCCAGCGCCAGCGCATGGCCGCAGGCCAAGGCCAGTAATATCAGTGCAAGCGCCGGGAAGTTACGCATCATCATGCCTGTTATTATCAAATATGGTTGCATTTTGCACAATTTCATTGTACTTGGCAAGCAAACAATTTTTAATCGCCGCCCAGTTACCCTGCACAAGGGCTGAATCAGGCTGTATGATTTGAAAAAATAATCGCCTCAGACATCACGGGAGACTGATGAACAGCTTGCTGAACAGCTGGCACCCGCGCCTGGTTCGCCTGGCCAGTGCCGCCGCCGGAGTCGATGGAGCACACGATACCAACCACCTGCACCGGGTCTGGCGCAACGCCACCCTGCTGCTGGACGATTACCCCGAGGCCGATGCGCTGGTCGTGCTGGCGGGCTGCTATCTGCACGATCTGGTCAACCTGCCCAAGAACGATCCCGAACGCCACCTGGCCTCGCGCAAGGCGGCGCTGCTGGCCAGCCGCCAGCTGGCCGAACTCGATTTCCCGCCCAACAAGCTGGCCGCCGTCGCGCATGCGATCGAGAGCCACAGTTTTTCCGCCGCCATCCGCGCCGAGACCATCGAGGCCAAGATCGTCCAGGATGCCGACCGCCTCGACGCGCTCGGCGCGGTGGGACTGGCGCGGCTGTTCTACACGGCCGGCCGCATGGGCACCGCGCTGGCGCATGCCGACGATCCGATGGCGCTGCACCGCGAGCTCGATGAAAAAGCCTATGCGCTGGACCATATCGACACCAAGCTGGCCACCCTGCCCGGCAAAATGCAAACGGCCGCCGGCCGCCGCCTGGCGCAAAACCGCCTCAACGAGCTGACCGCCTTCCGCGACAGCTTCATCGCCGAATGGGCCGCCAGCCCTGCCGCGCCGTGACCTCTCGCCTGCAGACCACATGACCCCGCCCGATACCGCCACCACCGTCATGCCGGCCGCCGCGCCGGCGGGCAACCTGAACTTCATCCTGATCTGCGTGTTCATCGATATGCTGGGCATCGGCCTGATCGTGCCGGTGTTGCCGATGCTGATCGGCGAGTTCGCCGGCTCGCGCGAAAACCAGACCCACTGGTTCGGCATCATGAGCGCGGTGTTCGGCCTGATGCAGTTCATCTTCATGCCGATGCTGGGCGCCGTCAGCGACCGCATCGGCCGCCGGCCGGTGCTGCTGTATTCGATGGCCGGCATGTGCATCAACTTCCTGTCGACGGCGTGGGCGCCCAACCTGGCCTGCCTGTTCATCGGCCGCGTGGTGGGCGGCATGTCGTCGGCCAGCATGTCGGTGGCCTCGGCCTACGCGTCCGACGTGTCGACGCCGGAGAACCGCGCCAAGAGCTTCGGCAAGGTCGGCGCGGCGTTCGGCCTGGGCTTCATCTGCGGCCCCATGCTGGGCGGCCTGCTGGGCAACGTCAATCTGCACCTGCCGTTCTACGTGGCGGGCGCGCTGTCGGCCGCCAATTTCGTCTACGGCTATTTCGTGGTGCCGGAATCGCTGCCTGCGACGCGCCGCTCGCCATTCAGCCTGGCCAAGATCAATCCGCTGACGGCCCTGTTCAAGCTAGCGCGCCGCACCGACATCCGCGGCCTGGTGGTGACCTTCGCGCTGGTCACCTGCGCGCAGATGATGCTGCAAACGACGTGGGTGCTGTACACCAGCTTCCGCTTCGACTGGACGCCGGGGCAGAACGGCGCGGCGATGTTCTGCGTCGGCCTGATGGCGGCGGTGGTGCAGGCCGGCCTGCTGGGCATCCTGATCAAGCGCTTCGGCGAAGTGCGCCTGTCGCTGCTGGGGATGTGCTCGGGCGGCCTCGCCTACCTGTTTTACGGCCTGGCCACGCAGGGCTGGATGATGTATGTGCTCATCATCTGCAACGTGCTGTCGTTCGCCGTCGGTCCCGCGCTGCAGGGCATCATCTCGAAATCCACGCCGCCCAACGAACAGGGGGAATTGATGGGCTCTTTGCAATCGATCAGCAGCTTGGGGGTGATCTTCATGCCGCTGCTGGGCACCGCCATCCTGGCCGAAGTTGGCCACCTGCCCGCCAACGACTGGCGCATCGGCAGCACCTTCTACCTGTGCGCGGTGATGCAGGCGCTGGCCATCCTGGTGGCGCAGCGCTACTTCCGCCAGCACCACATGCAGGCCGCCAAACCATGAGCTGGCGCGGTATCGCCACGCTGCTGGCGGCTGGCGTGATGCAGGCCGGCGCCGCCGCCGAGTGCTCGCGCGATATCGCGGTGCCGGTGTCGGCCAGCGGCGCCAGCGTCCAGGTCGAGGGCACGCACATCGGCGGCATCTATCCCGACCTGTTGCGCAGCATGGGCGCGAAGAACGGCTGCAACTTCGTCTTCACGCTGGTGCCGCGCGCGCGCCAGGTGGCGATGTACAAGGACGGCAAGGCGGACCTGCTGCTGCCGGCCTCGCGCACGCCGTCGCGCGATCTGCTCGGCGCCTTCGTGCCGATGATCAGCCACCGCGCCATGCTGATTTCCGTGGCCGGCCAGCGGGCGCCCATCACCAGCGCGAAGAACTTGCTGGAACGGCGCGAGCTGCGGGTGGCGGTGGTGCGCGGCTTCGACTACGGCGAGCAATATACGGCGTTGATCAACGAACTGGCCAAACAAGGCCGCCTGTTCGTCGAGGTCGACGTGGTGGCGGTGGCGCGCCTGCTCAACGCCGGCTCGGCCGACGTCACCATCATGGGGCCGACGCTGATGGCCGGCGCGATCCAGCGCGACCAGCGCGTCAACGGCATGCAGGAAAAGCTGCGCATGGAAACCATACCGGAATTGCCGTGGCATGAAAGCGGCGCCTATGTGTCGCGCGCGCTCAAGCCGGAAGACCAGCGGGTGCTGGTCGACATGCTGGAAAAGATAGGCAGGTCGAACCAGGTGATGGACGGCTACCGCCGCTACTTCCACTCGGACGTGCTGACCGACAGCGTCCGTCCCCGCTAGGCTAAACGGTTTATTCCGTTTAGCTTATTTACCCTCCACCACCGGCAGCTCCAGCGCGCTGCTCTCGGCGCCGGCGTGGTACACGCGCAGCGTCGCCTTCTTGTAGTCGGCCGGCTTGGCGTAGAAGATGTTCGGCACGTAGGTCTGCGGATTGCGGTCGTACAGCGGGAACCAGCTGGACTGGATCTGCACCATCACCCGGTGGCCCGGCAGGAACACGTGGTTGGCGTTGGGCAGCGCGAAGCGGTATTTCTCCACCGCGCCCGGCGTGATCGGCGACGGGTGCTCCAGGCTGTTGCGGTAGCGGCCGCGGAAGATGTCCATCGCGATGCCCAACTGGTAGCCGCCCAGCTCCGGCTGCGACGGCACTTCGTCCGGGTAGACGTCGATCAGCTTGACCACCCAGTCGGTGTCGGTGCCGCTGGTCGAGGCGTACAGGTTGACCATGGCGGCGCCGGCGATCTGCAGGCGCGCCTTGAGCGGCTCGGTGACATAGCTCAGCACATCGGTGCGGTCGGAGACGCCGCGCTGGTCGCTCACCAGCCATGGACGCCAGACATTCGCATCGTTCATGTGCACCGGGCGCGGCACGAACGGCACCGGCTTGGCCGGGTCGGACACGTATTCGTCGTAGGCGGCGCCGTCTTTCGGCGCCTCGGTGTCCGGCTTGAAGTCCAGCTTGAAGTCCGGCTTCAGGTAGATCGGCTTGAGCGGCGCCGGGCAACCGGCCTCGCAGGCCAGCGGCCAGCGCGCCAAACGCTGCCAGCGATTGACGCCGGTCTGGTAGAACAGCACCGGCGGCGTATCAGCGGCGGGCGCGCCGTCCTTCAGGTATTGGTCGAGGAAGGGTTGCATCACGTCGCGGCGGAATTCCAGCGCGGTGTCGCCGGTGAACTTGAACGCGCCCAGGCTGGAACCCTCGTAATTGACGCCGCTGTGGCGCCACGGCCCCACCACCAGGAAGTTCTTGTTGTTGGCGCTGTCCTGCGGCTCCACCGCCGAGTAGAAGGCGTAGGCGCCGTAGATGTCTTCCTGGTCCCAGTAGCCGACCACGGTCATGGTCGGCACCTTCATCTGGCGCTTGGCCAGGATCTTGTCCAGCGCCTGCTGCTGCCAGTAGCCGTCGTAGGCCGGATGCTCGAACAGCTTGCGGGTGAAGTTGAGCTGGTCCAGGCCGAACTGTTTGGCGTAGTCGGCGGTCGAGCCGCCGCGCAGCGCGCCTTCGTAGTCGTCGTAGACGCCGGTGGCCAAGGTCTTGCCGCTGCCTTTGGCGGCGGTCTGGCCGGCGATATAGCTCAGGTTGGGCAGGCGGAAGGCGCCGTTGTGGAACCAGTCGTCGCCGCGCCAGCCGTCGACCATGGGGCTCATCGGCACCGCGACCTTGAGCGCCGGATGTGGGTCGACCAGCGCCATCAGCACGGTGAAGCCTTCGTAGGACGAGCCTATCATGCCGACGTTGCCGTTGCTTTCTGGGGTGTTCTTGACCAGCCAGTCGATGGTGTCCCAGGCGTCGGTGGAGTGGTCGGTGCGGGTGCCGTTGAGCGCACCCTTGACCGGGCGGGTCATCACGTACTCGCCTTCGGAGCCGTATTTGCCGCGCACGTCCTGGAACACGCGGATGTAGCCGTTCTCCATCATCACTTCGTCGCCCTGGCCGACGGTGGCCAGCACGCTGGGGCTGACGTTGCGCTGGGCGCGGCCGCTGGCGTTGTACGGGGTGCGGCTGAGCACCATCGGCGCGTGGACGGCGCCCTTGGGGATGACGATCACGGTGTGCAGCTTGACGCCGTCGCGCATCGGGATCATGACCTCGCGCTTGACGTAGTCGGCGTTGGGGACGGCGGTGTCGAACTTGGCGGGGATGTCGGGCGCCATCGGCGGCGTGGGCGTTTGCGCCGTTGCGGCGGAGACCATCAGGGTGGAAAGCACTGCAACTGCAAGGTCACGCATATCGGCTCCGGTAAGGGGTATTGCTCAAGATCGGCAATACTACCTTATCGTTTAGATTAATGCATGAGCTTGAAGAGCACGGCGGTCAGGCCGGTTTGCACGACGACCACACCGACCATCCACTGTATCAACTCCGACTTGAGCTGCGCCAGGCGCATGTCGAGGTAGTTCTTGGTCACCAGATGGCTGTCGACAAGCTGAAACATGGCCGAGGCCAGCGCCTTGGCCCGCTTCTCTGGCATGCCGCCTTCAATCAGAGTATCCATAAATGCGACCGAATCGAAGTTATCAGGCATTTTAATCTCCTTGGGCTTAGGCCGCGAGCACTCAATCTAGTTCCCAATCCCGCGCCGGGCCTTGCGGCGCCTCACACCTTGACAGACCGGCGCTGAGCTGCAACCATACGCGCATGAAATTTTTTACTACACCTCACGCCTGCCTGATTTGGCGCCGCTCCTAGCGCGCGGCCACTGTCTACCCATAGTGATGTGATATTTTTATCAACGCCGCCCTTTATCTGGTGGCGTTTTTTATATTCGTCGCGCCAGAACGGGGCAACGTAAAGGAACCCCTGATGAGCTTGACCGAACAGTCCGAAGTAATCGCCAGCGCGCCGGCCGCGTCCAAAGGTCCCACCGTGATCCTGACCGGTGACCGCCCGACCGGCCCGCTGCACCTCGGCCACTTCGTCGGCAGCCTGCGCAACCGCGTCGCCTATCAGCACGAGTACAAGCAGTTCATCATGCTGGCCGACGCCCAGGCGCTGACCGACAATATGGACGACACCAACAAGGTGCACCGCAACGTGGTCGAAGTGGCGCTGGACTATCTGGCGGTCGGCATCGACCCGGCCAAGTCGACCATCCTGATCCAGTCGCAGATCCCGGAACTGGCCGAGCTGACCTTCTACTACCTGAACCTGGTGACCGTGGCGCGCCTGGAGCGCAACCCGACCGTCAAGACCGAGATCGCGCTGCGCGGTTTCGAGCGCGACATCCCGGCCGGCTTCCTGACCTACCCGGCCTCGCAGGCGGCCGACATCTCGGCGTTCAAGGCATCCCTGGTGCCGGTCGGCGAGGACCAGATCCCGATGATCGAGCAGACCAACGAGATCGTGCGCCGCTTCAACCGCCTGGTCAACCAGGACATCCTGGTCGAGTGCAAGGCGCTGGTGCCGGAAATCGGCCGCCTGCCGGGCACCGACGGCAAGGCCAAGATGAGCAAATCGCTGGGCAACACGATCAACCTGGGCGCCACCGCGGCCGAGATCACCGCCGCCGTGAAAAAGGTTTATACCGATCCGCTGCACCTGCGCGTGGAAGACCCGGGCCACCTGGAGGGCAACGTCGCCTTCATCTACCTGGACGCCTTCGATCCCGAGCAGGACAAGCTGGCGGAAATGAAGGCACATTACGTGCGCGGCGGCCTGGGCGACTCGATCGTCAAGAAGCGCCTGGAAGTGGTGCTGCAGGAGATGCTGGCGCCGATCCGCGCGCGCCGCGAAGCGCTGGCGCAGGACAAGGGCTACATCATGCAGATGCTGAAGGAAGGCACGCTGCACGCGCGCGAAGTGGCGGCGCGCACCGCCGACGAAGTCAAGGCCGCCCTCGGCCTGAGCTACTTCTGAACCCGGTGACGCCGGACGCCCTGCCCTCGCAGCTTGCGCTGCTATGGCTGGCGGCGGTGTACGGCGTCGCCAGCATCATCTGCTTCATCGCCTACGCGGCCGACAAATCGGCCGCCATCAAGGGCCGCCAGCGCACGCCCGAAAGCACGCTGCTGTTGTGGGGCCTGGCCTGCGGCTGGCCCGGCGGCCTGCTGGCGCAACGCTGGCTGCGCCACAAGACGGTCAAGACCTCGTTCCAGATCGCCTACTGGTGCAGCGTGGCGCTGAACCTGTCCGCGCTGGCCGCCGTGTGGTGGCTGTGCACAATCTACTGAGGAATTCGACGATGTGGCATGGCGTGATGTGCGGTTTGCTGGCGGGCGCCATGTGGGGCATGGTGTTCATCGTGCCGGAATTGCTGACGGCGTTCACGCCGCTGGAAATGGCTTGCGGGCGCTACATCGCCTACGGCCTGATCGCCGGCGCCCTGATGGCGCGCCGCCTGCCCGCGCTGCTGCGCCGCCTCGACCGCTGCGACGTGGTCGCGATGGTCAAGCACGCGCTGGCCGGCAACATCGTCTACTACATGCTGCTTGCGCTGGGCGTCAAGTTCGCCGGCGTGGCGGCCACTTCGCTGATCATCGGCGTGCTGCCGATTTCCGTCACGCTGGTCGGCCAGAAGGACCACGGCTCGGTGCCGCTCAAGCAGTTGATGCTGCCGCTGCTGCTGGTGGCGGCCGGCATCGTCTGCATCAACATCGACGTCTTCACCCACGACGCGGGCAACGGCGCGCCGCTGGCCGACAAGATCCTCGGCGTGCTGTGCGCGGCCGGCGCGCTGCTGTGCTGGACCTGGTATTCGGTGGACAATGCGCGCTACCTGAAGCGCAATCCGCATTTCAGCAGCGGCGAGTGGTCGGCCCTGTACGGCCTGTCGAGCGGCTTGATCGCGCTGGCCATTGCGCTGGCCGGGCTGGCGCTGTTCCATGCCGACGTGACCGGCGCCGGCGCCGTGGCCAGCGGCCGCGATTGGACGCTGTTCTGGATCGTCAATGCGCTGCTGGCGTTGGGCGCGTCGGTGATCGGCAACCACCTGTGGAATATCGCCAGCCGCAAGGTGCCGCTGACCTTGTCCGGCCAGTTGATCCTGTTCGAGACCCTGTTCGCGCTGATGTATGGCTGCATCTACAAGCAGCAGCTGCCGCGCGGGCTGGAGATCGCCGCCATGCTGCTGCTGGTGGCCGGCGTGATGTGGTCGATGCGCGTGCACGCGCTGGACGACGCCAGCGAGGCGCACGCCGGCTAGCCCGACTAGCCGGCCGGTTATTCGGGCTTGAAGCGCTCCGTCACCAACTCGGCCATCGCGCCATCCTGCAAGCCCGCCGCCACGCCGCGTTGATCGGCGGCGCTGCGGTTCTGGCTGACCTTCCATTTGCCTACCAGGCTGTCGATCGGGATCTCGATGCCGATGATGGCTTTCATCGTCGCGGCCATGAAATCGATAGGCGCGTCGTCCACCTCCCACGGCTGCGGCAGGCCGCTTTCGTGCTTGTTGGTCAGATGGTCGAGCAGGCGGCGCAGCCAGAACGCATCGTCCACCACCCGGCCCACGCCGCGCGCCTGCACCATCGCGTAGTTCCAGGTCGGCACCACCTTGTGCGTGGTGCGCTTGGTTTCATACCAGCTCGGGCTGATGTAGGCCTCCGGCCCCTGGAACACCACCAGGCATTGCGCCCCCGCCTCCAGCTTGCGCCACAGCGGATTGGCGCGCGCCACGTGGGCGCGCAGCACGCCCAGGCCGCTGCCGCCCTCGTCGGCATACAGCAGGAAGGGGATCAGGTCGGCGCTGACGCCGTCGGCATCGACCACGATCAGCGTGGCCAGCGGATAGGCGTGCATCAGTCCATGGCGGACTTCCAGGCGGTCTTCGGCAAAAGCGGGTTGCAGGTACATGGCTGGGCGGGTGGCGTGGATGATGGGGCCAGTGTAGCAGCGGCGCCTGCCGGGGCACAGAGCCAGCGCGGCGCCCGGCGATGGGGCCATGTTCAGTCGAGCAAGCCGTTCTCGCTCAGCACGTCCTGGATCAGCTCCAGGCGCAGCACCGGATTTTCCTGCAGCAGCAGGCGCTGCTTCTCTTCCACGTCCAGCCGCAGCAGCTCGCACCAGCGGTTCGCCACCCAGCCGGCTTCGTCGAGCCGGTACGGCGGCGCCAGCGGCATGTTGGCGGTGGAGATCTGCTTCTTCTGCAAGGAGCGTATCAGGGAGCCCAGCGCGTTGGCGACGTCCTGCTGCTCGCTGGGAACCGGCACCACCATGTCTTCGGCCACCTCCTCTACCTCGGCCATCCACAAGCCATGCTTGAGCTGCTCGGCGGATTTGATCTGGAACCGCGTGGTGCCGATGCAGGAGATTTGCAGCAGGCCCGGCAGCGGCGCGGTCCAGTCGAGGATGCGTGCCATGGTGCCGGCGGAGGACAGCGTTTCATGTTTGTCGGGCACGCGGGTTTCGCTGCCTTCGAGCAGCGGCACGACGCCGAATTCTTCGCCGCGGGCGATGCAGCGCTTGACCAGGTCCAGGTAGCGCACTTCAAACACCTGCAACGGCAAATGACCGTCCGGGAACAGGATGGTATTAAGCGGAAAAAGAGGAATTGATGCCATTCCGCTATCATCGCATGAAATGGCTGTGCTCGGTTTAGACAGACAGCACTAACCTTACGGCTTCCTTAAGGCCGGCGGAAAACCAGGCCGTCTTTCATCACAAAAGCAACGCTGCGCAGCGCGGCGATATCCCGGGTCGGGTCGCCCCGCACCGCCACCAAGTCGGCCAGGTAGCCGACGCGGATCCGGCCCAGCGAGGCGCCGCGGTCCAGCACCGACGCGTTGACCACGGTGGCCGCTTGCAGCGCCTCGGTCGGCGTCATGCCCAGCCTGACCATCCACTCCAGCTCGCGCGCGTTGTCGCCGTGGGCGAACACGCCGACGTCGCTGCCGTTGCCGATGACGACGCCCAGCTTGCGCGCCAGCTGGAAGGCGCGCGCGGCGGCCTGCATGGACGGCGTCGGCGGCCCGCCGCGCTGGTATTTCTGGAAGTATTCGCTGGTCGCCTCGGGCGCCGTCAAAGTCGGGAAATAGGCGACGCGGCGCTCGGCCATCAGGCGGAAGGTGGTCTCACTGCCGCCGTAGCCATGCTCGATGCTGTCGACGCCGGCCAGCACGGCGCGGCGCATGCCTTCGTCGGTGCTTGCATGCGCGGAAACCTTGCGGCCCGATTCGTGGGCGGCGGCCACCAGCGCATTCAGTTCGGCCTGCGAGAAGGTGGCGTGGGCGCCGCCGTCGGCGCCGGTGCGATAGTCGGCGTAGACCTTGATCCAGTCGGCGCCGCGCGCGCCCTGCTCGCGCACCGCGCGCGTGACCTCGTCGACGCCGCTGGCTTCCTGCGCGCCCTTGGGCAGGTCGACGTCGGCGCGATAGCTGCGCGGCGACGGACCATAAGTGCCGGTGGCGACAATCGCGCGGGTGGCGATGAATAAACGCGGACCGGGAATAACCCCGTCTTCTATCGCTTTTTTAATCGCGACATCGGCATACAAAGCGCCTTCGGTCCCCAGATCGCGCAGCGTGGTAAAGCCGGCTTGTAATGTGGCGGCGGCGTGGCGTGCCGCCAGCAAGGTGCGGTATTCCACCGACTCCTTTAAGACCTGGTCGTCCCACGAGGTTTCGTTATACGGATGCAGCAACACATGGGAATGCAGATCCATTAATCCCGGGATCAGCGTGGCGCCGGGCAGGCGGATACGCTCGGCGCCGGCGGGGACATTCATTTTATCGCCGGGGCCGACGGCGGCGATCTTGCCCTGCACGATAAGCACCGACCAATCGTCATGCGCGGGGCCGTCGCCGGTCCAGACGCGGTCCGGGCTTAATAAGCTGTCGGCGGCCTGCGTGGCGGGAGTAAAGAGGGAAATTAAAGCGGAGAATAATACTGCGGCACGGCGCATCATGGATCGCGTCCCAAAAGAGAAAAGCCGGAGCCGGGGTTTATAAGAAATATAAACCCGCACACCCCGGCCTTGCAGCGAGCTTGCCGACTAAGCTTACTTAATCAGATACTGCTCTTTGTCCTTGCCTTCCAGCCATTTTGGCGCGCGGCCACGGCCGGTCCAGGTCTGGCCGGTTGCGTCGTCACGGTACTTGGTTGGCACCGGTGCGCGGGTCTTGACCGTCTTCACCTTGGCTACGCCGCCCAGATCCGCCACGGTCAGGCCGTATTCACGCATGATAGCCGTGACTTTCTCTTTGGCCTGCGCGATTTCATTCTTGCGGGCGCTTTCGGCCAGGTTTTCCAGTTCGGCGATCTTTGCTTTGTATTCCTGGTAAGTCGTCATCTTATTTCCTTCTTATCGGCGGGTTAGATACTAAAAAAAACCACTGGTGACAATGTGTGAGAATTGATTAGCGCAATTTACCATAACTTTGCGCTGATTCTCCAGAGATATATGTGACAAATACCAATATAGCGATAAAAACGAATAATTTCCACCACTGTTGTTCAAATGAAGCGCGTATCAGACGCTTTTACGGCGATACCGCAATACCCAGGTGGAGAGTCCCGTTATAAAGAATAAGGCCGGCAACAAACCGGCAATCACCATAAGCCAGCGGCCTATCGCACCGCCGAATTGGCCTGAATGCAGCGGAAATAAAGAAGCCAGCAAGCGGTCGCCGCCAGTGCCGGCCAGCGGATTAACCGTTTCAATCACGGCGCCGCTGCGGATATCGATCAGCAGGCGCAAGGTGCCGGTGCGCTGCCAGTCGTCGGCGCGGCGCAGGCGCACCTGGTACAGGCCGCGGTCCGGCTGGCGTTGCAGCGCCAGCAGCACGGCGCCGTCGCTCAGGTGCTGCTCGGCGATGGCTTTGGCGTCGTTCCAGGAAATCGTGGTCTCGCCTTTTTGCACGGACGGCATGGCGATGTTGCGGTGCTCGGCGCCGACCGCCGCCACCTGTCCCACCAGCGCGCGGCCCAGCTCCGGCAAGCCGTTATAAAAGCCGGTGACGGCGACCACCAGCATCAGCACGATCGCCAGCAGGCCGGCCGAGCGGTGCAGGTCGAAATGGCCGCGGTAGGCGTTCTGGCGCAGATTGACCCGCAAAGCCCGCTGCCAGCCCGGCGTGGAATTCGGGGTCGGCCAGGCCAGCAGCAGGCCGGCGATCAACAGCGCCACCCAGGCCAGCGCCAGCCAGCCCAGCGCGGCGCGGCCGGGTTTGCCTTGCAGCAGGCTGTTGTGCCAGCGCAGCAGGGTCGGCACCAGATGCGGCGCGTCGAAACCGACTTCTTCGCGATTGCGGCTGCCCAGCAAGGCGCCGCTGCACGAGTCCAGCATGGCCTCGTTGTCGGCCACGCCCGGCGACTTGAAATACAGGCCGTAGCTGGCGCCGGCATGGCTGGGCAGGTACACCGAGCTGACCTTGGCCTGCGGCCACACGCGCTGCAAGCTGGCGACCGCGCTGGCCACATCCAGCGGCGCGACGCAGGGCACGGCGTTGTGGACCAGCCGGGGATTCAATTCGGCGTCGAGCTCGTGCTGGAACACCAGCAGGCTGCCGCTCAGGCCGGCCAGCACCAGCACCAGGCCCAGCGTCAGTCCCAGCCAGCGGTGCAGCCACAGCACGCCGGGACGGATGATCCGGCGCAGGCTGCGCGACGGTCGGTGAGCTGGATGGTGGGCGGTGGACATTGGCTTCGGCATCAAAAGAGGACGCCGATTATACTAAAAGTTTCATCGCGGATGCGAACAATTCTCAATTACCGTTCATTCGCACAGGGGGCGGTGCTCGATGCCGTCCTTGACGACCTTGCGGATCAGGTTGGCCAGGCGGCAGGTCGCGGGGCCGGCCACTTCCGGGTTGGCGACGATCAGCGACAGCGACAGCTTGCGGCGCTGCCCCACCCGCAGCGGCAGCGGCTTGAGCAAGCCCTGCTCCAGCTGGGTCTGGATCTTGTGCTCGGCCAGCCAGCCGAAACCGAGGCCGTTGCAGATCATCTCCAGCCGCGTGTGCGGACTGGTGACGCTCCAGCGCTGATTGCTGTTGAGCCAGCCATGGTCGCGCGGATTCAGCGTGCCGGAATCGCGCACCACGATGTGCAGGTTGCGGCTCAGGTCGTCCACTTCCAGCTCGCGGCCCAGCGCATGCAGCGGGTGGCAGGGATGGGCCACGGCGACGAATTCGATATCCATCAGCGCATCGCCCAGGAAGCCGGGCGGGACGCGGCTGGCGATGGCGATATCGACCCGCTGCTCCACCAGCGCATCCTCGGAACCGGACAGGATGGTCTCCTCCAGGTTGACGCGGGTGTGCTTGGCCCACGGCTCGAAATCGCGCAGCACCTGCACCAGCAGTTCGACCGGGAACAGGCTGTCGACCGCGATGCCGACCTGCGGCTCCCAGCCTTCGGCCAGGCTGGCGGCCAGCTGCTCCAGCTGGAAGGCGGCGCCCAGCAGCTCGCGCGCCTTGGCCAGCAGGGCCTCGCCGTTCCTGGTCAGGCGCGCGCGGCGGCCGTCGATTTCCAGCAGCTCCACGCCCAGTTGCTCCTGCAATTTGGCCACCATGTAGCTGACCGAGGACTGGCTGCGGTGCAGCGCCTCGGCCGCCTGCGCATAACCGCCGCATTCCACGATCGCCTGCAAGACCTGCCATTGTTCCAGCGTGCTGCGGGGGATCTTCACTTCGATTCCATGACAAAAGTGCCGTCCCAGTCGTCGGGCGGCGGTGTGGCCGCCATCAGGCCGCAGCGCTCGATGTACAGCGCGGCCACCTTGTCGTGCGGATTGAGCGCCAGCACCTCGTCGAACAGCCTGCCGGCGGCGGCCCAGTGGCGCTTGCGGTAGCTTTGCAGGCCGTTGCGGAACAGGCCCATGGCCTCGGCCAGGTTCGGATAGCTGTCCTCGCTGTGGAAGTCCATCACCTCGTAGATCGAGACCGGCTGGGTCTTGCCCTTGACCACCACGATGTCGACTTCGCGCAGGCGGTAGGTGCCGCGCAGCGCGCGGTAGGTGAACTCGCTGATGAGGATGCGCGCGCCGTACTGCTTGCACGCCGATTCCAGCCGCGCCGCCAGGTTCACGCCGTCGCCGATGATGGTGTAGTCCATGCGCTTCTTGGAGCCGATGTTGCCGGACACGACCTGGTCGGTGTTGAGGCCGATGCCGATCTCCACCGGCGGCTTGCCCTCGCGCGCGCGCAGCTGGTTCCAGGCGCCCAGCTCGTTCATCATGGCGATGGCGGTGCGCAGCGCGCGGTCGGCGTCGTCGTCGTGGCCGACCGGGATGCCGAAGGCGGCCATGATGGCGTCGCCGATGAACTTGTCGAGCATGCCCTCTTCGCGCTGGATGCAGTCGACCATCATCGTGAAGTATTCGTTGAGCAAGGTGACCGTGCCCTGCGCGCCCAGCTGCTCGGTGATGGTGGTGAAGCTGCGGATGTCCGAGAACAGCACCGTGGCGTGCACGTTTTTACCGCCCAGCATTTCGGCGCCGTTGGCCACCATCTGGTCGGCGATGCCGGGGTCCATGTAGCGCGACATGGTCGAGCGCAGCCGCTTCTCGCTGGAGATGTCTTCGAGCATCAGCATCCAGCCGATGCGCTTCTTCTCCATCGACAGCAGCGGCTGCACGCTGAAATTGACCGACAGCGTGGCGTCGTCGAGCACCAGTTCGGCGTCCATCAGGTGCTCGGCCGACTGGTTCTCCTCCACCTGGCGCAGCTTGTCCAGCACCCAGCTGTTGGCGGCGCCGAAGAAATCGGCCGCCGAACGGCCGACGATGCCGTCCGCCGCGGTGCGCAGGATGCGCAGGCCGGCGGCGTTGCAGGTGACGATGCGCTCCTGGCCGTCCAGCGTGATCACGCCGTTCGACATCGACTCCAGCATGGCCTCGTTGTAGTTCTTGATCTGCTGGACGTCGGCGAACAGCTTGGCGTTTTCCAGCGCGATCGAGATTTGCGCGGTGAAGGCGCGCAGCCGCGATTCGTCCTCGTGGGTGAACGGGCCGCCGCGCTTGTTGAGCACCTGCGTCACGCCGATGATCTTGCCGGCCTTGTTGACGATCGGCACGCACAAAATCGAGCGGGTGAAGTAGCCGGTGCGCTTGTCGAACGCCGGATTGAAGCGCAGGTCGGCGTAGGCGTACGGGATGTTGATGGTTTTGCCGGACGTGAACACGGCGCCGGCGATGCCGGCCGTGTTGGGCAGGCGGATTTGCAGCGACTCCAGGCCCTGCCCCACTTCCGACCACAGCTCGCCGGTTTTCTCGTCGTTGAGGAACAAGGTCGAGCGCTCGGCGTTGAGCAGGCGCGTGGCCTCGCCCATCACTTTTTGCAGCAGCGAGCCGAGCTTGATGTCGGCCGTGACCTCGGACACCACGTCGATGAATTCCATCTCCTGGCGCCGGATCTTCTTCATGCTTTCGAGGAAGCGCGCGCTTTGCAGCGCCAGCGTGCCTTGCGTGGTCAGCGCCTCCAGCAATTGCAGGTCGGCGCGGGTGAACTTGCCGCGGCGCTTGTTGAGCGTCTGCGACACGCCGATGATCTCGCCCTTGAAGGTCTTGATCGGCACGCACAGGATGTTGCGGGTGACGAAGCCGGTCTGCTCGTCGATGGAACGGTTGAAGCGCGGGTCGGCGTAGGCGTCGGCGATGCTGACCGCCTCGCCGGTGGTGAACACGTGGCCGGCGATGCCGGTGTGGTTGAGGAAGCGGATCTCGCGCTGGATATTGCCCTGCGCGACGCGCGAGAACAGTTCGCCGGTCTCGGCGTCGTTGAGGAACAGCGTGCCGCGCTCGGCATCGAGTTCCTCGGTGGTGACGTCGATCAGCGCGGTCAGGATTTCGTCCAGCGTATCGTAGGCGGCCATGCGGCGCGACACCTCCAGCAGCAGCTCGACCTGGCGCAGCCGCTTGCGCTGGGCGCCGGCCACTGCCTGCGCCGAGGCGGCCTCGCCCTTGACGACCGGCTTGGCCGGCACGCTGCGGATCGCAGGCTTCGAGGTCGACACGGGATCTCTCATGCGCGCGCCTCCAGCGTGTCGCGCAGCGCGCGGATGGTGTCGTGCAGCTGGGCGATTTCGGCGTGGCGGACGGTGTTGGCCTGTTGCAGCGCGTCGATTTTTTCCTGCGTCAGCTTTTCCAGGCTGGTGCGCAGGGCGGCGACGGTGTCGCGCAGTTGGCTGATCTCGCTGTGGGCGAACGACAAGGCGTCCTGCACCGCGTGCTGGCGCTCGTTGTGGGACAGCTCCAACTCCGAGCGCAGCACGACCACGGTGCGCTGCAAATCGCGCACCTCGGCCAGCGCCAGACGCAGGCTGTCGTCGTCGGGCTGGAGCATCTCGGTAACTTTAGGCTTTTTCAGGGGAGGCCCGCTGCAATAAGTACACTGCAGCATCATATCATCTTGGAATCACTGCACCTCGGAATCACGCCGTCAAAACCGCTTTTCGATGGTGACGCGCAACTGGGTTTCGCCGCTGGCCACCGTCAGCCGGTTCTGCGTGCCGCTGGCGTCGCTGTACAGGCTTTCCGTCGTGTAGTCCTGCGCCAGCAGGTTGGACACGGCGACGCGCAGATTGTTCTGGGTGTCGATTTTCCACAACGCGTACACGTCCAGGTCGCGCCGCACGCTGGTGTAGCCGCCCTGGGTGCCGCTCAAACGGGCCAGGCCGCCGTTGCGGAAGCTGAAGCTGCCGCCGGTGCTGAGCATGCCGTTCGGGCTCTTGTAGTCGACGCCCAGGGTGGCGCTGAGTGGAGTCTGCTGATCGAGGCGGTTGTCGGGGCCGGGCACGCTTTCCACGCGCGACCAGTTGCGGCTGACGCTGGCGCGCAGGTCCAGCGCCGGCGCGTGCTCGATCAGCGCGCGCACCGGGAACTTGGCTTCCAGCTCGATGCCGCGGGTTTCGGCGCGGCCGTCGTTGATCGAGGTCGAGACCCAGCGCTGGTCTTCGTACAGCAGGCCCTGGTGGGTGTAGTTGTCGATGCGGCGCATCGAGGCGCTGGCGCTCAGCAGACCGCCCTCGCCCCAGTAATGTTCGAACGAGGCGTCCAGGCCCAGCGCCAGTTCCGGCTTGAGGTGCGGATTGCCGCGGCGGTCCGGTTCGGTCGGGCTGTTGTTGGTCGAGGTGAACTTGCGCGGAATCAGGCTGGAGGTGGACGGCGCCTTGTAGGTGCGGGTCAGCGCCACGCGCAGCTGGTCCTTCTTGTTGGGGAACTTGAACAGCGTCTGCATCAGCGGGCTGAACACGCTGGAGCGCTGCTGTACCGCGTCAAAGGTGTTGCCGTCGCTGCGGGTGTCCAGGCCTTCCCAGCGCAGACCGGTGTAGAGCGACCATTGCGGCGTCAGGTTCCACTCGTCCTGGCCGTACAGCGCCAGCCGCGTGACCTTGGCCGAGAAACCCTCGTCGCTGTTGTCCGGCGGGAGGCCGCCCGGCAGCGCCGCTTCGCGCTGGCTGCGGTGGTCGTCGCGCTGGGTGATGCCGGCGTCCCAGCCCATCGCCAAGGCGTGCTCGGTCGGCGCCTCGCCCTTGCCGTCGACCGGCGCCGCGGCTAAGGTCAGCGGCCGCGAATACTTGCCCTGGGTGCTGAAGCCCTGCTCGCTGCTGGTCGAGATGACGGTGCGCGCCAGCGTCGCCGGCAGGCCGTTGTTGCCGCCGAACTGCAGGGAATCGGCGGTGTTGCGGTTGTCGCTGACAGCGACCTTCAGGTCGAGCTTGGCGCCCTCACCCAGCTTGTGCACCCAGTTCAGGTCGCTGCGGCCGAAGCCGTTGTGGCTGCTGAAGGTGCTGTCGACGCGGTCGTAGTCCGGGCCTTTGCCCACCGTGGTCTTGGTGCGGCTGTGGCTGTTGCTGACGAACTGGTTCAGGTTGATGAAGGTTTGTGAGGTCAGCGTGTCGCCGTTGTCCAAGGTCCAGTTGATGCGCGGCGACAAATTCATGCCGTCTGCGCGGCCCTGGTCGTGCCAGGTGGCGGCGCGGTCCAGGTTGGGGACGCCGGCGGCGTCGGTCCCGGTATCGAACGACGGCGTCACGCGGTTGTACATATAACGCCAGGCGTTGCCGCCGAACGAGTAGGACGTGCTGCCGAGCTTGTCCGACATCTGCAGGCTGACGGACGGCGAGCTGAACTTGCTGCCCTTGCCTTCGCTGAACTTGACTTCGCGCTGGGCCGCCTTGAGCGCCTTCTTCAGCACGATGTTGATGGTGCCGGCGATCGACTGCGTGCTGAACTCGGCGCTGGCGGCGCGCAGCACCTCGATGCGCTCGATGACGTCGGGCGACAGGCTGTCGATGGCGAAGCCGGCCGGGGCGCGCTCGCCGTTGATCAGGATCTGGGTGTAGCCGTTGCCCAGGCCGCGCATGCGGATCTCGCCGCCGCTGCGGCCGGCCGCGCCGCTGACGGTGATGCCGGGCACGCGCTTGAGCACGTCGTTGACCGAGGTGTCGCCGTATTTCTGGATTTCCTCGCTGGTGACGACGGTCTTGCTAGCGGTATCATCGCGGCGCGCGTCATAGCTGGCGGCGGCGCCCTTGATCTCCACCTTCTGCATCGGCGCCGCTTCGGCCGGCTTGGCCTGCTTAAGCTGTTTAGCGGGGGCTTCCGGCGCCTCGGCCTCGGCGTGGACGGCGCCGGCGGCGAAGTAAATGGACAGGACGGCGGCAGCGATCTGCGTCAGGCGAAATTGGCGGGCAGGCATGATTCTTAAGGGCAAGTGGTCGGACAAGTGGCGAGCCTGCATTATGCCTTGATTTATTCAAAATGTTCAGCATTTAACAAGACGCTCGGATTGTTTAGTACGAATTCCTAAACCCCGGCGCTATAATGCGCGATCGTTTATTGTATGGATACCCTATCGTGTCTCGCCTTGCCGTCCTGCCACACTACCTGCTTCCCAAGGGAGCGTTGACCAATTTTGCCGGCCGCGTGGCCGGCGCCAAGGGCGGCAGCAAGACCACCTGGCTGATACGCTGGTTCGTCGGCAAGTACAACGTCAATATGGACGAGGCGCTTGATCCGGACATTTCCCATTACGCCAGCTTCAACGAATTCTTCACGCGCGCGCTGCGTCCCGACGCCCGCCCGATCGCCGACGCCGACTTCATCTGCCCGATCGACGGCCGCATCAGCCAGTTCGGCGACATCAAGGATGACCAGATCTTCCAGGCCAAGGGCCACAATTTCAGCACCACCGCGCTGGTCGGCGGCGACGCCGAGCTGGCCGCCAAGTTCCGGAACGGCAGCTTCGCCAATCTGTACCTGAGCCCGCGCGACTACCACCGCATCCACATGCCTTGCGACGGCAAGCTGACCCGCATGATCTACGTGCCGGGCGAGCTGTTCTCGGTCAGCCCGGCCGCCGCGCGCGGCATTCCCGGCCTGTTCGCCCGCAACGAGCGGGTGGTGTGCGTGTTCGACACCGCCAACGGCCCGTTCGTGATGACCCTGGTCGGCGCCACCATCGTCGGCAGCATGGCCACCGTGTGGCACGGCGTGGTCAATCCGCCGCGCATGCCGCATGTGTGCGAATGGCAGTACGACGACCAGAACATCGTGCTGAAAAAAGGCGAGGAACTGGGCCGCTTCCTGCTCGGTTCGACCGTCGTCATGCTGTTCCCGAAGGATGTGCTGAGCTTCAATCCGGCGTGGCAACCGGCCGGCGCCGTCCAGCTGGGCCAGCCGATGGCCCAACTGAAGCAGTAAGCCCTACACGCCGACCGGCCGGCCTTCCTCGAAGGCAGCCTCCAG
The DNA here is from genome assembly GCF_040364205.1 of Duganella rhizosphaerae. NCBI lineage: Bacteria > Pseudomonadati > Pseudomonadota > Betaproteobacteria > Burkholderiales > Oxalobacteraceae > Duganella > Duganella rhizosphaerae. Next base: position 217,438 of record NZ_BPWK01000009.1, read on the forward strand.
CATGTCGAGGAACACCCTGGTCTTGGCCGGCATCAGCCGGCGGCCGGGGAAGACCGCCCACCCGGTCACGATCGGGAACGACCACTCCGGCAGCACCCTCACCAACGCCCCCGTCTGCACATGCTCGCGCGCGATCAGCTCGGTCGAGGCGGCGATGCCCACGCCCGTGGCCGCCATGCGCACCAGCAGTTCCGGCGAGTTGGCCAGCAGCCGCACCGGCAATTCGCGCTCCCATTCCGTCTTGCCGCGCAAGAGCTTCCAGCGTATCAGCCCGTTCACCCGTGGCGGCAGGCTGAGCAGGTCGTGCTTGAACAAGTCGTCGGGGTGTTCGGGCAGGCCGCGCAGCGAGGTGTAGAGCGGCGACGCGTACAGGGCGATCTTGCTCAGCGTGACCCGGCGCGCGGCCAGCGAGGCGTCGTCCGGCAGGTTGCCCATGCGGATGGCCAGGTCGAAATTTTCCGCCACCAGGTCGACCCGGCGCGGCGACAAGTCCAGTTCCAGCGCGATGGCCGGGTACTGGTGCATGAAGCGCGTCATCATCGCGCCCATCGCCACGTTGGCGAAGTCGGCCGGCATCGAGATCCGCAACAGGCCGCTGGGCGCGCCCTGCCGGTGCTGCGCCAGCGCGCCGGCCTGCTCGGTTTCGTCGGCCACGCGGCGCGCATGTTCCAGCAGACTGGCGCCGAATTCGGTCAGCACCAGCTTGCGCGTGGTGCGCTGGAGCAGGCGCTCGCCCAGATGCGCCTCCAGCAGCGAAATCCGGCGCGATACCGTCGATTTCGGCAGTTGCACCCGCTGCGCCGCCAGGCTGAAGCTGCCGCATTCAACGATGCGGGCGAATAACAGCAGGTCTCCAGGGTCGATTTCCACGCATTTACTCCTCAATTGTTCCATCAATGGATTAATGTTATCCATTTTAACGGCTTCCGGAACGAATATGAAACGATTAAAGTAACTCCATCGCAACACAAACCAGACAACAGGAGCAACACCATGAACATCTTGCAAATCAACTCCAGCGCCCGCAGCACCGGTTCCGAATCCACCCGCCTGGCCGACGCCATCGTCGCCAAGGTCCGGGCCGCCAATCCGGCCGCAACGCTGCTGCGCCGCGACCTGGCAACCGATCCGCATCCGGTGATCGACGAGCCGACCCTGCAAGCGCTGTTCACGCCGGCCGACCAGCGTACCGAAGCTCAGGCGGCCCGCGTGGCGCTGGACGATGCGCTGATCGCCCAGGTGCAAGCTGCCGACGTGATCGTCATCGGTGCGCCGACCTACAACTTCGGCATCACCGCGCAATTGAAAAGCTGGTTCGACGCGATTGCCCGCGCCGGCGTGACCTTCAAGTACGGTCCGACCGGCCCGGTAGGCCTGCTGACCGGCAAAAAAGTGTATGTGGCGCTGTCGCGTGGCGGCCTGCATCGCGATGCGCCGACCGACACGCAACTGGCCCACATCAAGATGTTCCTGAACTTCGTAGGTCTGAGCGATGTGCAATACATCTTCGCCGAAGGCCTGGGCATGGGTCCTGAAGCGGTGGCCAAGGCGCAGGCGGCGGCGGAAGCAGAGATCAACGCAGTACTGGTGTAACGCAAACAACAAACCAAGGAGCAAAGTCATGACCGATCAAGTAAACACCCCTCGAAGCGTAGAGCGCGTGATCAGCGGCCAGGCCGTGATGGACGGCGCAGGCGTCAAGATCAATCGCGTCCTGACCCAGCCCTTGCAGCGCCGCCTGGATCCGTTTTTGATGCTGGATAATTTCGGCAGCGACCAGGCCAACGACTACATCGCCGGCTTCCCCAGCCATCCGCACCGAGGCTTTGAAACCGTGACCTATATGCTGGAAGGCCGCATGCGTCACAAGGACAGCGCCGGCAACGAAGGCTTGCTGACCAACGGCGGCGTGCAATGGATGACTGCGGGGCGCGGCGTGATCCACTCGGAAATGCCGGAGCAGGAAGCAGGCGTGATGGAAGGCTTCCAGCTGTGGCTGAACCTGCCGGCCAAGGACAAGATGCAGGCGCCGTGGTATCGCGATTTCAATGGCGCCGACGTGCCGGCCTTTACCACGGCCGACGGCGTGGCGGTGAAAGTCATCGCCGGCAGCAGCCACGGCGTGGCCGGCGCGGTGCAGCGTGAGGTGACGGAGCCGATTTATCTCGACATCCATCTGCCGGCCGGCGCCAGCTTCAGCCAGGCGCTGCCGGAAGGTCACAACGCTTTCATCTTCACCTATCGCGGTGAGGTGAATGTCGGCGACAAGGCGGTGGCGTCGGGTCGGATGGCGATCCTGGCAAACACCGCAGGCGCCGACGGCGTCACGGTGCATGCGGCGCAAGACAGCCGTCTGATCCTGGTGGCCGGCCAGCCGCTGAACGAGCCGATCGCGCAGTACGGCCCGTTCGTGATGAACACGCAGGCCGAGATCTTCGCCGCCGTTGAAGATTTCCGCGCCGGCAAGCTGGGCGAGGAAGCCCACGCTTAACAGTAGCAACAGCCGCCGGACAGATATGCTGCCCGGCGGCTGCCTTATTTCTACGCTACGGCGAGGGAGGGATTTCCTTGCGATTGTCACGCACGGCGAGCAAGCCGCGCATCAAGCGTTTGAGGCCATCGATCCTCGCACGTTCAATTCCTTCGACGCGCAATTTACGCCGCTGCCGGAAGTTCCCAATGGCATATGCCACCAGCGCGGCAATCGCGAAGGCGTCCAGCGCCCATGCGCCTGCGTAGCGCCAACTGACTGACGCCAGCACCGCGCAAACAATCCCGACGATTAGCAAAGCAAAGCGGTCGAGCATAAGAGGCTCCGGGCACGTTGTCGATGTTGGGCGATTTTACACCCGGCCCGGTAGAGCGTCCCGACTCAGGATAAAATGCCGGCATGATGCCCACTATCCTCAAATGGCTGCGTTACTTGAGCCACGTTCTCGGCTTTGAGACGGCCGACTCCTTCCCGCCCGGCCATCCGTACGAACGGACGCGCTGGAATGGCGCCTATTTCGACATCGCTTCCGACGTCAAGCCGGACCAGATCGAGAGCCGCCTGTGCGAGGCGATCGGCAACACGCCGCTGGTGTTCGGCTACATCACCAACCCGACGCCGCGCATGCAGCGCGCGTTGCTGGCGATGCTGGAGGAACGCATGCGCAACAATCGCGGCCGCGCCAGCGAACTGGCGGCGCTGCTGGTGGCCGCCTACGACAGTCCGCATATCACCGAAGTGGTACCCGGCCTGCGCGCCGCAATCGCCGCCACCCGCCACGAGGACATGGCCGAGCGTGCGCGCAGCGTCATGATCTTCCTGGGTTCGATGCAGTCGCCGTTCGACGTGATTGAGCTGAACTAAGGGAAACTCGCTCCCCTCCAGGCATATGCACATGGGGGGTGCCCGCCCCGCTCCCCTGCTCCGCGAAAACGACGTGGTTTTGCGGTATCAACCGAGTAGTCTCGAGGTGCTAATGGCTAACGCGACGAAGCTAATAAATTTTGGATGGACGGCGGTTAGTTACAATATAATAAATCTTTTATAGCAACCAAAAGGAGCTGCCGTGAAGAGTGGATTTTCCGTCTTATCAACGACTGGGGCTTTCTTGGCCATGGCTTTTTCAAACCTTTCGTATGCGCAATCTAAGGCCCCTGACGTAGTAGGTATCAAGCTAGGCATGTCAGTAGACGAAGTTCGTGCAGCCATTAAGGCACACGACCCCAATATGATCATCGTCGAATGGGCTTCGTGGAACGCTCGACCCGGTGTGCCTGCCTCGTTGGCGAAGATTCGGGGCTGTATCGATCCGGTGAAGGGTACTCCAAAGCTTTATCAGGCCTGCCGCGATTTGGTCGAAATCACCTTCGGCCACATGTCCAAGAAAGCCCTTTTCCTGCATCGCGAGTTGGACATGGGTGACAGTACTTTGCAGCAGGTCGCCATCGACAGCTTGGAAAGCAAATACGGTTCGCCGACTTACAAGAACATAAGGCCAAACCAGCCAGTAACCCAGTTCCAGTGGGCATTTACGCCCGCAGGCGCGCCTGTCGAAGGGGTGGCATGTGCAGTCGGTGACGCCTCGGGCCTTGAGGATGGTCAAGTCAAGAAACAGTGCGGTACGGTAGTCGGTGCCTTGCTGTACGCTGGCAAGGGTGCGCTGGCACGCAGATTTATTGTCGACGTTTACCAGAACCAGCGTTTTGTGGATGAAGGTGCTCTTTTCAACGCGGCGGTCAAGGCAAATCAGGAACAAACCGAAGGCGCAGCCAAGGGTAACAAGATCAAACTATAACCTGCCCTAAGAGCCTTGATTCTTTTGAATAGTATTGAATCGTTGCAAAATTGCCGAGGCTGTTAGGTCAAAGTGAGGCCACCACCGCAGTGGCTTGACTGGCGGGGCTATCCGAATTGGCGGCGGCAGTGATGCGAATACTCAATCAACTTAAGCGACGGCGCCAGCCGGAGCGAGCGGCCGCGCGAAATTTCCCGGCACATAGCGGTCGCGCAATTTCATGAACGGCGTCTCCACCAGCAGATGCAACAGCCAGCCGGCCAGCAAGCTGGCTGCGCTCATCAACACGATAGCCTGCCAGCTGTTCGGGCCCAAGCCCTCCGCCTGGAGCGGCGCGCGCAGCAGCACGCACAGCGTCTTGTGCGTCAGATAGATCGCATACGACCACAGCGCGATGCTGGCCGCGCCCGGCACCCGCAGCCCTTGCAGCAGCGAGCCGGGGCTCAAGGCCGCAATCAACAACAGCGTAAAACTCAGGCCCAGCATCGGATAGCCGATCACCGTCATCGGATAGCTGTAATGGTCTTCGATGAACAGCGACCAGGTCAGCGCCAGCAGCGCCGCGCCGGCCGCCAGCGCCCAGTTGCCGCGCGAGGTCAGCCGCGCCCAGGCGCCGGCGTGATGGTTTTTCAGCAGCGCCAGCGCGACACCGGCCACCAGCTCATCGAAGCGGCACAGCGACGAGTAATAGATCAAGGTGTAGTAATGAAAACCGCCCTGCTCCTCCGGCCCGACATACTGGGTCCACAGATGGCTGCGGATCGCCATGCCGGCCAGCAGCGTGCCGATCACCGCCAGCCAGGCCAGCAGCAGCGGCTTGCGGCAGGCCGCGATCGCCAGCGCCACGGCCGGCAACAGGAAATAAAACTGCTCCTCGACACACAGCGACCATGCGTGCGAGAAGGCCGTCCCCGGCACCAGCTGGATATTCTGGGTAAAAGTCAGGAACTTCCACAACGGCGGCAGCACGCTGGTGCCGCGAAAGGCCGGCCACAAGGCGTACAGCGCCAGCACGAAATAAAAATTCGGCAAGGTGCGCAGCAGGCGGCGTGCATAAAAACGTGCCAGCGAAAAGCGCTCGCCGCTCTCGGCCTGACGCGAGCGGCGGATGCCGCCCAGGATCTGGTTGCCGATCAAATAGCCGCTGAGCGCGAAAAACAGGTCGACACCGGTCCAGCCGATCTCGCTGAACCAGCCGAAAGTCGGACTGCCGCTGACAAACAGCATGTAATGGTTGGCAAACACCAGCAGGATGGCGAGCGCGCGCAAGGTGTCGAGGCCGGAATTACGGCCCTGCAAAGATGGAGTCATGCCCGCATCTTAACAAATCAGGGCGAGATCACCATATTGAGGACCTTGTCGCTCACGCTCAGCACCGCCGTGCTGCCGGCCGCGATCGCGAAGTTGTGGCTGTGGCCGGAGTAATAATCGACGGTGCCGAGCCGGATGCTGTCGATCGCCGCGCTGACGCCATTGCTGATGGTGTAGGCCGACAGCAGCATGTCCGGCGCCGTCACGAACTTCAACACCACATCCTGCCCCGTATTGTTAAGAAAAATCGTCTTGGCCGGCTTGACCGTCTTCAGCGTGACGGCTTCGGTGAACTGTATCGTCTGCATCACAGCACCCTGAACAGGCCTGCCGGATAGCCGTCGTTGGTGCGCGTCAGGTCGACGCTGATGTGCTTGCCGTCATCGACCGGCAGGCTGGCGGCCGCCAGTTGCTTGAGGTTGAAGCCGACATAGTCGCGCGAGCCATGGTATTCCGGCGACGGCGACAGCCAGCTCAGCGCCGCCAGCCCCCTGAGCAACATCTCCTCGCAGCAGGCGCCGGAGCCGTAGACGCCGACCTGATACTTGGGCTCACCCGGCCCGGCCGCGCGGAACGCCTGGTTGACGCCATCGAAATACGCGCTGACCGGGCCGGCGATGGCCTCCATCGACGGATTGAAATCCACCGCAAAGTAGATCGCCGAGCCGGACGGCTGTGTGATGACTTGCTGCGCCATCAGATAGGCGGCCGCGCCGTCGGCGCAACCTTGGGCGCGGCTGAAATAGTTCAGGTGGTCGCCGCCGGCCTGCCACAGCGCGCCGATCTGGATGCTGGCGTCGGTCAGCGAACGGGCCTCGGCCAGCGACAGGCTCTTGCCCGCCTGGTGGCTGTAATAACGGATCGCGAAATCGATCCCCTGTTGCTTAATAGCAATTGCATGCTGCGTCAGTTCAAACGGCGCTTTCAGGCCAGTCAAAACAATCATGACATCTCCGGTAGTTGGGGGATGTGGTTTCCCCGCGTTAATGTTAGTATTTGCAAAAGATGTAGATATGAAACAACTGTAGTCATTCAGTCCAAGTTTGGCCTTCCGAAAACCTTCCGAAGTCCAAGCCATTGATTACAAAGCCTTTATTTCTGAACAAAGAAGGTCTGCGTGAACCACAAAAGCTTTCGTTTCGGGCAGTGGCGGGTCGATCCCGCCACCAATACACTCAGTTGCGGCGAACTGAACCGCCAGCTGGAGCCACGCGCCATGGATGTTTTATTGCACTTATGCAAACATCCGCACGTGGTGGTCTCCGCCGAAACCTTGCTCGATGCGTGCTGGGGCGACGTCTCGCCCAGCGACAACGCGATCCACAAAATCATCACCCAGCTGCGCCGGGCGCTGGACGATTCGGCGGTCGAACCGCGCTATATCGAAACCATCCGCAAGCGCGGCTATCGCCTGCTGGCCGAGCTGAGCTACGACGACGACGTCAGCAACGGCAGCTGGCTGCACGCCTCGCCGTTCCGCGGCCTGGAAGCGTTCGAGGAACAGCACGCCGCGATCTTCTTCGGCCGCAAGCTCGGCGTCGATCAACTGGTGCAGGTGGTGGTCAGCCAGGTGCAGGCGGCCTGCGCGATGGTGCTGGTGCTGGGGCCGTCCGGCGCCGGCAAGACCTCGCTGGTGCAGGCCGGCCTGATCCCGGCCCTGAAAGCGGGCGCCGCGCCGGCCGAGTCCGGCCTGGCGATCGCCAGCCATCTGCAACTGGACTGCGCCGACATGGGTCAGGCCGGCCTGCTCGACACGCTGGCCAGCGTGCTGCTCGATGCCGAATTGGACGACCGTCTGCTGTTTGAAAACACCAGCGCCGTGGCCTTGGCCCAGCGCCTGGCGCAGGACCTGCCGGGCCTGATCGCCCAGCTGCAAGCGCAGTTGCCGGCGATCCGGCTGATGTTGTTCATCGACCGTTTCGAAGCCATCTTCCGGCTGCCGCATATCGGCGAGCAGGAACGGGCCGTCTTCATCCACGTGCTCGACCAGCTGGCGCGCTCCGGCTGCATCTTGTTAGTGCTGGCCTGCCGCAACGACTTCTACCCGCACCTGACGGCCTACCCCGCGCTGATGAGCATGAAGCTGCGCGGTGGCCACTTCGACCTGGCGCCGCCCGGCGCGGCCGATATCGCCCAGATCATCCGCCATCCGGTGCAGGTGGCGCAGCTGCGCTACACCGTCGATGCCGCCAGCGGCGAATCACTGGACCAGGTGCTGATCGACGCCGCCAAAGCCGGCCCGGACACGCTGCCGCTGCTGCAATACTGTCTGCAAGAGCTGTACCGGCTGCGCAGTCCCGATGGAGAGCTGAGCCACGCCAGCTTCCACGCGCTGGGCGGGCTGGAAGGCGCGATCGGCGCGCGCGCGGAGCAAGTCATCTCGGCGCTGGGCAGCGCGCAGATCGCCGCCCTGCCGCATGTGCTGTCGCAACTGGTGCTGGTGGCCGAGGACGAATCGACCGTCACCTCGCGCCGCGTGCCGTGGTCGGCACTGCGCAACGAGGCCGATCACGGGCTGGTGCAGGCGCTGGTCGATGCCCACCTGTTTGTCAGTGATCTGCATGGCGGTGCGCCGGCGTTCGGCATCGCGCACGAAGCGCTGCTGCGGCGCTGGCCGCGCGTGGTGGCGTGGATCGAGGAACATCGCCAGGCCTTGCAGGTGCGCAGCCGCATCAGCGCGCAAGCCAAACGCTGGCAAGACAGCGGCCGCAAGCTCGATATGCTGCTGCCGTCCGGCACCCAGGCGAATCAGGCGCGCCAGCTGCTCAGGACAAGCGACTTCAGCTTCACGCCGCAGGAACAGGCGTTTGTCCACGCCTCGCTGCAAGGCGTGCGGCGCAGTGAGCGGCTGCGGCTGACGATCACCATCGTCATGGCCGGCCTGACGCTGCTGGCCGGCGGCCTGTTCCTGATGGCGCGCTCGGCACAGCAGGCGGCTGAGCAGCATCGCACCGAGGCCGAGGAGCTGATGGGCTACATGCTGGGCGACTTCGCCGACAAGCTGCGCCCGCTGGGCAAGCTGGACCTGCTCGACAGCGTCAGCAACCGCGCGCTGAAATATCTGTCCGATCCAACGCGTAGCGACGACGGCGATACCACGCAGGCGCAACGCGCCAAGTCGCTTCAACTGATTTCCGAAGTCAGGATCGCGCGCGCCGACCCCGCGGGCGCCAATAGCGCATTGCTGGCCGGCCGCAGCATCTTGCAGCGGCAATTGCTGGCCCATCCTGCGGATCTGGCGCTGCGCAAAAGCGCCGGCGAAAACGCCTTCTGGCTGGGTCAAATCCACCTCGACCAGAAAGAATGGGACCAGGCCGAGCGCTACTTCCGCGAGTACCGCGACCACAGCGACCAACTGGCGGCAGCGGCGCCGGCCGACGTCGACAGCTGGGTCGAGCAATCGTTCGCCCACAACAGCCTGGGCACCGTGGCCCTGCGGCGCGGCGCCATCGCCAACGCCGCCAGCGAATTTGCGCTGTCGGTGGATCTGAAGAGCCGCGCCTATGCGCAAAAGCCCAAGGACAAGCAGATCACCGCCGACCTGGCCGACAGCCTGTCCTGGCTGGCCAGCGCCCAGATGCAGCAAGGTAAGCTGGCGCAGGCCGAAACGCTGTATGCGCGCGCCCTGACGCTGCTGCAGGCGCTGCACGAGACGTATCCCAAGGAAGCCTCGTGGGTCAACAAACTGGCGGCGACGTGGTCGCACCAATCGGATCTGAAACAGGCGCGCGGTCAACTGGCGGATGCCTACGACGATGCCCGGCAAGCGCAAACGCTGCTGCAAGCCATCGTCGAGAAGGATCCAAGCAACCGCAACTGGCAGCGCAACCTGTATATCGCCGAACTGCGCGTGCTCGATACCGACACCCAGACCCACTCGCCGGCCCAGACACTGGCGCGGCTCGATCAACTGCAGGGATATTTCGCCGAACTCAGCGCCCTCGAACCAAAACGGCTGAACTTGCAGGCGATGATGGCGATCGTGCAGCAGCGCAAGGTGGCCGTGCTAATCGCGCAGCGAAAAGCTGATGCGGCAGCAAAAGAACTGCAACCGTCGCTGAATAAATTGCAGCAGCTACACGCCGCCGTGCCAGCCGACCAGCTGATACTCACGACGCTCAGCGATGCGCTATTGCTCAACGCCGACCTCGCCGCGCTGCGCGCCGACGCCTCCGCAGCGAGCCATTGCGACGCCGTGCGCACGCTGCTGCGTCCGCTGGTCAACGACAGTTCCGATTTCCACCTGCTGGTGCCGTGGGTCAAAGCCCACGCCTGCATGGATCAAAGCGAGCACGTAGGTCACATCAAGAAACAATTGGACGCGATGCCGTATCGCGATGCCGCCTATCTGCAATACCTCTCTACCCACCAAGCCAAGAAAGCGAACTCATGAGCAAAATCCACGCCTCTACACCGTTCATCAACGTCATGGTGAAAGTCAAGGCCGGCACCGTTCCAGGCAAATATGACGTACACACCGCCCCGGAGATGCCTTATGTGACGCAAAAGGACACGGTCATCAACTACCAGATCTACGATGACGACGGCCAGGGCATCGTCTTCACCGGCATGACCATCAAAACGCTGGGGAACGATCAGTTGAGCGCGGCCAGCGTCAGCATCAGCGGCAAGCAAATGACCTTCAGCGACGCCAACACGTCCCCGGTCACGATCAGCTTCACGCTCAATTTCAAGGATGCCGACGGCATCGAATTCATGCACGATCCGCAAGTGGAAAACGACCCGCAGTCCTGATCTGGCCTCGCCGCCAAGCCGCCCGGACCGCGCCTTGGCGGCGCTTGCGATACACTCTGTTTTTGACCAGCCGGACCAATGCGCATGACCGCCATCGATGCTCTGCAATTCAAATCCCACCAGTACAGCGGCCAGCAGCCCGGCACGCGGCTGATCGTCACCGGCGCCGTGCATGGCAACGAAACCTGCGGCACCAAGGCCATCACGCGCGTGATGCAGCAGCTGGACAGCGGAGAATTGACGATCCGTCACGGCAGCGTCACCTTCGTCCCGGTCGCCAATCCGCTGGCCTACGCCAGGGGCGAACGCTCCGGCGAACGCAACCTGAACCGCAACCTGTTCCCCAATCCGCATCCGCAAGACTTTGAAGACCGCGTCGCCAACTGGCTATGCCCGCTGCTGGCGCAGCATGAGGTGCTGCTGGACCTGCACTCGTTCAACGCCGCCAGCGAGCCCTTCGTCATGGTCGGGCCGCGCAACAACGATGGTCCGCTGGAGCCGTTCCAGCACGAGCAGCAGGAGCGCGCGATGGCGCGCCGGCTCGGCGTGCGACGTTTTGTCGACGGTTGGCTGCGCACCTATGGCGCCGGCGTGCAGCGCCGCCTGCGCGACGACAGCCAGCTGGAAACCGTGCTCCGCTACGGCATGGGCACCACCGAATACATGCGCAGCACCGGCGGCTACGCGCTGACGCTGGAATGCGGCCAGCACGCCGATCCGCAAGCGCCCGAGGTCGGCTATCGCGCCATCGTCAACACCCTCGCCTTCCTCGGCCTGATCAATGCGCCACCACCGCAGCCGATCGCCGACGAGGCCATGGAAGCGCTCAGCATGGTCGCGGTCTACGACAAACAGCACGCCGGCGACAGCTTCAGCCGCGCCTGGTCCAGCTTCGATCCGGTGCGGAAAGGCGAACTGATCGGCACGCGCGCCGACGGCACGCCGGTACTGGCCGAGTTCGCCGGCCGCATCCTGTTCCCCGACGCCGCGGCGGCCGCCAACAGCGAATGGTATTACCTCACGCGCGCCAATCCCGGCTTCTGATCAGACGGTCGACAGCTTCAAACCGACGATGCCGCCGATGATCATGGCGATGCAGCCCACGCGCAGCGCGCTGGCCGGCTCGTTGAGCACGACGATGCCGAAGATCACCGTGCCGACGGTGCCGATGCCGGTCCAGATGGCGTAGGCTGTTCCCAGCGGCAGCGTGCGCAGCGCCAGGCCCAGCATGGCGACGCTGCCGGCCATGGCGGCCAGCGTCAGTACCGTCGGCAGCGGTTTGCTGAAGCCGTCGGTGTATTTGAGTCCGACCGCCCACGCCACTTCCAGCAGGCCGGCCAGGATGAGAATAATCCAGGTCATCGAGTGTCTCCAAAATTGCCGGAAACTATAGCATCGCCAACCAAACTCTGCAGGCGGCTTCCCGCCGCGCCCGCCACAGGCCATAATGCTCCATCAATCATAAGGAGGAGCATCCATGCAATTACTGGCGCAGATCGTCACCGGCCTGGTGGCGCTGATACATGTCTACATCGTGCTGTTGGAAACGGTGCTGTTCCAATCGCGCGGCCGCCGCGTGTTCGGGCTGACGCAGGAAAAGGCCGACATCGTCCAGCCGGCCATGTCCAACCAGGGTTGCTACAACGGCTTCCTGGTGGCGGCGCTGGTGGTCGGCTTTGTGCATCCGGATCCGGCCATCGGCTCGGCCTTCACCGTGTTCGGCCTGGCCTGCGTGGCGGTGGCCGGCGTGTGGGGCGGCATCACGGTCAAGCGCTCGATCCTACTGATCCAGACCCTGCCGGCGCTGATCGCGCTGGCACTGCACTTCGCCTGACCCCTCAGCTGCCGGCGGGCTTGGCGCCGTTCAGGCTCGGCAAGGTGATGGCCTCGATCACCACCGGCGCCGGCTCGGTGGCCGGCTTGGCGCCGCTGCCGCGCAGCGCCAGCAACCAGCCGATGCCGTCGAACCAGAACGGCGCGCCCAGCGACGAGGCGAAGGCCGTGACGATCCAGCCCATCAGCGCGAACGCCAGCGCCGCCATGAAGGCGCCCGCGCCCCGGCCGGCGGCGGCGTCGAACCGCGGCGACGGCCAGCCTATCGGCAGCGTCTGCACCGCTTGCCAGTCTTTTTTCGCTTCGACCATCTGGCTCATCGGGGTGGCGGCCGGCGTGCCGGCCGGCGCGGCCGCGACCGGCTTCATGCGGCCGGCGGCCATGGCGTCGGCGCCCTGCTGCGCCAGCGTTGCCGCTGCGGCGTTGTCGCTCCACAGACGCTGGCTCAGTTGCAGCGCATCGATGTTCATCGCGCACGCATAGAACAGGCCGACGCAAAACAGCACCAGCTGCGAACGCCGCTTGTACCAGCCGGTGATGCGGTCCATCACCGTGTCGTACCAGATGCGCACGGCGCTTTCCAGCGCGGCCAGATCGTCCGGGCCCTCGCCCATCAGCGCCAGCAGCGTGCGGCTCAGGCCTTCGTTGCCTACGTTGGCCAGCAACAAGGCCGCCGTCTGTCCCTTGCCGTACTTGGCGGTCAAGGTCGACACAAACGCCCGCGCGAAGATCGCCGACGGGATGTAGGACGGCATGCGGCCCTGCTGCGCCAGTCCGGTGATCAAGGGATGCGTCATGACGGCGGCCGACAGCGAATCCGGCCCCAGCTTGGCCAGGTTGAAGCCGTTGTCCAGGCGCAGCAAGCGCTTGACCGAGGGGATGATGCCGCGCAGCCGAGGCTTGCCGGCCGGCTCGTGCAACATGGTCAGCACGCCGTCCAGCAGCACCTTGGCGCGGGTCTGGAACAGCGAGGCGATCGCTTCGCGCGTGGCGCTGCACAGCAGGCTCACGGCCAGGAAAGTGTAGGACAGCCCGATGGCCACATCCAGGTAATGACTCGACATACGGCCCTCATTAAACTTCGAACAATGTTCCCATAACATAAATGATTTTTTGGCCGCCAGCACGTTTTTCTTTTATATCGTAAGATACCGATATTGAAATCGGAAAAAGACGATCCATATATCGTTACATGCAAATGGACATAGACGCTATCCACAAAGCCCTCGCCAACCCGATGCGGCGCCAGATCCTGGCGTGGCTGAAGGAGCCCGAGGTGTACTTCTCAGAGCAGCAGCATCCGCTGAGCCTGGGGGTGTGCGCCGGCCTCATCGACCGGCGTTGTGCATTGTCGCAATCGACGGTGTCGGCGCATCTGGCCACCCTGCTCAAGGCGGGCCTGATCACCTCGCACCGCGTGGGGCAATGGAATTATTTTAAACGCGACGAAGCGACCATCCAGGCCTTCATCGATCAAATGACCTTATAGGAAACGCATCATGGCAAATCTTTTCGACCCGCTCACCATCGGCGACCTCACCCTGAAAAACCGCATCGTCATGGCGCCGCTGACCCGCGCCCGCGCCGTCGGCGGCGCCCGCGTGCCGAACGCGCTGATGGCCAAGTACTACGTGCAGCGCGCCAGCGCCGGCCTGATCCTGAGCGAGGCGACCGCCGTCACGCCGCAGGGCGTGGGCTATGCCGACACGCCGGGCCTGTGGTCCGATGAACAGGTGGAAGGCTGGAAGCTGGTGACCGAGGCCGTGCACCAGGCCGGCGGCGTGATCTTCGCCCAGCTGTGGCATGTGGGCCGCGTGTCGGACCCGAGCTTCCTGAACGGCGACGCGCCGGTATCGGCCAGCGCCATCGCCGCCGACGGCCACGTCAGCCTGCTGCGTCCGCAGCGCGCCTACCCGGTGCCGCGCGCGCTCGACACCGAAGAACTGGCCGGCATCGTCGCCGCCTACAAGCTGGGCGCGGAAAACGCCAAGAAGGCCGGCTTCGACGGCGTGGAAATCCACGGCGCCAACGGCTACCTGCTCGACCAGTTCCTGCAAGACAAAACCAACCAGCGTACGGACAACTACGGCGGCTCGATAGAAAACCGCGCCCGCCTGATGCTGGAGGTGACCGACGCCTGCATCGCCGTCTGGGGCGCCGGCCGCGTCGGCATGCACCTGGCGCCGCGCCGCGACGCGCACGACATGGGCGATTCCAACCCGGCCGCCACCTTCGGCTACGTGGCGCGCGAGCTGGGCAAGCGCAAGATCGCCTTCATCTGCGCGCGCGAAGCGGTGGGCGAAGACAGTCTGGGGCCGTTGCTGAAACAGGAGTTCGGCGGCGTCTACATCGCCAATGAAAAGATGGACAAGCAGACCGCGCAGCAAGTGCTGGACGCCGGCACCGCCGACGCCATCGCCTTCGGCAAGGCCTTCATCGCCAACCCGGACCTGCCGCGACGCCTGCAACTGGACGCGCCGCTGAACGAGTGGAAAGCAGAAACCTTCTACGCGCCCGCCGAAGAAGGCTACACCGACTACCCGGCGCTGGCGTAACCCGCACGGCCAAGCGGGGTCGGACCCCATGCGGGGTCCGACCCCTAAGTGGTGCGGCAGGCGTATCGCTTAAGGCTTGCGGGTTGGTCTAACGCGGCAGCGAGTAGTTCACCGGCACGAAGTCATAGCCCTTGCCGTTGGCGCGCACATGGCCCAGCGCCGGGAACGACAGGTGCGACGCGCCGATCAGGTAGCCGCCCTTGGCCGCCGCCGCGAACGCTTCCTTGCGCTCGGCGATGGCCACCTTGCTGTCGCTGTCGAAGTTGACGCCGACGCCGGGATTTTCAAACTGCACCGCCTGCACGTGCAGCAAATCCCCCAGCAACACCAGCTTCTGTCCCGCGCTCTCGACCACATAGGTGATGTGGCCCGGCGTGTGCCCGCCGTTGAAATACGATTTGATGCCCGGCACCAGCTCGCTGTTGGCGATGATGGGCTGGAACTTGCCCGCCTTGACGTAGGGATTGAGCGACATCATCGCGCCCTGGAAGTCTTCCTTCTCCTCGCCGGTCGCCTTGTCCAGGTTGCTCTGGTTCAGATAGTAGTCCGCGTCCAGCTTGCCGGCCCGCACCACCGCATTCGGAAACACCCGCTGCTCGTTGGCCGCCAGCCCGCCGACGTGATCGCCGTGCATGTGGCTGATGTAGATCTCGTCGACCTGCTCCGGCTTGTAGCCCGAGGCCTTGAAATTGGCCAGCAGCTTGCCGGCCGTCGGGCCGAACAGGCTGGCGGCGCCGGCGTCGATCAGCACCAGCTTGCTGCCGGTGTTGATCAGGAAGGCGTTGACCGAGGTTTCCACCGGACTCTTCAGGAACGACCTGGCCAGCGCCGCATTGGTCTTGGCCGGCGGCTGCTTGAGCAACTGGTCGACCGGCAAATCGATGCTGCCGTCGTTGAGCACAGTGACCTCGAAATCGCCCAGCGTGGCGCGGTAAAAACCGGGCGCCTGGAACTTGGCCATCGGCGCGGCGGCCTGCGCCATCGAACAGGCGGCGGCCAGCGCCAGCACGGCGGCGGATCGGGTCAAGGTGGTCGTGGTCATGGCGTCCCTATTCTGTTGGCTGTCAAGAGACGCTACGATACCGCAAAATCAACGTTGTTGCTAACTCGCCTAGAAAGTCATCGGCATGCGGAACGATAGTTGCACATCCGGCGTGTCGCGCGTCAAGCCGGCGCCGACCGAGACGTTGATGGTGCGCTTGTCGTTGAGCCGGAACGACAGGCCCATCAGCAGCGTGCCCAGCTGGGTGCGCACCGAGCCCGGCACCGGCACGCCGTTCTGGCGCGTGCGCGCGATCGAGCTGTGGTCGTAGCCAAAACTGATCAGCGCCTTGTCGTTGAGCGCCAGGCCGACGCCGAAATTAAAGCCCACCACATCGCCCGGCGCCACCGTGCCCAGCGGCTCCCAGTCGCCGCTCAAGACCTTGCGGTTGACGTTGCTGCGCTTGAAGTTGTACAGGTAGCTGACGCTGCCGAACAGGATGGCCGGATCGCTGGCGTACAGCCACGTCACGCTGGGCTGCACCGCGTAAAAGCCCGAGCCGGTCGGCAAGTCCAGCGGCAGGCCGGTGCCGGTGGCGTTGGGCCCCACGCAGCGCTTGCTGCAATCGGTGACCACGCTGAAGGGGTCGGTGCCGGTGCGCGATTTGACGCGCAAGCCGGCCACGTAGTACGGCCGGTCCGGCGCCCCCTGGTTGAGCTGGTAGCGCAGCGCCAGCTCGGCGTCGCCCACGCCCTTGCCGCTGGTCTCGAACACATTGTCGACGCCGGTGCCGGTGAAAATCTCGCGGCTGACGGTGGAGTCGGAACGGTAGACATACGGCAGCTTCAACTCCAGCTCGGCACGATTGCTCAGGCCGTAGCGCAGGCTGACGGCGCCGGTCAGCGTGTTGCGCTTGACCTCGCGCACATCGACCAGGCCGATCAGCAGGGCCGGAATGATGGTGTAGCCGACCAGCACCACCCGGTTGCTCGACGAGTAGCCGAACTGCGCCGACGGCTCCAGCACCAGCTTGCCGCGCGGCGTCAACACGCCGGGCTGCTCGAACAAGGGCGCCACCGCCGGCGGCTGCCCATCGCCACCCTGCGCCTGCGCCGCCGCGCACGCCGCCAACGCCCACAGCGCCACCGCGCCGCCCTGCCATCTTGCACCTCGCATCGCCGCCCTCCTGAGTTGTGTTCATTTCGGTCCCACCGCACCGCTCAGGGCATCGCGCAACATGGTTTCAAAGTTGACGGCCTTGAGCAACGCCAGATTGCTGACGCTGGTGCTGATCGTGGTCTGGCTGCGGATGGCCTGGTCGTTGACGCTGTTTTGGATCAGCAAGGCGCCCAGTCCCGCCGCGGCCGGCAGCGGATCGACCGCATTGCCGGCGCCGTTCTGCACCACCACATTGGCCAGCGCCTCGCTGGCCATCTGTGCTTCCGCAGCGCTCAACTTTGTCACATCGGCGATCGCAAAACGACTATTCGCTACAACACTGCCATTGATCGAAACCAAACGTTCGACACCTAGCGAGACCACCAGCCCGTTGCCCAGGTCGTAGCCGCCGCGCGCCTGTTCCAGCCGCGCATCGTCGACGGCGGTCCAGCCGTCGGTCGGGTCCGGCATATCGCCGGCGTGTGCCGCCGCCCCGCAGGCCAGCAGCACGCTCAGGATGCTTGTGCGCATGCGCGCCTCCGTTCAGTAATTGCCGCTGCCGTTCTTGGGCAGGGTGATGTCGGTCAGGCTGGCGCGGTTGATGCCCTCGCCCAGCGGCGCGCGCGGCGCGACACGCCACTCGGACGCCTGGTTGAAGTGCGGCTTGCCCTGCCAGTTGTGTATCACGAACAGCAACTGGTCTTGCCAGAGCGCCTCGAAATCGGTGCGCCGCACGGCCCGCGTGCCGCCGGCCGGATCGCCCAGCAGCACCCGCCCCTCGTCCATGCCCTTGATGACGACGAAATGTTCATAACCGTTTTCACGGATCCGCACGATGGCCGGAAACGCCGCCTCGGCCAGCTTGTGCAGCGGTTGCTGGTAGCCGTCGGCGATAAAGCCCAGCGTGGCCAGGTAGCGCTTCATGTCGAGCAGCGAAAAGCCTTCGCGCTGTATCTTCTGCTGGTCGCCGCGCGCGTACATGGCGTCGAACACCTGCCGTTCGCTGACCGGCGTATCGTAGTGGTAGCTGAGCAGCGTCGCCACCGCCGCCGAGCCGCAACTGAAGTCGAATTGCTGGCGCACGGTGGAGCGGAAGCGCGCTTCCTTCAGGCTGGTGACGTGCAGCGCATAATTGCCGCCCGCCACGCCGGGCAAGTCCACCGCGCCGGCCTGGCCGCACGCAATGGCGGCCAGTACTATGATGCGTGCCAGGTTGTTCATTTCATTTGGATGTTGATGATGGTGGCGTTCTGGATCAGCACATTGGCGCCGGAGTTCTGTATCGCCACCGGCAAGCCGGAAGCGTTGCTGAACGAGCCGCTGCTGATGGCGTTGGCGCCGGTGTAGACGTTGACCGCCGTGTTGCCGTTGACGGCGCCGTTCAACTGCATATCGTTGTTGACCGCATCCGCGCCGGCGCGCTTGCCGGCCAGTTTGGCGGCCGGCACGGAGGAGCCGTCGAAGCCGGCGGGATCGGCCGCCGTGATGACGATGGCGTCCGGCAACAACGCCGGCCGGGACTGCGCGGCCGGCTCCTGCAACGGTGATATCACCGGCGCCGCCGCCGCCTGACCTGCCAGCGCCAGCGCGGTACAAAAACTGATGACTGGTATCTGCATACCGTACCCCCTGTAGATGGCGGGATGCGCGCGCCTTACCGCCGCGCCCGCACCCCGCGCCCGCCTTACTTGCCGACCGACAGGTTGGCCTGGACGTTGACGCTCTGCTGCACCAGCGAAGAAATGCCGCTGTTCTGCGCCGTGACCATGATGCCGGCCGCCGACTGGCCGACGTTGCTCATGGTGTTGGACATGTTGAACGTGCCCGCATTCACCGAGATGTCGCCGCCGGCGCCGCCCGCTGCACCCGATCCGGCGCCGCCGGTGGCCGCGCCGCCGGTGATGGTGCCGCCACCGCCACCCGCACCGCCGGTGTTGCCGCCGCCGCCCGCACCGCCGGCGCCGCCGGCGCCGCCGGTCGAACTACCGTTGGTGGGATTGCCGTTGCTGGCCGTGCCGCCGGTGGCCGCGCCGCCTGCCGCACCATTGCCGCCGGTGTTGCTGGC
>NZ_BPWK01000010.1:0-218169 GCF_040364205.1 Duganella rhizosphaerae
CATAGCAAGTTGGTCCCACCCCTTCCCATCCCGAACAGGACCGTGAAACAACTCTGCGCCGATGATAGTGCTGCAACCAGTGTGAAAGTAGGTTATCGTCAGGCTAGTTATATAGAAAAAGCCCCTTCTGGTGATCCAGTCGGGGCTTTTTTGCGTTTATTCGGCCGAAGGGGCAGAAGATTGGTTGGACCAATCAAGCTGCTTCCATCCTACTGACGACGTAATCAATGTGCGCCTGCATGGCCGTGCGTGCCGCTTCCGGCCGGCGCGCGCATATCGCCAGGCAGATGGCGCGGTGTTGCTGCAGAAGCTGGCCCGAGACTTCGGCATCGAGCGCCCGCAGGCTGGATCCGTTCAACGTAATGTGCTCGCGCAGGATGCCGAGCACGCTGGCGTGCAGATGCAGAAACATGCTGTTGTGCGACGCCAGTGCTATCGCTTCGTGCAGGCGGGCGTCGATCGCAGCTTCCACCGCCTGGTCGTCGCTAATGCGGGCCTGCTCCAGGCTGTTCAATAAATTGCGGATCTGTCCGTGTTCCTCTTCATTGCCGCGCAGCGCCGCATAGTAGGCCGTCGCGCCTTCCAGCACCCGCCGGAATTCCAGCACATCGGCCAGCACGGCCGGATGGTCGGTCACCAGCTGTCCCCAGGGCGACGCCGTGCTGGTGCGCAGCTGGTCGCTGACGAATACGCCGGCCCCACGCCGGCTGCGTAACAACCCCCGCGCCACCAGGCGCTGCAGCGCCTCGCGTATCGTATTGCGCGACACCTCATATTGTTCCGCCAGCGCGCGCTCGGCAGGCAGGCGCGCGTTGGCCGGATAAGTGCCGTCCAGCAGAGCCGTCTCCAGCTTGCGCAACACTTCCTCGACCAGTCCGCTTGTTTTCATTGTGACGCTCTCCTGTGGTCTCTGCTGGTCCAACCAATTTGCGACGGCCTCGCTGCACGGGAATTATGGTGCTTGTCCGACGAATAAGCAAAAACAGAGGAGACCTCATATGCAAGCGCGACACTATCCGCCCGGCCCGGACCTGGCCCATCCACACGTCTACCTGTTCGGCACCTGCGTGATCGACTTGTTCATGCCCGAAGCCGGACTCGATGCCGTACGCCTGCTGGAGCGCGAAGGTCTGACGGTACATTTCCCGCGCGGCCAGAGCTGCTGCGGCCAGCCCGCCTACAGCAGCGGCAATCCCGAACAGGCGCGCGCGGTGGCGCGGGCACAACTTGATCTGTTCACCCAACCCTGGCCGGTCATCGTGCCGTCCGGCTCTTGCGCCGGCATGATGCGCCACCATTGGCCGACGCTGTTCGACGACGACCCGCGCGCCGCCGCCCAGGCGCGTGAGTTGTCGGAGCGCGTCTACGAACTGAGTGAATTCCTGCTGCACGTGCTGCACGTGAACTTTGCCGACGCGCCGCCACAGCCGGACGAACAGGTGGTGCTGCACACCTCCTGCGGCGCGCGGCGCGAGATGGGCACGCGTGCCCACGGCGTTGCCTTGCTCGACGCGCTGCCCGGCGTAAGGCGCGTGGAACACGCCCATGAGTCGGAATGCTGTGGATTCGGCGGCACCTTCTCACTCAAGCATGACGACATTTCCGGCGCCATGGTCAGCGACAAGATCGCCGCCGCCTGCGCCACCGGTTGCGAGCGGCTGGTTTCCGCCGATTGCGGCTGCCTGCTCAACATCGGCCACGCCGCCAAGCGGCAAGGCGCACCGCTGCAGGTGGAGCACCTGGCCAGCTTCCTGTGGCGCCGGACGGGAGCGGCGGCATGAGCGCACGCGAACGCATACTGGGCAAGCTGCTCGCCGCCGCACCGGCTCCCGGCATGCCGATACGCGAGCTGGAAGACCGCATCAACGTCCACCACGTGCGCGGCCCATTGCGCGGGGCTACATGCACCGAACTGGCCGACACACTGGAGCGCGTGATGACGTCGGTGCGCACCGACGTATGGCGCGTCGACGCCAACAGCTGGCCCGCGCTGCTGGCGCAAAAGCTCGCGGCCGCCGGTGTAGGCAGCCTGCTGATGGACACCAACGCTGCCGAAGGCGCCGCGCTGGCAGCAGCCTTGCCCGCCGCAGTGCGAGCCGTGGCGTTCGACCGTCCGCTGGAAGAATGGAAGGACCAGTTGTTTGCGGACGTGGACGCCGGCTTTACCGTGGCGCGCTCGGGCATCGCCGCCACCGGCACGCTGGTGCTGGCGCCCGATGCGGGCACGCCGCGCACGGTGTCGCTGGTGCCGCCACTGCACGTGGCGCTGGTTTATGCGAGCACGCTGCATGCGGACCTGCATGCGGCGATGCACGCCGAAGCCTGGAGCGCCACCATGCCAACCAACCTGGTGCTGGTGTCCGGCCCGTCGAAGACTTCGGACATCCAGCAAACGCTGGCCTATGGCGCACACGGTCCACGCGCGCTGTGGGTGTTCATCATCGACGACTGCGATGCATTGGAGGCGACAGCATGAACGCTCCTTTGAAGTTTATCCCGCCGGCCGATTTTCGTGCCCGCGTCAGCGACGCGCTGCAAGACTCCAAACTGCGCGGCAGCATGCGCGGCGCGATGGACTTCCTGCAGGATAAGCGCCGCGCGCAATTCCCCGACGGCGATGAACTGGAACGGCTGCGCGATCTGGGCGAAGCGGTGCGCCAGCACGCGCTGGCCCATCTGCCGCAGCTGCTGGTGCAGTTCGAAGCCAAGTTGCAAGCGGCCGGCGCGCAAGTGCACTGGGCCGCGACCGCCGACGAAGCGAACGCCATCATCCACGAAATCGCCCGGCGGCGCGGCGCGCGCAACATCATCAAGGGAAAGTCGATGGCCAGCGAGGAAGTGGAGCTGAACCACTACATGGCGCAACACGGCATCGACTGCATCGAATCCGACATGGGTGAATACATCGTGCAACTGGCGGGCGAGAAGCCGTCGCACATTGTCATGCCGGCGGTGCACAAGACCCGCGCCGACATCGGCGCGCTGTTCGAGCAGCACATCCCGGGCATGCCCTACAGCGAAGACGTCGACACGCTGATCCAGGCCGGCCGGCGCGCGCTGCGCCAGGCCTTTGCCGACGCCGATATCGGCCTGTCCGGCGTGAACTTCGCGGCGGCCGATACCGGCACCCTGTGGCTGGTCGAAAACGAGGGCAACGGCCGCTTGTCGACCAGCGTGCCCGATGTGCACATCGCCTTGATGGGCATCGAAAAAGTCGTGGCTAAGCTGGAGCACATCGTACCGCTGGCCAGCCTGTTGACACGCTCGGCAACCGGGCAGGCGATCACCACCTATTTCAACCTGATCACCGGACCGCGCCAGACCGGCGAAATGGACGGGCCGCGCGAACTGCACGTGGTGTTGCTCGACAACGGCCGCACGCAAGCCTATGCCGACGAGCAGCTGCGCGCCACGCTGCAGTGCATACGCTGCGGCGCCTGCATCAACCACTGTCCGGTCTATGCGCGGGTGGGCGGCCACGCCTACGGCACCACCTATCCGGGCCCGATCGGCAAGATCATTTCCCCGCACCTGCTGGGGCTTGAAGCGACCGCCGACCTGGCGACCGCCTCCAGCCTGTGCGGCGCATGCGGCGAGGTGTGTCCGGTACGCATACCGATACCGGCCCTGCTGGTGCGCCTGCGCACCGAGGCCAATCGCGATCCGGCGCAAAAAGTTGAACGTGCGCTGCGCGGGCAGGGCGCCAGTTTCAGTCGCAGCGAGCGGCTGGTGTGGCGATTCTGGAGCGGCGCCTTCGCGCGGCCTGGTGTGTATCGCTGGTTCCGCTGGGCGGCCACGCGGCTGCGCGCGTTCACGCCGCGCAGCCAGTTGGGATGGACCCGTCACCGCGAACCGCTCAAGCCGGCCGCGCGCAGCCTGGCCGACCTGCTGCGGGAAAGGGGGCAGGCCGAATAGCGTGGTATTGGCGCCTCGGCATGGGGTGAATAATTTTCACCGCTGCGGCTAATTCATTTCATCTTTTCGCACCACCGAAAGCCGGCGCCGCGCCTTTACACTCGTCGCATCTTTTAGCTCTACAAAAAAATACTTGTACTCTTGGAGGAGACCGCAATGCAAACCTGGAATCAGATTTACGCACCGCTAGGCAGTTTGGGGCTGTCGGCACTGGTTGCCGCCGTACCGATCATTTTCTTCTTCCTCGCGCTGGCGGTACTGCGCATCAAAGGCCACGTCGCCGCCGCCGTGACCTTGGCGCTGGCACTGGCAGTCGCCATCTTCGCCTACGGCATGCCGGTGCCGCAGGCGCTGGCCGCAGCGGGCTACGGCTTCGCCTACGGGCTGTGGCCGATCGCCTGGATCATCGTCACCGCGGTGTTCCTGTACAAAGTAGTGGACCGCACCGGACAGCTCGATATCATCCGCGCCTCGGTGCTGTCGATTACCGATGACCAGCGCCTGCAGATGCTGCTGATCGGCTTTTCGTTCGGCGCCTTCCTCGAAGGTGCGGCGGGCTTCGGCGCGCCGGTGGCGATCACCTCGGCGCTGCTGGTCGGCCTGGGCTTCAATCCACTGTACGCGGCGGGCCTGTGCCTGATCGCCAATACGGCGCCGGTGGCGTTCGGCGCGATGGGCATTCCCATCATCGTGGCCGGCCAGGTCACCGGCATCGACGCCATGCAGATCGGCGCGATGGCCGGCCGCCAGTTGCCGCTGCTGTCGCTGGCGGTGCCATTCTGGCTGGTGTTCATGATGGACGGCAAGCGCGGCATCAAGGAAACCTGGCCCGCTGCGCTGGTGGCCGGCGGCAGCTTCGCCGTGACGCAGTACATCACCTCGAATTTCATCGGCCCTGAACTGCCGGACATCACGTCCGCCCTGGTCAGCCTTGGTTCGCTGACGGCGCTGCTGAAAGTGTGGCAGCCGGCCAGCGCCAAAGCCGGCGCGCGCAGCACCATCTCGATGGGTGGCGGCACGGCTGCAATGGCGACCTTCGGCGGCGGTTCGTCCACCGGCGCGGAGCCGCGTATTCGCAAGCAGTCGCCATACAGCACGGCGCAGACGGTGCGTGCATGGGCGCCATTCGGCATCCTGACCGCCATCGTCACCGTATGGAGCCTGCCGCAGTTCAAGGCGCTGTTCGCCGGCAGCGGTGCACTGGCCGGCACCGTGATGAAATTCCACGTGCCGTATCTGGACCAGATGGTGGTCAAGATGACGCCCATCGTGGCTGCGCCCAAAGCCTATGAGGCGGTGTTCAAGCTGGACCTGCTGTCGGCCGTCGGCACCGCGATCCTGTTGTCCACGCTGGTCTCGATGGCGCTGCTGCGCTTCAAACCGATGGCCGGCCTGCGCGCGCTGGTCGATACGGTGGTTGAACTGCGCCGTCCTATCCTGTCCATCGGCCTGGTGCTGGCGTTTGCGTTTGTCGCCAACTATTCCGGCATGTCCTCGACACTGGCGCTGGTTTTGGCCGGCACCGGTGCCGCCTTTCCGTTCTTCTCGCCGTTCCTCGGCTGGCTGGGCGTGTTCCTGACCGGATCGGACACTTCATCGAACGCCTTGTTCTGCTCCCTGCAAAACACCACGGCGCACCAGATCAATGTATCGGACACCTTGCTGGTGGCGGCCAACACCACCGGCGGCGTAACCGGCAAGATGATCTCGCCGCAGTCGATCGCCGTCGCCTGCGCCGCCACCGGATTGGTGGGGCGTGAATCCGAGTTGTTCCGCTTTACCCTCAAACATAGCCTGCTGTTCGCCACCATCGTTGGTATCATGACGGTATTGCAGGCGTATGTATTCACGGGGATGGTGCCACACTGACGCCGTCTCCCAGCCCTGCCAAGGGATTGTGAAAGGCGCATAACCATGCCCAGACGTTTCCCCCCAGTGCACGCGTTGTCCGCCTTCGAGGCGGCGGCGCGTGCCGGTTCATTTGCGGTCGCCGCGCAGCAGCTGTGCATTACGCCGTCGGCGTTGTCGCACCGTATCCGCCTGCTGGAGGAGTTTGTCGGCGACCGTTTATTCATACGCGACGGCCGTTCGCTGACGCTGTCGGCGTTCGGCCGCAGCTACCTGGACGTGGTGTGCCAGGCGCTGCGCACGCTGACGGATTTCCCGCTTCCACATCGCAGCGCGCCGGTTCAACCGCGCGTCAAGATCACGGTGCCGCCAACCTTCGCGCGCTACCTGCTCATGCCGCGCCTGGCCGAGTTCACCGCAGCCCATTCCGAGATCGTGGTCGAAGTCTTCCTGTCGGTGCCCCTGTATGATTTGTGCCTCAACGAGACGGACCTGGAAGTACGTTTCGGCGCCGGAAAATATCCAGACATGGTGACCACGCGGCTGTTTGGCGAGCCGGCGTTTGCCGTCGCCAGCCCGGCATACCTGGAGCGGATCGGCGGCCTGGAGACGCCGGCCGATCTGAAGAAGGCCACCTTGCTGCGCTCCGCGCTGGAGCAGTGGAAACCCTGGTTCGAGCAGGCCGGCCTGGATTGGCCGGAGCCCGTCGACGCGCTGCGTGTCGACGATCTGGGCCTGCTGCTGGAGGCGGTGCGTCATGGCCACGGTGTGGGATTGACGCGACAACACTTCGCGCAGGACATGATCGCCAGCGGCGAAGTGGTGCAGCTGTTCGACGTGCGCCTGGCGTCGCCGCCGCACGCCTATTACGTCGTGTACGAGCAGAGCGCCCGCGCCCGGCCGGAGGTGACGCTGTTCATCGACTGGCTGATGGCCGCCTACCCCGATCACGAACGCGACGCATGAAAAATCTGCGCTCCAGCGGTTAATTTTTTTCACCGCTGGAGCGCGCCGCGGGCCGCTACACTGGACGCCATTTCCATCGCATCCAAGGCCACTCATGAACGCGCCGCTCGCACCACCGTCACTGCTGCACGACCGCAAGCAGGCCATACTGGCCGCGCTGCGCGGCCTGCTTCCACCGCATTGCCTGCTGTCCGAGCAGGAGGATACCCGACCCTACGAATGCGACGGCCTGACAGCGTACCGGCAGCTGCCGCTGGCCGTGGCGCTGCCCGAAACGGAGGCGCAACTGATCGAGCTGCTGAAGGCGTGCAGCGCACTGCAGGTGCCCATCGTGCCGCGTGGCGCGGGCACGGGCTTGTCCGGCGGCGCGATGCCCATCGCCGATGGCATCGTCATCTCGACCGCGAAAATGAGCCGCATCCTGGAGCTCGATCCGCTGGCGCGCACGGCGCGCGTGCAGCCCGGCGTGCGCAACCTGGCGATCTCCGAGGCGGCCACGGCGCATGCACTGTACTACGCGCCGGATCCGTCGTCGCAGATCGCCTGCACCATCGCCGGCAACGTGGCCGAGAACTCGGGCGGCGTCCATTGCCTCAAGTACGGCCTGACCCTGCACAACGTGATGCGGGTGCGGATGGTGTCGATGGATGGCGGGATTGTCGAACTGGGTGGCGCCGCGCTTGACGCGCCTGGCCTGGACCTGCTGGCGGTATTCATCGGCTCCGAGGGCATGCTGGGCGTGGTCACAGAGGTGACGGTGCGCCTGATTCCGAAGCCGCCGCTCGCGCGGGTGATCATGGCGTCGTTCGACGATGTCGTCACCGGCGGCGATGCGGTGGCGGAGGTGATCGCCGCCGGCATTATCCCGGCCGGCCTGGAGATGATGGACCGCACCAGCGTGCGCATGGTCGAGCCTTTCGTCAAGGCGGGCTACGACACCGACGCCGCCGCCATCCTGCTGTGCGAATCGGACGGCATGCCCGAAGAGGTGGCTGAGGAAATCGAGCGCATGAGCGAGGTGCTGCTGCGCGCCGGCGCCAGCGCCATCGCGGTGTCGCGCAGCGAGGCGGAGCGGATGCGCTTCTGGTCCGGCCGCAAGAACGCGTTTCCGGCGGCGGGTCGTCTTTCACCCGACTACTACTGCATGGACGGCACCATCCCGCGCAAGCGCCTGGCCGAAGTCCTGCAGGGCATCGCCGCCATGGAGCAGACCTACGGCCTGCGTTGCGCCAACGTGTTCCATGCCGGCGACGGCAACCTGCATCCGCTGATCATGTTCGACGCCAACCAGCCCGGCGAATTCGACCGCGCCGAACGCTTCGGCGAGGCGATCCTGGCCCTGTGCGTGGAAGTGGGCGGAACGATCACCGGTGAACATGGCGTCGGCATCGAGAAGATCGACGCCATGTGCGGGCAGTTCACCGTGAACGAAGTCGCCGTGTTTATCGGCGTGAAGCGCGCCTTCGATGGCGCCTTCCTGCTCAATCCGAACAAGGCCATACCCACGCTGGACCGCTGCGCCGCATACGGCAAGCGGCAGGTGCGCGGCGGCGTGTTCAAGTTTGTCAAGCAGGTGGCAGCATGATGATGGAATCGATAGTGAACCAGTTCCGCGACCGCATCGTGGCCGCCGGCGCGGCGCGCACGCCGCTGCGCGTGCGCGGTGGTGGAAGCAAAAACTGGTACGGGCAAGCACCGGAAGGCGAAGTGCTGGAGACGTCCGCCTGCCAGGGCATCGTCGCCTATGAGCCGACCGAGCTTGTGGTTACCGCGCGTTGCGGCACGCCGCTGCGGGAGCTGGAACGGGAATTGGCGCTGCAGGGGCAGATGCTGGCGTTCGAGCCACCTCATTTCGGCCCCGGCGCCACCGTGGGCGGCATGGTGGCAGCGGGGCTTTCCGGCCCGCGCCGCCAGAGCGTCGGCGCGGTGCGCGATTTCGTGCTCGGCGTGGTGCTGATGGACGGCCGCGGCGACCTGCTGCGCTTTGGTGGGCAGGTGATGAAGAACGTCGCCGGCTACGATGTTTCGCGCCTGCTGGCTGGATCGCTGGGCATGCTGGGACTGGTGCTGGAGGTGTCGCTGAAAGTGCTGCCACGGCCGACGGCGGAAGCGACGCTGCGGCTGGAACTGGGACAGGAGGATGCCTTGCTGCGCCTGAACCGCTGGGCCGGACAGCCGCTGCCGCTGTCGGCGTCCTCGTGGCATGACGGCGCGTTGACGTTGCGCCTGTCCGGCGCGCGGGCGGCGGTGGCGGCGGCCGCCCAGCATATCGGCGGCGAGTCGCTGGATCCGGAAGCGGCCGCGCTTTGGTGGAGCGACTTGCGCGAACACCGGCATGCGTGGTTCGCGCAAGCGGAGATGCCGCTGTGGCGGCTGTCGCTGCCGTCGACGACGCCGGCGCAGTCGCTGTCCGCACTGGACGACGGCATGCAGCTGATCGAGTGGGGCGGTTCGCAACGCTGGCTGCGCAGCGCGGCCGATCCGATTGCGCTGCGCGCGCGGGCGGCGGAGCTGGGCGGCCATGCCACCATGTTCCGCGGCGGCGACAAGCGGCACGGCGTGTTCCAGCCGCTGGCGCCGGCCGTACACGCGATCCATCGCAAGCTCAAACAGCAGTTCGACCCGGCCGGCATCTTCAATCCCGGCCGCATGTACCGGGACCTGTAATCATGCAAACCAATCTGGCAGAACAATTCAAGAACACCGCCGACGGCGACGAGGCCGAGGCGATCCTGCGCGCCTGCGTGCATTGCGGCTTCTGTACCGCGACCTGTCCCACCTACCAGCTGCTGGGCGACGAGCTCGATGGGCCGCGCGGCCGCATCTATCTGATCAAGCAGGTGCTGGAAGGGCAGGCGGCCACGCAGCGCACGCAGCTGCATCTGGACCGCTGTCTGAGCTGCCGCAACTGCGAGAGCACTTGTCCGTCCGGCGTGCAGTATGGGCGCTTGCTCGACATCGGCCGCAAGGTGGTCGAGCAGCAGGTGGGGCGGCCGGCGCGCCAGCGTTATCAGCGCCTGCTGTTGAAGGAGGCGCTGCCGCGCGCCTGGCTGTTCCGGCCCGCGATGAAGATGGGCCGCATGGTGCGTCCGCTGTTGCCGCCGGCGTTGCAGGAAAAGGTGCAGTCTGCGCCGGTGGCCGGCGACTGGCCGCGCGGCGGGCAGTCGCGCAAGATGCTGTTGCTGGACGGTTGCGTGCAGCCGGAGATGGCGCCGAATATCAACAGCGCCGCCGCGCGCATCCTGGCGGCGCTGGATGTGGAACTGGTGGTGGCGCCGCGCGCCGGCTGCTGCGGCGCGATCCGCTACCACCTGGCCGACCACGACGGCGGGCTGGACGACATGCGGCGCAATATCGATGCGTGGTGGCCGCTGCTGGAAGCCGGCGCGGAAGCGATCGTCATGACCGCCTCCGGCTGCGGCGCCACGGTCAAGGAATACGGCCATCTGCTGCGGCACGATCCCGTGTATGCCGACAGGGCGCGGCGGGTCTCCGATCTGACGCGCGACATCAGCGAGATCCTGTGCGACGAACGGGAAGGCTTGCTGGCGTTGCTGAAGCGGCGGCCACCGGCCGAGCCGGTGGCGTTTCATCCGCCGTGCACGCTGCAGCATGCGCAGCGCATACGCGGCAAGGTCGAAGAGCTGCTGCGCGCGGCCGGCGTCGACGTGCGCCTGTGCGCCGACAGCCATCTGTGCTGCGGCTCGGCCGGCACGTATTCGCTGCTGCAGCCGGAGCTGTCGCACCAGCTGCGCGACCGCAAGCTGTCCGGTCTGCAGGCCACCGGCGCGTCCCGCATCGTGTCCGCGAATATCGGCTGCCAAAGCCATTTGCAATCGGGGACGCCGCTGCCGGTGGGGCACTGGATCGAATTGATCGACCAGATGCTCGCTTAGTTGTTCATGCGCTGGGTATGCGTCCACTGGTGGTCGGACGCGTACACCGCCGAGCTGTAGGTGCGGTAGGTCTGGCCTTCGCCCGGCCACGGGTTCATGATGTACACGTAGTTCACGCCGTTGGCGGTTTCATAGCCGCGTCCCACCATGATGTGGCCGCCGCCGCCGGTCCAGCCATAGCGGATCACGAACGGCCGGTTGGCGTTGATGTCGGACACCACGCTGTTCCAGGACGAGGCCGAGTTGTAGGCCGTGTTGGCCACGCCCCAGGCCTTCAGGATGTTCTGCACGCTGCCATTGCTGCCGTACATGCTGTTGGGCTGGTTGGCGTTGCTGTTCCAGTTGAAGTTCGTGTTGCCGCAAGCGTAGTTCAGGCCGAAGGCCCAGTTGACGATCTGGCACTGGCTGGGTGTTTGCCCGTAGAAGTTCAGTACGGCCTTGCTGGAGCCGGCCCAGCACCACTGGCTGTGCTCCTGCGTGACCAGCGGCACGTTCAGGGTTTTCCATTGCGCGAAGGCGGATGGCAGCGCTGCCAGCAGGGCTGCGCTCAAGATCAGGTGGTTGAGTTTTTTCATGTGGATCTCCTTGTGTCAGGCGCGGCGGCTCAGCGCGCGCTTTCCAGGTTTTTCTTGACCGCCGCGCGCAGCGGCTCCAGCAGTTCGCTTGCATCGAGCAAGCCATCGCCGGTTCCTTTGCGTTGCAGCAGCAGCGACTGGCGGGCCGAATGCAGTGGCGCGTAGCGCGCCGCGCCGCCCTGGCCGCCGTGCACCTCCAGCAGGTCGGACTGTGCCTGATAGATGCGCAGCACGCGCACATTCGAGCGCTCCGCGTTGGCGTACGCGCTCATGGCCGCGTCCAGGTCCTTGGCCATCACGGCCGCGCCATAGGCCACCGTCTCCCATTTGCCGTTGACTTGCTCCACCGTTGCCAGGCCGATCGGCTGGTCGGCCAGCGTGATGACGAAGCGCCAGATGCCGGTGGGCTTGGCCAGTGTCCGCAGTTCGCTGCGGCCGGCCAGCAGGTCCGCGGGGGCGACGGTGTAGACCGGGAAGCCGTAGGCGATGCGGGCATCCTTCAGGTCTTGGACGTCGGCCACTTCCAGCGGGAATCCCTGGGGCGCGCTGCCGGCGTGGTTCTGCACCTGGTACTGGACGAATTGCGTGAAGTCGCGTCGGACAGCGCTGCTCGCGCCATCCAGTTGCGCCTGCGGCGAAGCGGCAATCTGCGCGGTCTGCGCCAGCAGCGTGGGGCTGGTCAGACTCAGGCAGCCGGCTGCGGCCAGCCCGAGGAATGTGGAAATACGGGGCATAGTTTCTGTCTCCTTGCATATGGATGGAAAGGGCTGCCGGCATCGGGACGGCGCGGCCATTTTAGGTAATCCAAATTGCAAGTTTGTCGTTTTTCCACAATTGAGACAGATGCTGTGCGAATGTTTGGTTTCCTGACAATCGAAAGGTGGAGCGGTCGATTGTGACGTATTGCAACGTGTCATCACAATTGCTGTCCACGTGCAGATTTGGGTTGTATTATTAGTCCATCGTCATGTTCAATCCACTAGAGGTGCATTCATGTCAGAAGCAAAAAAATATCGTCTGGTAACGCGCAGCGACTTTGACGGCCTGGTGTGCGCAGTGCTGTTGAAACACCTGGATATGATCGATGAGATCCTGTTTGTCCATCCGAAGGATATGCAGGACGGTAAGATCGCCATCAGCGACAACGACATCACCACCAATCTGCCGTTCGTGCCGGGCGTGCATATCGCTTTCGACCACCATCTGTCGGAGACCATCCGCAACACGGGCGAACGCAAGAACCATGTGATCCACCCTGAGGCGCCGTCGGCCGCGCGCGTGGTGTACGACTACTACGGCGCCGAGAAAGCCTTCCCGGCCTCGTGGCACGACATGATGGTGGCGGTGGACAAGGGCGACGCCGCCCGCTTCAACGAGCAGGAAGTGTTGAATCCCGAAGGCTGGGATCTGCTGAATTTCCTGATGGACGCGCGCACCGGACTGGGACGCTTCCGCGAGTTCCGCATCTCGAACTACAACCTGATGATGGACCTGATCGACTACTGCAAGAACCACACGATCGCCGAGATCATGGCCTTGCCGGACGTGAGGGAGCGCAAGGACCTGTACTTCGAGCACGCCGAGAAGTGCAAGGAGCAAATCCGCCGCTGCGCGACCGTGCACAAGAACCTGGTGGTGCTGGATCTGCGCGACGAAGAGATCATCTACGCCGGCAACCGCTTCATCATCTACGCCATGTATCCGCAGACGAATATCTCGATCCACGTGCTGTGGGGCCTGAAGAACCAGAACACCGTGTTCGCCACCGGCAAGTCGATCCTGAACCGCACGTCCAAGACCAATATCGGCGCGCTGATGCTGGAGTACGGCGGCGGCGGGCATGAGAACGCCGGCACCTGCCAGGTCGACAATGAGCGTTCGGAAGAGGTGCTGGAAGCGTTGATCGCCCGAATAAATTCGGAAGGCTGACCGGATAAGAAGACGGCGCTCAGTGAGCGCCGTTTGTTTTTAATTTACGCCTCTTCTTTTTCAGGAAGAGCGATCTGGTTGTCGATGCTGAACTGGTAGTCCTTGAACACGTGCTCGGCGGTGAGCAGCTGGTACTCGCCGCTGGCCTTCTTGTGCGTGGTGTCTTTCAGGCGGTAGGTGTAGTGCCCGCAAGTCCAGCAGTTGAAGTTGCGCATGTGGGTGCACAGGCAGGTCTTGTCCATCACCACGATGTTCTTCTCGTCCGGATGCGCCGCCACTTCGCGGTTGTAGGAGTTGATGTAGGCGCAGTTGCCGGTCGCGTCCAGCAGATAGCCATACGACTCGCAGCCCGGACGGATGCCGGCGCCGATCGCCGGCGTGCTCTTGAGCATGCGCATCGGGTAGCCGGTCGGCGAGATGCCGTTGACGATGATGTCCTCTTCCGACGCCTTGAAATATTCCTGCTTGACCTTGGCCGGCAGGCCGCATTCGTTGGTCACGGTGAAGCGGGTCGCCACCTGCACGCCCGCCACGCCCGCTTCCAGGAAGCGTACCGCATCGCTGCCGGTGAAGATGCCGCCGGCCGCGATCAGCGGAATCTCGAGGTTCTCCGCCTTCAGGTAGTCCAGCAGTTCCTGGGTGATGGTCATCAGGTCGTACTCGGCCCAGTCCATGCCGAAGCCCAGGTGGCCGCCGGCCAGCGGGCCTTCGACGATGATGTAGTCGGGCAGGCGGTCCAGCTTGGCGTTCTTGCGCAGGAAGATCTGCAAGGCGCGCACCGACGAGACGATGATGCCCAGCTTGGCTTCGCGGAAGCGCGGGTGGTCGGCCATCAGCGCGAACGAGCCGAAGTGCAGGCCGGCCGACAGCGTGATGCCGTCGATGCCGGCGTCCAGCGCCGCATTGAGGCGGGTGCGCAGGGTTTCGCGCGGGCCGTTCATGGTCAGCTTTTCCATGCAGTTGACGAAGATCAGGCCGGGGCCTTGCTTCGCCGCCATGGTGGCGCCGATATGGCGGCGCTGCGCGTCGGCCAGGCGTTCCAGGTCGAACTGCACCACGGACTTGTCCATGTTGTTGATATTGAATTTGTAGAGCTTGGTCTTGTCCTTGACGAAGCTGGTGTCGAACTTGCGGTCCGACACGTCTTCCACCATGGCGTCCGAGATATGGCCGATGCCGCCCAGGCGGGCCGCTTCCAGCGCCAGCTCGGACGTCGAAATATCCACGCCCATGCCACCGACCATGATGGGCACGTACTCGTTTTTGCCAAAGCGCAGGCGGAAATCATCAACACGTTTCATTGCTATCCTTAGACTACCGTAGTGGTTGCCGGGAACAAAGCCCGGCGCTATGCGTAATATGCGGTCGCGCGGCAGTACACCTTGCATGGAGCCCGGTTCGATTCTACTCCATGTGTACTACAGCATTGTGACGCCGCGGCGGGCGTCGCGGGCAGAGGGTCAGTCGCGGAAGTTGTTGAATTCCAGCGGCATTTCCGGCACGTCCTTGCGCAGCATGGCCATGGCCGCCTGCAGGTCGTCGCGCTTGGCGCCGGTGACGCGCACCGCTTCGCCCTGGATGCTCGCTTGCACTTTCATCTTGCTATCCTTGATGACGCGCACGATCTTCTTGGCATCGTCGGATTCGATGCCGTTTTTGATCTTGATCACTTGCTTGACCTTGTCGCCGCCGATTTTCTTGATGTCGCCGTCTTCCAGGAAGCGCACGTCGACCTTGCGCTTGGACAGCTTGTTGGTCAGCACGTCACGTACCTGTTGCAACTGGAATTCGGAGTCGGCAACGACGGTCAGTTCGTTTTCCTTGTGCTCGACGGAGGCGCCGGTACCCTTGAAGTCAAAACGGGTGGCGATTTCTTTTTGAGATTGCTCGACGGCATTCTTCACTTCGATCATATCGGCTTCGGAGACTACATCAAACGACGGCATAACTATTTCCTTTTCGTGTGGCATGCAGCATGAATCAAACCCGCTGCATCAAAGACTGACATTTTAACGGACAACCGGCCCGATGCCGCCATATCGGCGCTGGTTTTTTACTTGTTTCGCTCTATAATCGATGAAATTTCCCAGGTTTTTCCTCCATGCATCCACAGTCAGCCATTCAATACCAGTTTCCACTCCAGTCTCTTAATACATTCGGCATTGCGGCCACGGCGCACGCGTATTTGCGCGTGACCAAAACAGAGCAACTGCTCGGCGTTTTTGCCGATGCCGCCTGGGTTTCTGCGCCCAAGCTGGTGTTGGGCGGCGGCAGCAATTTGCTGCTGACCGGAGACTTCCCCGGACTGGTTTTGCATATCGCATTGCAGGGCCGTGAAGTGCTGGCCGGCGATGAGCGTCACCATCACGTGCGCGCGGCGGCCGGCGAGAACTGGCACGAGTTCGTGCAGTGGACGCTGGCGCAAGGCGTGGGCGGGCTGGAAAACCTGTCGCTGATACCGGGCACGGTGGGCGCGGCGCCGATCCAGAACATCGGCGCCTACGGCCTGGAGACCAAGGACGTGTTCCACAGCGTGACGGTGTTCGATCCGTCGGACGGCAGCACGCGCACGATGGATGCCGCCGCCTGCCGCTTCGGTTATCGCGACAGTATCTTCAAGCAGGAGGGCGGCCGCCACCTGATCATCCTCGACGTCTGCTTCGCGCTGCCCCGGCAGTGGCAGCCCAACCTGCGCTACGCCGAACTGGCGCAGGCGGTGGCGGAGCAGGGCCTGGCCGCGCCGAGCGCGCAGCAGGTGGCCGACACGGTGATCGCGATCCGGCGCCGCAAACTGCCCGATCCGGCGGTGATCGGCAATGCCGGCAGCTTCTTCAAGAACCCGGTGGTGACGGGCGCGCAGTGCGCGGCGCTGCTGGCGCGCTTCCCGACGCTGGTGCACCACGCGCAGCCGGATGGCAGCGAGAAGCTGGCTGCGGGCTGGCTGATCGATCAATGCGGATGGAAGGGACGCAACCTGGGCGCGGCGGGTGTGTACCCGAAACAGGCGCTGGTGCTGGTGAATAACGGCGGCGCGCGAGGCGCCGATGTGGTGGCGCTGGCGCGTGCGATTCAGGCGGACGTGCAGGCGCGCTATGGCGTGCTGCTGGAGCCGGAACCGGTGTTTGTATGATTGAGCGGTGTCGCAACCCGGTAAGGCAGGGTCAGACCCCGTACGGGGTCTGACCCTTGGGCGCCGCCGTGCGGGGTTAGCCGAAGTGGCAAACGTAATCGACCGTCTCGACGGTCTCGATATCAAAGCTCGAATTGCCGCCCACTTTGAATTCCTGGCCCGCCGCGTAGGTCTGCCATTCGCTGGCGCCGGCCAGGCGCACCTTGCATACGCCGCCGATAATCTCCATCGTTTCCGGCGCGCCGGTGTTGAAGGTCAGGCTGGAAGGGAAAATCACGCCGACGCTTTTCTTGCTGCCGTCGGCAAAGATCACATTGTGCGAAACGCATTTGCCGTCGAAGTAGATATTCGATTTCTTGACGACGCTGACTTGATCAAATTGAGCACTCATACTGCTGTTTTTCCTTGGTTCGATACGGAGGGGAGACCAGGCAGGTCGGCCGCGTTCACCACGCGGTTGCGGCCACCGCGCTTGGCGGCATAGAGTGCCTGGTCGGCTTGCTGGATCAGCTGTTCGATGCTGGAGGCGGAAGACGGCACCACGCTGGCCACGCCGATCGACATGGTAACGGTGGAGAACTCGGTATCCGCCTGCGGATTCTCGACGGCCAGCTGTTCCAGGTGGCGGCGGCACGACTCGGCCACGATCAGTGCCCCAGTCAGTGGTGTATCCGGCAGGATAATGGCGAATTCCTCGCCGCCGTAGCGCGCGGCCAGGTCGGCCGGTCGCTTGAGATGTTCGGTCAATACGGCGGCCACTTTTTTCAGGCACAAATCGCCCGCCAGGTGGCCGAAGCTGTCGTTATACAGCTTGAAAAAATCGACGTCGCACAGCAGCAGCGTCAAAGGCTGCTTGTCGCGCTGGCCGCGCTGCCATTCGAGGTGCATGGTGTCGTCGAAGCTGCGGCGGTTGGCGATGCCGGTCAGGCCGTCGAGCGCCGCCAGCTTTTGCAGTTCGATGTTGGCGTCGGCCAGCTGCTTCTGGCTCTCGCGCAAGAAGCGGAAGGCCTGATCGCGCTGCAGCCGGTTGATATGGGCGCCGGAGTGGTAGCGCACGCGCGCCAGCAGCTCCAGCTTGTCGGGCAGCTTGACCATGTAGTCGTTGGCGCCGGTGGCGAAGCTGTGCGCCTTGAGCTTCGGGTCCTCCTTGGCCGAGAGTACGATCACCGGCACGTTGCGCAGCTCCTCGCACCCGCGATACAGCTGGATCATGCCGAAGCCGTCGATCGACGGCATCACCAGGTCCTGCAGGATCACGGTCGGCTGCAATTGCCGCGCGCTTTCCAGGGCCAGGGTGGCGTCGGTCACGTAATGGAACTCGATATCGGCCTGGTCGCTCAACATGCGGCGCACCGCCTCGACGATGATCAACTGGTCGTCCACCAGCAACACCCTGACCTTGAAGGCGGTCAGCGTCTGTTCCGGATCTGCTGCGGTTGCGTGTACTTCGGACATCAGTGTTCTCTTTAAAGGTAAATCAGCCGCGGCCACCCAGGGTGCTGCGCAAGACCGGGCCGATCTTCGCCAGCGGTAAAATCATCTGTGCCGCATCCAGCTCGGCGGCGGCGCGCGGCATGCCGTAGACCGCGCTGCTGGCCTGGTCCTGGGCGATGGTGGCATGGCCGGCGCGGCGCATGGCCAGCAAGCCTTCGGCGCCGTCGCGGCCCATGCCGGTCAGCAGCACGCCCACCGCTTCGCCCCTCCAGTGCTGCGCCACGCAGTGGAAAAACACGTCGACCGAAGGGCGGTAGGCGTAGTCCTTGGGGCTTGCATCGTAACGCAAGCGATAGTTTTGATCCAGCGTTAAGTGGTCGTTGCTCTTGGCGATCAGGACGGTGCCGGCCACCAGTTCGTCGCCTTCCTCGATGGCGCGCACCGGCATCTCCAGCTGTTCGCCCAGCCAGCGGGCGAAATTGTCGGCGAAGTGCTGGTCGATGTGCTGCACCACCACCACCGCGCAGCCGCGCGGCGGCGTCCATCCCGCCAGCATCTTGGAGACCGCCACCGGGCCGCCGGTGGAGGCGCCGATCGCCAGCAGCGAGGTGACGCGCTCCATGCCGTCGTGCGACTCGGCGCCGTTGCCGCCGGCCGCCGTCTTGGGCATCATCGCCTGGCTGCCGCCGCTGTGGCGTATCAGCTTGTCCATGGTGCGGATCTTGGCCAGCAGTTCCGCATCGCCGCCGGGCTGGCCTTGCAGTACCGGAGTCGCCGTGACGTCCAGCGCGCCGGCGCCCAGCGCGCGGAATACCTGGTTGACGTTGTCCTGCGGCCGCCCGGTCACCACCAGGATGGCGCACGGGCTTTGCTCCATGATCTGCCTGGTCGCCTCGACCCCGTCCAGCACCGGCATGTTCAGGTCCATCAGGATCAGGTCAGGACGGTTGTCGGCGCACATACGCACCGCCTCGGCGCCGGTGCGGGCGATCCACAGCACCTGGTGCTCCGCAGTGCTGGCGACGACCCGCCGCAGCGCTTCGGCTGCCATGGCGACATCGTTGGCGATGGCGATTTTCATCTGCGGGCATCTCCTATCAGATCGTTGACGGCGTCGAGCAGCGTCTCGTCGTGGAAGCTGCCCTTGGTGAGGTAATAGTCGGCGCCGGCCGAGAGCCCGCGTGCGCGGTCTTCGGGACGGTCCTTGTAAGAGACTATCATGACTGGCAGTTTATGCAGGTGAATGTCCTTTTTGATCAGCGTGACCAGTTCGATGCCGTCCATGCGCGGCATGTCGACGTCGGTGATCACCAGGTCGTAGTCGCCGCTGCGCACCACGTTCCAGCCGTCGATGCCGTCGATGGCGATATCGACCAGGTAGCCGCGGCCGAGCAGCAGCTTGCGCTCCATCTCGCGCACCGTGAGCGAATCGTCCACCACCAGTATGCGCTTGGTCTTGCGGCGCTCGACCTGGTCGGACTTGGCCAGTTGATGCAGGCTGCCTTCGTGCAGCAGCTTGTCGATCGACAGCAGCAGGTCGGGCACGTCGAGGATCAGCACCGGCTCGCCGTCGTCGAGCAGGGCGGCGGCGGAGATGTCGCGCATCTTGCCGAAGATCGGGTCGAGCGCCTGCACCGCCAGGCTTTGTTCGCCGCGTATCGCTTCCACCACCAGCGCGTAGCGGCGCGCGCCGCTGCCCATGACGACCACCGCCAGCTCGTCGCCGCTGGCGTCGGTGTCGCCCAGTTCCAGCACCTGGGAGGCCGAGACCAGGCCAAGGTGCTCACCGCCGAGATCGAAGAACTGCTTGCTCTCGAGCGTGTGGATGGCCGACTGCGGGACCTTGACCACACGCTCCACCTGCACGATGGGCACGGCGTAGGCCTCGCCCTTGATGTCGACCACCAAGGCGCGCACGATCGATTGCGTCAGCGGCAGCGTGATGAAGGTGCGGAAGCCAACGCCCAGTTCCGATTCGATGCGCACGGTGCCGTTTTGCGAACGTATGGTTTCGTGCACGATGTCCAGGCCCACGCCGCGTCCGGAAATCTCGGTGGTGTTTTCCTTCAGGCTGAAGGCCGGCAGGAACAGGAATTCCAGCAGCTCGGCCGGCGACAGCGAGGCAGCCATCTGCGGGCTGGCCATCTTGCGTTCCACCACGCGGGCGCGAATTTTTTCCAGGTCCACGCCGCGGCCGTCGTCGCTGATCTCGATGCTGAGCATGCCGGCCCGATGCTTCGCTTCCAGCACGACGGTGCCCACGGCGGGCTTGCCGGCGGCGATACGACCGTCCGGCGCGTCCATGCCGTGGTCGACGGCGTTGCGCAGCATATGGTTGAGCGGACTTTCGATCTTGGCCAGGATGTCGCGGTCGACCAGCGTGTCCTCGCCGATGATCTGCAGCTGCACGTCCTTGCCCAGGCTTCGGGCCAGGTCGCGCACCATGCGCGGGAAGGCCTGCACGCCGTCGCGGAATGGGCGCATGCGCAGCGTCAGCACCTCGTCCACCATGCTTTGCGAAACGGCCAGCAGGCGGCGCTCGTAGGCCTCGATGTCGGCAATGTGCTCCAGCACGAACTGCTTGAGTGGGTGGGTCTTTTGCAGCGCCAGCAGGGACTTTTCTTTCAGGCCGGCGTCGCTGCTGTTGGCGATCGCCTCGTGCAGTTGCTCGACCAGCGCGAACAGGCTGCTCTGGTTGCGTTTGAAGCGCTGCATGTCCTGGATGAAGGGATGCATCTGGTGGGCGTTGATGCGCGACTCGCTGGCCAGCGACAGCAGCCGGTCGAAGTTCTGCGCGGCCTTCAGCGCCGCCGGCGTGCGCGGCGCGATAGCCGGGGCTTCCTCGGCGACCGTGGCCGGCGCTGCTACGGTGTCGACGGCAGGCGTGTTGGCTGCACTGGGCGCGCCGGGTGGCGGCAGGCCGGCTTCCGCCCGCAGGTTCACCGGCTCGGGCAGGAAGGCGATGGTGGCGATGGCGTCCAGCGTCTGCCTGATCAGCGCGGCGTTGGCGGCCAGCCAGGCGTCGACGCCGCTGTCCTGCAGGCGCGAAAGCTGGAGGATCAGGTCGACGCCCGCCAGCAGCACGTCCACGCGGTTGGGCGAGAGCGCCAGCTTGCCGCGCTGAGCGGCGATGAAGGCGTCCTCCATGCCATGCGCCAGCTGCACCACCACTTCCAGGCCGACGATGGCGGCCGCGCCCTTGATCGAGTGCGCCGCGCGCATCATCGATTCGAGGGCGCCGGCGTCGTCCTTCAGGCGCTCCATGGCCAGCAGGCCGTCGGTCAGGATCTGGGTCTGGCTTTCGGCCTCCATGCGGAACAGGTCCAGCATGGAAAACTGGCTCAGGTCTCCGTTGCCGTTGTTATCGCCGCTCTGGCTCATCGCAGTACCCTCGCAAGTTGGTAACCGATCAGCGCCGCGTCGAGCACGCCGATATGCATGTCTTCATGCGCAATCACGCCCGACAGAAAGCGCGACAGGCCCTTGTTGATGGTGGCGGCCGGCGCCTGCACCGCGGCTGTGGCGTAGCGCAGGATGCCGTGCAGGTCGGCCACCGGCAGCGCATAGGCCTGGTCCTCCCATTGCGTCAGCAGCAGACGCGCAAAGGTGTGGCGGTTGGTGGCTGCTTCGCCCTCGTTTTCATCGATGCCCAGCAGCGCCGCCAGCGACATGCAGGGATACAGCGTGCCGCCGACGTTGACGATGCCGCTCAAGCCGCGCTCCGCGCGGTGCGGCAGGCGGTGCGGCTTGGCCTGTTGCGCCACCGAGACGAACATTTTGGTCGGCAGCGACAGCCATTCGCGGCCGATGCGGAACACCAGGCAGGAGGCGTCCAGCTGCTGCGCGCCGGCGGCGGCCTGGCGGAAGTGGGCGGCCCAATCTTTTTTGTAATCGTCGCCGACGGCGCGTTGCAGGTTGCGCTGGGCCGCGGCCGCGTACACTTCGCAGTTGCGGCAGTGGACCGCCTGTTCCAGCTTCTCGCAGCTTTGGTCGCCGACGACGCCGATGCGGTTCCAGCAGTCGTCGATGCTGGCGATGGCGATGGCGATAGGGGAGGTGGTCGTATTCATGGTGGGGCGCCCTTAAGATCCTTGCTGGCGTTTGTAGATGCGCGCGGCGCGGGCTTTCAACGCGGTGGCGGCGCCGGGGTCGTTGTTGGTCTCTGCCAGCAGGGCCAGGTGGCACAGCGCTTCGTAATGATCCGGTTGCAGGTAGATGCAGCGCTTCCAGTAGTCTTCCGCGAGCTTGTGCTTGTTCGTCAGTTCGTTGACCAGGCCGAGGATGAAATAGGCTTCCGCCGAATCGGGCGCTTGCGCCAGATGGTCGCGGCTGGTGTTCTCGGCTTCCTTCAGTTGTCCCAGGTCGGCCAGCCGGCGTGCTTCGGCCAGCAGGTCGGTGGCGGCCGGTGGAGCCGGCGCCGGGACGGGTACGGGCGCCAGCCGGTGCGCCGGCTTCGCCACCGGCGCAGGCGCAGATATGGGCGGCGGCGCGGCACGGCGAGCGGTGCGCGGCGCCGCCTTGGCAGGCGGCTTGAAGGCAGGCGCCCCCCGCGCGCCTTCCTTCCTCAGGCCGAAAGCCTGCGGATACTGGAGCGGCGTAAAACCGTGCTGGCAAAACGACGGCACCTCGGC
Source organism: Duganella rhizosphaerae (assembly GCF_040364205.1). NCBI lineage: Bacteria > Pseudomonadati > Pseudomonadota > Betaproteobacteria > Burkholderiales > Oxalobacteraceae > Duganella > Duganella rhizosphaerae. Next base: position 22,325 of record NZ_BPWK01000010.1, read on the forward strand.
GTAGCCGGCGAACAGCAGGCCGCTTTCGCCCAGCAAGGCTTCCAGCTTAGCGATGGCCGCCTTGGTGGTGGGCTTGTCGAAGTAGATCAGCAGATTGCGGCAAAAGATCACGTCGTAGTGACCTGTGCGCGCGCCCAGGTCGAACTCCAGCAGGTTGCCCTGTTTGAAGCGCACCTGCTGGCGCAAGGCGTCGCTGATGCGATAGTCGTCGCCGTCGCTGCCGAAGTGGCGGTCGCGGAAGCCCAGGTCCTGGCTGCGGAAGGCGTTGCGGCCGTAGACGCCGCTCTTGGCGCGCGCCACGCAACCGGGGCTGATGTCGAAGGCGTCGATGATGTAGCTGTCGCGCGGCACGCCGGCGTCGGCCAGCACCATCGCCATCGTGTACGGTTCCTCGCCGCCGGCGCAGGGCACGGACAGGATGCGCACCATGTGGTTGGCGTCGGCGGCCAGGCGCGCGCGGACAAATTCGAGCGCCGCCTGGAAGGCTTGCGGATCGCGATAGAACCACGACTCCGGCACCACCACCAGTTCCACCAATGCGGTCAGTTCCTCCGGCGTCATCCGGTCCAGATAGGCGTCCTGGTTGGCGGCGGGGTGTTGCTCCATGCGGTGCTTGATCGCGCGGTCGACCACGGACCTGGACAGCGTCAGGCCGGTCGCCTCGTGCAGCATGGATTGAGCGGGTGTCATGTCTGGAACAGCATCGCGCGCAGCGACGCCGGCAGCAGTTGTTCAAGTTCCACCAGTTGCAGCATGCCCGTCGCGTCGCTGGCGACCTGGCCGAGGAAGGGCGCCGCCAGCACGCCGCTGTTGGCCAGCTGCGCTTCGGCCACCTCCTGCACGCCCAGCACGCGTTCCGCGCGCAAGCCGAGCAAATGGTCCGTGCCTTCCGGCGCGTGGTAGTCCACCACGATGATGCGGGTGTCGAAATGATCGGCGCCGCTGGCCATGCCGCTGGCGCGGCACAAGTCGATCACCGGCACCGACTGGCCGTGGAAGTCCATCAGGCCGGCGACTGCGTCCGGCGCCAGCGGCAACTGCTTCAGTTCCAGCAGCGGCAGCACGCGCACCACATCGCGCAGGCGCAGGCCGTAGCGGTCGGCGCCGATGTGGAAGATCAGCAGTTTCATCGCACGCTCCGCTCAGGCCGCGACGGCAAAGTTGGCGACGCTGGTTTGCAAATCTCCCGCCGCGTACTGCAACTGGTGCACCGCTTCGCTGGTGGCCTTGAGCGATTCCACGGTCTGCTGGGTGGCGTCGTTCAGCTGCATCATGGTCTCCGAGATCTGCTGCGCGCCCACCGCCTGCGACTGCATCCCTTGCAGCACGGCGTCGAACTGCGGCGCCAGCTTCTGCACCTGGTCCATCACGCCGGACAGCTGGTCGGTCACCTGGCGCACCTCGCCCACGCTGCGGCGGATCTCTTCGGAGAATTTGTCCATGCCCATCACGCTGGCCGACACCGCCGACTGCATCTCCTTGAGCATCTGTTCGATGTCCCAGGTGGAGACCGAGGTCTGGTCGGCCAGGCGGCGGATTTCGGTGGCCACCACCGAGAAGCCGCGTCCCGCCTCGCCGGCTTTCTCGGCTTCGATGGCTGCGTTGAGCGAGAGGATGTTGGTCTGGTCGGCCACCTTGGTGATGGTGATCAAAACGCTGTTGATGTTGGAGGCCTTTTCCGACAGGGCGGCCAGCTTGGCGTTGATCGAATCGGTGGCCGAGACCATGTGCTGCATGGTGCTGTCCATGCGGCGCAGGTTGGTCTGGGCGTCGGCGGTGGCGCTGGTGGTGTAGTCGGCCACCGCGGTGGCGTCCTCCATGGTTTTCAACAGCTGCGAGGTGTTGGTGGAGATTTCCTTGGTGGTGCTGAGGATCTCGACGCTGGTCTGGGCCTGTTCGATGCCGGTGGCTTCCTGTTGCCGGGCGGAGGCGGCGATCTCGGTGGCCGAAGTGGTGACCTGGATGCCGGCCTTCTGCACGTTGTTGAGCAGCGCGCGCAGGTTCTCGAACATGCGGTCCAGGCCATGCGCCAGCTGGCCGATGGCGTCGCTGCCGGCCACCTCGATCTTGCCGGTCAAATCGCCGGCGGCGGCCCTGGAGACCACGCCGAGCAGCGAGTCGACCTTGGACTTGAGCAGGTTGGTGGCGGCCAGTTCGTTGGCCTGGTTGTCCTGGATCGATTGCGCCATGCGGTTGAACTCCGTCGTCACCCGGCCCAGTTCATCGGCCGACAGCACCGCCGCCCGCGCCGACTGTTCGCCGGCGGCGATGCGGCCCACCGCGTGCGTCAGGTTGTTCAATGGCGTCAGCAGCGAACGTCCCAGCAGCCAGGCGATGGTGGCCGACAGCACCACGCAGGCAAGGCCGCCGGCGCTCAGCACCAGCCGCATGGTCTCCTGCAAGCGGCTCGATGCCGCGGAGCGTTGCGCCAGCAGTGTGCGTTCCTCTGCCGTCGCCTGGTCCAGGGTCTTGTAAATGTCGTTGATCGCGACATTGCCGTTGGACAGGGACCCGGTGTGCCCCATGATGTCGGCGGCGCCCGGCTTGTCGCCCAGGTCATGGCGTTCGGCCAGCTGCGCCTCGATGACTTCCTTGGCCCACTTGGCAATCATGCCTTCCAGCGCCTTGAAGCGCGCGACCTGGGTCGGATTGTCGCCGGTGAGTTTTTGCAGCGCCTGGAGGGAGCCGGGCAGGTCGGACAGTTCCTTGTGCGTCTGGTCGAAGCGCTTGGCGGCGCCGGTCAGGTAGTAGCCGCGCGCCTCCACCTGTACTTGCAGCAGGTCGTTGCGCAACTGGTCGACGGACTGGATCACTTCCATCGTATGCCGGTCCCACCCGTTCGCCTCGGACAGGCTGTTGAAGCGGTTGTAAGCGATCGACAGCAGCACCAGGATGATGGCGAGGATGGCGCCAAAACTCAGATACAGCTTGCTCTTGATGCTCAAATCTTTATACATTTTTTCTCCAGACGCCGCAGTGGTCGCGGCATTGTCCCACGCTCAAGCCGCCACGGCAAAGTTGGCGACGCTGGTTTGCAAATCTCCCGCCGCGTACTGCAACTGGTGCACTGCTTCGCTGGTGGCCTTGAGCGATTCCACCGTCTGCTGGGTGGCGTCGTTCAGCTGCATCATGGTCTCCGAGATCTGCTGCGCGCCCACCGCCTGCGACTGCATCCCTTGCAGCACGGCGTCGAACTGCGGCGCCAGCTTCTGCACCTGGTCCATCACGCCGGACAGCTGGTCGGTCACCTGGCGCACTTCGCCCACGCTGCGGCGGATCTCTTCGGAGAATTTGTCCATGCCCATCACGCTGGCCGACACCGCCGACTGCATCTCCTTGAGCATCTGCTCGATGTCCCAGGTGGAGACCGAGGTCTGATCGGCCAGGCGGCGGATTTCGGTGGCCACCACCGAGAAGCCGCGTCCCGCCTCGCCGGCCTTCTCGGCCTCGATGGCGGCGTTGAGCGAGAGGATGTTGGTCTGGTCGGCCACTTTGGTGATGGTGATCAGGACGCTGTTGATGTTGGAGGCCTTTTCCGACAAGGCGGCCAGCTTGGCGTTGATCGAATCGGTGGCCGAGACCATGTGCTGCATGGTGCTGTCCATGCGGCGCAGGTTGGTCTGGGCGTCGGCGGTGGCGCTGGTGGTGTAGTCGGCCACCGCGGTGGCGTCCTCCATGGTTTTCAACAGCTGCGAGGTGTTGGTGGAGATTTCCTTGGTGGTGCTGAGGATCTCGACGCTGGTCTGGGCCTGTTCGATGCCGGTGGCTTCCTGTTGCCGGGCGGAGGCGGCGATCTCGGTGGCCGAAGTGGTGACCTGGATGCCGGCCTTCTGCACGTTGTTGAGCAGCGCGCGCAGGTTCTCGAACATGCGGTCCAGGCCATGCGCCAGCTGGCCGATGGCGTCGCTGCCGGCCACTTCGATCTTGCCGGTCAAATCGCCGGCGGCGGCCCTGGAGACCACGCGGAGCAGCGAGTCGACCTTGGACTTGAGCAGGTTGGTGGCGGCCAGTTCGTTGGCCTGGTTGTCCTGGATCGATTGCGCCATGCGGTTGAACTCCTGCGTCACCCGGCCCAGTTCATCGGCCGACAGCACCGCCGCCCGCGCCGACTGTTCGCCGGCGGCGATGCGGCCTACCGCGTGCGTCAAATTGTTCACAGGCGCCAGCAGCGCCCTGGTCAGCAGCAGGCCGACCACGACCGCCAGCACCACGCACAGGCTGCCGCCCAAGACCAGCAGCAGCGACATATTCTCCTGCAGATCAGTGGCCATCTTCGAACGCAAGGCCAGCAAATGACTTTCATCGTCGCTGATTTCCCGTATCAGCGCCCGCACGTCGGCGATGGTCTTGGCGCCGTTGAGCACATCGGCCGCCGTCGCCACCTGTTGAGTGACGCCGACATGCTTGTTCAACTCCCGGCGCTTGGCCAGCAGCGGATTGATCACATCGACGATCCAGCTGTCCATCATCGGTCCCAAGCGCGCCAGGCGCTCCTGCTGCGCCGGATTGTCCGAGGTGAGCGTCCTGATGGCGGCCAGGTGGCGGCGCACGGTTTCCTCCTCGATGGGGATCTGTTTGGTGGTGCTTTCTTCGCCGGTCAGCATGAAACCTCGGGTCGAGGTCTGGATCTGCAGCAGGGCGGTCTCGATCCGGTTCGCCTCCAGCAGCACCTCCAGCGTGTGCCGGTCCCACCCGCTGGCGGCGGACAACTGGCTGAAATTATTGTACGACATGGTCAACAGCACCAGAATGATGGCGATGATCGCGCCAAATCCGAATGTAAGTTTTTTCTTGATACTCAGATTATTCAACATGATTCATCCGTAAGGCGCTGTTCGTGAGAGCAATGTATCACCTTGCCGCGTTTTATGGAGGACAAAAAAAAGACCCATGTGCCTTGCGGCGGCCAAGGCCGCCGCAAGGCCACATGGGTCCTTGCGAGAGAGGGAGCTTGCTTACTGGCCGCGCTTCAGGCGCGCGTTGGCGGCGATGCGCATGCGCAGCGCGTTCAGCTTGATGAAGCCGCCGGCGTCGGCCTGGTTGTAGGCGCCGCCGTCTTCGTCGAAGGTGGCGATGTTCATATCAAACAGGGAGTCGGTCTTGGAATCGCGCGAGACGACGATCACATTGCCCTTGTAGAGCTTGACGCGCACCCAGCCGTTGACCGTGGCTTGCGTGTGGTCTATCAGCGTCTGGATGGCGACGCGCTCCGGCGCCCACCAGTAGCCGTTGTAGATCATCGACGCGTAGCGCGGCATCAGGTCGTCCTTCAGGTGGGCCACTTCGCGGTCCAGCGTGATCGACTCGATGGCGCGGTGCGCCTTGAGCATGATGGTGCCGCCCGGGGTTTCGTAGCAGCCGCGCGACTTCATGCCGACGTAGCGGTTTTCCACCAGGTCCAGGCGGCCGATGCCATGCTTGCCGCCCAGGCGATTGAGTTCGGTCAGCACGGTGGCCGGCGACATGCGCACGCCGTTCAGGGCGACGATGTCGCCTTTCTCGTATTCGATGTCCAGGTATTCCGGCTGGTCCGGCGCCGCTTCGGGGCTGACGCTCCAGCGCCACATGGTTTCCTCGGCTTCGGCGCTCGGGTTTTCCAGGTGGCGGCCTTCGAAGGAGATGTGCAGCAGGTTGGCGTCCATCGAGTAGGGCGCGCCGCCGTTCTTGTGCTTCATGTCGATGTCGATGCCCGCATCTTCCGCGTACTTCAGCAGTTTTTCGCGCGACAGCAGGTCCCATTCGCGCCATGGAGCGATGATCTTCACGCCTGGTTTCAGCGCGTAGGCACCCAGCTCGAAGCGCACCTGGTCGTTGCCCTTGCCGGTGGCGCCGTGCGAGATGGCGTCGGCGCCGGTCTCGTTGGCGATCTCGATCAGGCGCTTGGCGATCAGCGGACGCGCGATCGAGGTGCCCAGCAGGTACTCGCCTTCGTACACGGTGTTGGCGCGGAACATGGGGAACACGAAGTCGCGCACGAATTCTTCACGCACGTCGTCGATGTAGATGTTCTCAGGCTTGATGCCGAACTTGATCGCCTTGGCGCGCGCCGGCTCCAGCTCTTCGCCCTGGCCCAGATCGGCCGTGAAGGTGACGATCTCGCACTGGTAGTTATCCTGCAGCCACTTGAGGATGACGGAGGTATCGAGGCCGCCCGAGTAGGCGAGGACTACTTTTTTAATATCGCTCATGCTAGTTCCAATTGGTGTGAAGTGTTAGGTGTTGGCTGGGTTGGCGCCGTTGCTCGTATCCACGCGGCCGATCAGCAGGTACTCGAGCAGCGCCTTCTGGATGTGCAGGCGGTTTTCCGCCTCGTCCCAGACCACCGACTGCGGGCCGTCGATGACGTCGGCCGAGACTTCCTCGCCGCGGTGGGCCGGCAGGCAGTGCATGAACAGCGCGTCCGGCGCGGCGCGCGACATCTTGGCGCTGTCGACGATCCAGCCGTCGAAGGCCTTCAGGCGGGCGGCGTTTTCTTCCTCGTAGCCCATGCTGGTCCAGACGTCGGTGTTGACCAGGTGTGCGCCCTGGCAGGCGTCGGACGGGTTCTCGAAGAAGGTGTAGCGGTCGGTCGAGACCAGCGACATGTCCATGTCGTAGCCCTTGGGCGTGGAGACGTTGACGTGGAAGCCGAATACCTCGGCCGCCTGCAGCCACGAATACAGCATGTTGTTGGCGTCGCCCACCCAGGCCACGGTCTTGCCGGTGATCGGCCCGCGGTGCTCGTAGTAGGTGAAGATGTCGGCGAACACCTGGCATGGATGGTGTTCGTTGGTCAGGCCGTTAATCACCGGCACGCGCGAATTGGCGGCGAAACGCTCGATGATGTCCTGGCCGAAGGTACGGACCATGATGATGTCGCACATGCGGCTCATGACCTGGCCGGCGTCTTCCACCGGTTCGCCGCGGCCCAGTTGCGAGTCGCGCGTGTTCAGGTAGATCGCGGCGCCGCCCAGCTGGTGCATGCCGGCTTCGAAGGACAGGCGGGTGCGGGTCGAGTTTTTCTCGAATACCATGACCAGCGTGCGGTCAATCAGCGGGTGATAGATCTCGTAGTTTTTGAACTTCCGTTTGATCAGGTGCGCGCGTTCGATGACGTATTCATACTCGTCCAGCGTGAAGTCGGAAAACTGCAGGTAATGCTTGATCGGTTTTTGGATAGACATATTAACAACTGACAGGAGAGCAGGGCATGGGGCGAGGTGCCTGGCCGGCTTAGCCGAACAATTATAAAGGCAATTCGGAAAGTAGGGCGAATCGCCGCAGAATCTCCTGTCTATACAGGTATCGCAGCCTCGCCGTTGCTGGTTTGTTGCTAGGTGTAGATCTGGGAGGCGGCCGCCGTCTGGTGCTCGGGCGCGGTCAGCGGCAGGTCGAGCGTGAAGGCGGTGCCGTCGCGCGAACTGTGGACGCTGATATGGCCGCCCAGTAGCGAAGTGACAATGTTGTAGCTGATCGACAGTCCCAGCCCGCTGCCGCCCTGTCCGAGCTTGGTGGTGAAGAAGGGGTCGAAGATGCGCGACATGTGTTCCGGCGCGATGCCGCCGCCGTTGTCGCGGAAGGTGATCAGTACCCGGCCCTCGGCCGGCGTGGCCGCGTGCAGCCACATGCTGCCGCTGCGCTCGCGCGCGAAGGCGTGCAGCAGCGCGTTGTTGATGAAGTTGGCGATGACCTGGCCGAACGGGCCGGGATAGCTGTCCATCGCGATCAGGTCCGGCACGTCGACTTCGATGCGGTGGTTGGCGGCGCGGATGCGATTCATCATCGTCGCGATCACTTCGTGCGACACCTGCTGCAGGTTGAACTCGCGGCGCTGCTCGGTGGTGCGGTCGACCGCCACCTGCTTGAAGCTGTTGACCAGGTCGGCCGCGCTGGTCAGGCCGCGCATCACCAGCTCGTGCGCCTTGCGGGCGTCGGCCAGGTAGGCGGCCAGCTCGGAGCGGCGCAGGCCCGCGCCGTTGACCTGGATTTCCAGCTCCTCGGTTTTCTGGATCAGCGTGCTGGCGATCAGCAGGCTGTTGCCGATCGGCGTATTCAGTTCGTGCGCTACGCCGGCCATCAGGGAGCCCAGCGCCGCCAGCTTCTCCTGCGAGACCAGCTGGGTTTGCGCGTCCTTCAGTTGGCGGTAGGCTTCGGCGTTGTCCAGCGCGATGGCGCCGTAGGCGCACAGCGTGCGGAAGATCAGCCGTTCCCGTTCACCGTAGGCGCGCGCGTGCATGGCCTGCACCGTCATCACGCCCAGCGCGCGTTCGCCCACCACCAGCGGCACGTACAAGGCGCTGACCATCAGCTGGGTGCCGGGCGCCAGGAAGATGTCGTCCGGCCCCGCTTCCTCGACGTAGATCTCGCGCCGTTCGCGCACGCAGCGCGCCGAGTTGGCGCGAGGATTGTCGACGGCGATGGTGTTGGTCGGCAGCGCCTGGCCGTTCTCGATGCCGAAGGCGCGGCTGACCGTCTCGTCGCCGGCGTCGCACAGGTAGATGGCGAAGGTGTTGGCCGGCAGCAGGCCCTGGACGTGGCGCGTCAGCGCCTGGAACACGGCGGCGGCGTCGAGGTGGGTGGTGATCTCCTGGCCGATGGCCGACAGGCGCTCCAGCGTGGCGCTGGTCTGCTGCAGCACTTCGGCGCGGCGCGCTTCGGAGGCCGCCAGTTCGCGATGGTGATAGCCTTCGGCGCGCGCGTGCTCGGTCTGGTGGTGCACCTGCATGGCGATGGCGCGGTTGGTGGCTTCCTGGCTGTGGGTCTTCTGGCGCGCCGCGGCGGCGGCCTGCGCCGAGGCGTAGGCCTTGGCGTAGTCGCCGACCCGCGCGTATTCGCGTCCCAGCGCGTCGTGCAGGTCGCCGGGCAGGGTGTAGCCGTCGATGGCGGAAGCGACGTCCAGCGCCTGGTGCAGGTAGTGCAGCGTGGCGTTTTGCTCGGTCATGCCGGCCGGCGGCGGCAGCGCGTGGCGCTCGTGGATCACCGACAGCACGCGCAGCGCGGCGACGTGGTTGTCGCGGTTGGCCTGCTCGGCGGCCAGTTCGACCGCGCGTTCGGCCATCTGCAGCGCTTCCTGCGGACGGTCGAGGAAGCACAGCGCGTGCGCCTGGCCGCGCCGCGCGATCGATTGGAAGTCGGCCTGGCCCAGCACGTCGGCGCGTCCCGCCATGCGGTGGAAGGCGTTCAGCGCGCCGGCGTAGTCGGCCTTGTCCAGCGCCAGGTCGCCCAGGTAGGACAGCGCGTGCGCGTAGCTGCGCGCGCCCGGCAGCGGCGTCATGATTTGCAGCGCTTCGTGCAGCAGCTCTTCGGTGGCGTCGAGGCGGCCCAGGCGGCGCATGGTTTCGGCGGTGTGCATCAGGCAGGCGCCGATGCTGCGCGGCCAGCCGGTGGGGCGCGCCAGATCGAGCGCGCTTTGCATCCACTCCAGCGCCGAGTGGTGGTCGTTGAGGATGGTGAAATTGAGGCCGATGTTGATCGCGGCGGTGACGGCCACGCGGATCTGGCCCGTCTCGAGCGCCGTTTCGTAGCAGTGGATGTAGTGGCGCGCGGCGGCGCCGTGGTCGCTGTGCTGGCTGGCGGACAGGCCGAAGAAGTCGTACACCCAGGCCGCCGCGCCGGGGTGCTGCGGCGCCTGGTCGGTGGCGAAGCGCTGGCCCCAGCGGCGTTCGGCCGAGGGCTGGTCCTGCAGCACGGCCCAGCGGGCGATGGCCGCTTCGGCGATGTCGGCGCGCTGCTCGTCGCCGGCCTGGCGGGCGGCGGCGGCCATCAGTTCCAGTTCGCTCTCGCCGGCGCGGTGGTCGCCGCGGTCGATGGCGATCCAGGCGCGCAGCCAGTGGGCGTCGGCGCAGCCCTGGTGGTCGCCCAGTTGGCACAGTTGATCGTAGGCTTGTTCGGCCAGGACGGTGGCGTCATCGAGTTCGCCTGCCAGCCAGATGGCTTCGGCCTGCACCAGCAGCAGGCGGGCGGAAACCAGGCGCATGTCGTCTTGCGAAAGGGAGGTGGCGGGCAGCAGCTGGCGGCCCTCGGTGGCCAGGGCGACGGCGCGCACGGTGTCGCGCTGGCGCAGGTGCCAGGCCAGCGGCACCAGCACCGGCAGGCGCGCAGGACCGCGCAACGGCATCAGGGCCGCTTCCCAATGGCTTACTTCGTCATCGACCGCAAACATGTCCATCGCTGTCCTTGGACCGGGTGGCGCAGCGGGGTTGCGGCTGCGGTACGTCACCACACGGATAATTGCCTTGAGGAATTATAGTCCGCAAATGCAAATTATGCGTGTGCTACGACAATTGTTTTTTTTAATATAGGGTTTGCGACGATTCATGCAACAGTTGGCCGTACAAAGTGTGGCGCATTTTGGCAATCTTGCCTTCGGCCACAGCCGTCAGGATCGCGCATTGCGGCTCGATCAGGTGGCGGCAGTTGTAGAACTTGCACTGGCCCAGGTAGGGTTCGAAGTCGACGAAGGCGCGCTCCAGCATGCCTTCGCTCAGGTGGTACAGGCCGAACTCCTGGAAGCCGGGCGAATCGATGATCGACGAGTCTGGCCCCAGTTCCGGCAGCTGGTACAGGCGGGTGAAGGTGGTGGTGTGCTTGCCGGTGTCGAGCGCGGCGGAGATTTCGCGCACGGCGATGTCGGCGTCCGGCACCAGCAGGTTGATCAGCGAAGACTTGCCCATGCCGGACTGGCCGATCAGGATCGACGACTGGCCGGCCAGCAGCGGCTTGAGCACCGCCAGCGCCTCGTCCGGCCTGGCCTTGGCCGACACCTCATGCACCGGGTAGCCCAGCGAGGCGTACGGTTGCAGGCGTTCGCGGGTGCGCGCCAGCGATTCGGTGACGTCGGTCTTGTTGAGGATCAGGCGGGCGGTGATGCCGGCCGCCTCGGCCGCCACCAGCGAACGCGACACCAGGTCGTCGGCGAAGCCGGGCTCGGTGGCGACGACGATGAACAGCTGCGTCAGGTTGGCCGCCAGCAGCTTGGACTTGTACTGGTCCGAGCGGTACAGCAGGGTCTTGCGTTCCTCGATCTTGTCGATCACGCCCTGGTCGGGCGAGGTCAGCGTGATGCGCACCTGGTCGCCGACGGCGACGTTGGTCTTCTTGCCGCGCGTGACGCATTGCAGCTTGACGCCGTCCGCCTCGGCCAGGTAGTGGCGGCCGTGGGCGGCGATGATGATGGCGTTCAGTTGGGTCGGGTTGCTCATTGCTTGGCCGCCGTCGAGTGGAACAGCACGCCGGCCTTGGCCGCGCAGATGAAGTCGTTGTTCGACAGGCCGCCCTGGCCGTTGTTGACCGAGTGGGTGTCGTAGCGGACGATGCAGGTTTTATAAGTCACGGTCATTTCCGGGTGATGGTCTTCGGCGTGGCTCAGGTAGGCCAGCGCGTTGACGAAGGCCATGGTGCGATAGTAGTTGGTGAAGCTGAAGGTGCGGACCAGCTTGCCGTCTTCCAGCGACCAGCCGGGCAGCAGCGCGACCAGGCGCGCGGCCTCGTCGGCGCCGAGCGCGTCCTTGGCCGGATGGCAGTTGCGGTTCAGCAGGTCGGCGTGGGTGTTGATCATGCGGCCGCCGCGTGCAGGTGACGGATGCGCACGCTGGCCGGCGGGTGCGAGTCGTAGAAGGCCGAGTGCAGCGGGTCCGGCGTCAGCGTCGAGGCGTTGTCCTCGTACATCTTGACCAGCGCCGACACCAGGTCGCGGGCGTCGGTGTGCTGGGCGGCGAAGGCGTCGGCTTCGAACTCGTGCTTGCGCGAGCTGATCGAGGTCAGCGGGCCGAACAGGAAGGTGAACACCGGCAGCACCAGCATGAACAGCAGCAGCACCATGGCGTCGTTGCCCTGGCCCGGCAGCAGCAGCGGATCGACGCCCAGGCCGGTGTAGAACCACAGCTGGTTCTTCAGGTAGCCCAGCAGCGCCAGGAAGGCCAGCGACAGTGCGAACATCATGCCGATGCGCTTGATGATGTGCTTGAGCTTGAAGTGGCCCAGCTCGTGCGCCAGCACCGCCTCGATCTCCTGCGGTTGCAGGCGCGACAGCAGGGTGTCGAAGAACACGATGCGCTTGTTGGCGCCGAAGCCGGAGAAGTAGGCGTTGCCGTGGGCGCTGCGCTTGGAGCCGTCCATCACGAACAGGCCCTTGGAGGCGAAGCCGACGCGGCTCATCAGGCCTTCGATGCGGGCCTTGAGCGACTGGTCTTCCAGCGGCGTGAACTTGTTGAACAGCGGCGCGATCACGGTCGGGAACAGCACCATCATCAGCAGCTGGAAGCCGCTCCACACCAGCCAGGCGTACAGCCACCACAGGTTGCCGGATTTTTCCATCAGGGTCAGCATGACCCACACCAGCGGCAGGCCGATGGCCGCGCCCAGCAGCAGGCCCTTGACCATGTCGGCGAAGAACAGGCCGGGTGTCATCTTGTTGAAGCCGAAGCGCTGCTCCAGGCCGAACTGCTTGTAGTAGTCGAACGGCAGGTCGATGATGCCGCTGATCAGGGCGAAGGCACCCAGCAGCGCCAGCTGGTAGACCATGCCGGGGCCGGTCAGCTTGAAGATCTCCACCGACAGCCATTGCAGGCCGCCCAGCAAGGTGAAGCCGACCAGCACCACGGTGTTGACCAGCAGGGTCAGCAGGCCGAACTTGGTGCGGGCGACGGTGTAGTCGGCCGCCTTCTGGTGGGCGGCAAGGGGGATTTTCTCGGCGAATTCGGCCGGCACGGCGCTGCGGTGGACCAGCACATGGCGGATATGGCGCGAGGCGAGCCAGAAGCGCACGATCAGCGTCAAAATGATGAAAGATACAAACAAAATCGAAAACGCGAGTGAATACATTCTATGCCTGTGAGAAAATGGCGGATTCGGATTAATGAAGCCAAGAGAGAATTATGTCACAAGCTAACGATTTGCCAGAAGGTTCCGCACCAGAGGCCGTCACCCCGCGCCAGAATGAATTTAACCTGGTCTGGGTCGATATGGAAATGACCGGCCTGGAGCCGGACACCGACCGTATCATCGAGGTTGCCGTGGTGATCACCGACATGCACCTGAACGTGCTGGCCGAAGGCCCGGTATTCGCGATCCACCAGAGCGACGAGACGCTGGACAAGATGGACGCCTGGAACAAGGGCACGCACGGCCGTTCGGGCCTGATCGAGCGCGTCAAGGCCTCGACCGTGACCGAGGCGCAGGCGGAAGAGGAACTGATCAAGTTCATGAAGCTGTGGGTGCCCAAGGGCAAAGCGCCGATGTGCGGCAACACCATCGGCCAGGATCGCCGCTTCATGGTGCGCTACATGCCTAAGCTGGAAGCCTATTTCCACTACCGGAATATCGACGTGTCCACGCTCAAGGAGCTGTGCAAGCGCTGGAAACCGGAAATCGTCGGCGGCTTCAAGAAACACCAGAAGCACACCGCGATGGCCGACATCATCGAGTCGATCGACGAGCTGAAGTACTACCGCGAGCACTTCATCAAGCTGTAAGCTGCGCGCATCACCGAAACAGGTTCCGTCGAACCTGTTTTTTTTCGCCTGCGAGAAAAATCATGAAAAAATTGAAACTTGTTTTGATAACGGCGGCGCTGGCCGCCGCGTCCACGACCGGCGCCGTGAATTTCGGCTTCCAGGATTGGGAAGTCGCCTGCGACAACACGCGCCGCTGCGAGGCGGCCGGCTTTCAAACCGATGAGTCGGAAAGCTTGCCGGTGTCGTTGTGGCTGGGACGCGCTGCCGGCGCTGCCGCTGTGCTGGAAGCCAAGCTGATCGTGGTCAGCGACGACGACCAGCGCGCAGGTCCGTTGACCATCACCGTCGGCAAGCTCACGCTGGGCGGACTGAAGCCGGAAACCAGGTTGACGGCGGAGCAGGTCGCCCGTTTGATGCCGCAACTGCAGAACGCCGAATCGGCCAAGGTGTCGGACGGCAAGCATCAGTGGCTGCTGTCGCTGGCCGGCCTGAAGGCGGCCTTGCTGAAGATGGATGATCTGCAGGGGCGGGTGGGCACCGTCACGGCGCTGGTCAAGCCCGGCACGCGGCCGGCTAGCGAGGTGTTGCCGCCGCTGGCGCCGCCGACGGTGCGGCCGTTGCCGCTGCCGCCAGCGCAAAAAGGCGACGACAAGCTGCTGGCCGCCATCGTCAAGACCATGCGCCCAGGAGATTGTGGCGCGGACCTCAAGGACTCGAACGCCGACCAGAGCCTTCACCGCCTGCCTGGCGCAAAGGTGTTGCTGGTGCTGGAGTGCGAGCGCGCCGCGTATCAATCCTCCTACGGGCTGTGGATCGCTCGCGACAAGCCGCCGTACGATCCCAAACCATTGGATCCGCCGGGCATGGAGGGGGGCGGCGTGATGAATGCGTCGTTCGAAGACGGTAAGCTGGGCAGCTATGCCAAGGGCAGGGGAATCTTCGACTGCGGCGGCTTCTGGACCTGGGTGTGGACGGCGCAGGGTTTCCAGCTGGTGGACATGTCCCAATCCAATATGTGCCGTGGCGTGCCGGGCGGCGGCGTTTCGCTGCGCGAATGGGTGGCCAAGGTGGTCAAGTGATGCGGGCGGGCCTATCGAACGCCGTCTTTTTCGTTTTGGTATTATTATTCTGCAAATGTTAAATTAGCAACCTCTTTGCAGGAATTCTTATGTCTGATGTGATCGAACCCGGCGTCGCCGAACCAACTCCCGTGCTCACCCCGCCGCCGCCCAAGCGCCGCAAGTGGGGGCGTTACGTGCTGTACACGCTGGCGGTGCTGGGCGTGCTGATGATTGCGCTGTTGGTGGCGGCCTTCATCAAGGCCAACTCCGAGCCGCAACTGATCAAGATCGACGAGACCGCCTCCATCGACGAGGCGATGACCCGCACCTACGGCAAATACTCGGCGGAGAAAAAAGGCTGGGTGTATGTGGACGAGTCCAACGAGCCCTTCCTGGTGCGGGTGATCCAGCAGGCGCGCATCGAAGCGGTGGGCGCCAGCGACGAGCTGTTCTTCGCCGTCAGCGGTGTTTCGTTGAAGGGCAATGGTCGGAATTTCTACGGCGTGTTCCAGATCCGTCCCGACACCAAGCCCGGCGGCGGACTGGTCGAGGTCAGCTCACCGTACCGTTACGAGAGCGACGTGCCGGTGACGCCGGAGAAGGTGCGCTTTGAAGCCTTGTCCGAGCGCACCTGGGGCTGGGTTCTGAAGGTGCAGACCGGCACCCGGCCGGCCGGCGAACAGGTCATGGTCAGCAATGTGATGCTGGCGCCGCATGGCGAGGAAATCGCCTTGCTGGCCCGCTTCAAAGCCTCGGTCGACGCTGAGCCGGGCGATTGCGCGCAAGCCAATGCCGACCACGAAACCTGGCGCAAGGCGGTGGAGGCGATGGGCAACCAGGAGCCGACCACCGAGCCGGCAGCGCAGGAAGCCGAGACGATGGACGATACCGAACCGCTGCGCTGCGAGCACAGCCGCTGGACCTACCGCACCGCCGACGTCATCGGTCCGCAGCCCGGTCCGCTGACAGTGAGCGTCAAAGGCACGCAATACGGCGTGCCGATGGAAGCGAAGACCTGGAAGCTGATGTTCGACAGCAAAGCCTTTGTCTACAACGTCCCTGAAGAACTGACGGCGGAATAAGAAAAGAGACGCGATGACGACAGCGCAGTTCCCTCGCGGCCGTATCGCGCCGACCCTGATTGCAGCGTTGGCGTGGTTCGGCGTGCTGCTTCAGCTGTGGCTGAGTCTTCGCGGCGGCAAGTCGGCCGCAGCCGGGCTGGTTGCCTTTTTCGGATTTTTCACGGTGCTGACCAATATCCTTGTCGCGCTGGTGGTGTCGTTGCCGCTGGCGTTCGGCGGCACGGCGCTGGGGCGCTGGTTTGGCACCGATACAATGCGGGGCTGCGCCACCACGGCCATCGTGTTTGTCGGCATCGCCTACCATTTTTTATTGCGTAATCTGTGGGCCCCCGAAGGAGGGCAGTGGGTTGCCGACATGACGCTCCACTATGCCGTGCCGGTCGCGCTGTTGGTCTATTGGATCTGGAGTCCGCCACGGCAGAAAATCAGCGCGCTGGCGCCGCTGACTTGGTGCGTCTATCCGGTGATGTATTTTGCCTACGCCCTGCTGCGGGGCGAGCTGATCGGATCCTACCCCTATCATTTCATCGACGCCGCCAACCTCGGTTATGGCCGGACCTTGCTAAACGCCGTCGGGCTGCTGGTCTTGTTTGCCGGGCTGGGCACTCTGGTCAAAGGAATAGCCCGGCTTCGCAGCCCGGCTGGCGCTAACTAAGGTTGCGCCAACTCATATTTGCTTCTATTTTTGTATATACACTGATAGCCAGGTAGATCAAAGAGTTCTTTGATTTTCGGCGACATTTGGCGTAAATTTGTATATACGAAGGTGCAAAGGTGGTTTCGCTTTTCATTCCTGCGTCTGTCGCCGCCAAACTGAAGCTGAAACACGATGTGACGCGACAGGAAGTGTTGGAGTGTTTCGAGAATAGAGATGGTGCGTTTTTGATTGATGATAGGGAAGCGCACAGGCGAAAACCTCCCACGCTTTGGTTTGTGGCAGAGACGAGGAAAAGACGTCTGCTCAAGGTGGTGTTCCAGAATCGAAATGGAAAGTGCTACATTCTTACCGCCTACGATCCCAACCATGACGAGATCCGTATCTATGAGACAAAGAGCAAAGAAAATTGAGAGTACGGCGGAGGCTTGGGAGGAGGGTGCGCTCGGTCGTGATGCCTCACATGCAAGGGCCGCTCCTATCAATATCGAGCAGCAGGTTGACGATGGCATCGGCCTTCAGCTGATCTCTATTCGGTTGCCTAAGGAACTGATTGAAGACTATAAAAAAATCGCGGAGTTTCATGCAATCGGTTATCAGCCACTGATGCGCGACGCTTTGAAGCATTTCGCTGAGGCCGAGTACAAACGCATTGCGATCGAATACACCAAGCTGAAGCGATCTAGGTAGTCTCCAATCAGGCCTCCACTGCGGCAGGTAATTCATCGTGGCGCGGCGCCGTCAGCGGCAGGTGTAGCGCGAAGGTGGTGCCGCCGCCTACCTGGCTGCTGGCGCGGATTTTCCCGCCCAGCACGCCGGTCACGATGTTGTGGCTGATGTTGAGCCCCAGCCCCGAACTGCCCGCGCCCAGCTTGGTGGTGAAGAAGGGATCGTAGATGCGGCCCAGGTGTTCCGCCGCTATCCCTACGCCGTCGTCGCTGACGCGCAATTCCAGCCAGCCATCCTCGGCCGCATTGGCGGCGATCGTGATGGTGCCGCTGCTGCACCCCGCAAAGCCGTGCACTATGGCGTTGTTGATCAGGTTGATCAGCACCTGGCCGATCGGACCGGGGTAGCTGTCCATCTCGAGTGCTTCCGGCACGGCCTGCTTGATGACGTAGGCGGTTTTGTTAATCGTCGGCAGCAGCGCCTTGATATTTTCCGCGACCACCTCCGCGAGATGGAAGTGGCGCCGCTGCGAGCTGGTCTGGTCGACCGCGACCTGTTTGAAGCTGGTCACCAGGTCGGCCGAGCGCTCGATATTGCGCACCACCAGCTCGGTGATCTGGGTCATGTCGCTGATGTAGGCTTCGGTGGTGCGGCGTGTCAGGCCGGTGGCGTAGTCGCTGGCGAACTGGCGCGTTTTGTCGGTCAGCACCGTGGCCGCCAGCAGTCCATTGCCGATCGGCGTATTCAGCTCGTGCGCCACGCCCGCCACCAGCGAGCCCAGCGCCGCCAGTTTTTCGCTGTTGACCAATTCCTCCTGCGCGATCCGCAAGGTATCGATGGCCCGGGCCAGGTCCTTGTTGGCCGTGACCAGGTCGGCCGTGCGTTCGGCGACGCGCCGTTCCAGCGATTCGTTGAGTTGGCGGGTGGCGGTCTGCTCCACTTGCAGCTGGCGGTACAGCTGTTCATTCTCCGCCACCGAGGCCTTGATGTTGGCGATCATTTCGTTGAGCTTGTTGGTCAGCAGGTGCAGCTCGTGGTGGCCGCGGTCGTTCAGCACGAACACGCGGTCGCCCAGGTTGTCGATGTTCAGCTGGCCGACGAATTGGCTCAGCTGGCGCAGCGGTTGGCCCAGGTAGCGCCGCACCACGAACAGGAAGATGAACCACAGCGCGCAAGTCTTGATGACCGAGTTGACCAGGATGAGGAAGAAGCCGTACTCGACCTGCTTGACGATGATGCGCTGGTTCGAATACACGGTCCAGGTGCCGATCACGCGCGCCTGGCCGTTCTCGTCGTGGTAGATGATGGGGAAGTCCTGGCTGAAGATCTCAGCGAACAGGCCTTCGCTGGCCGGCTCTGGTTTCAGGCGGCCATCGGCTTCGGCATGCACCTTGACGCCTTGGTCGAGCACGGTGCCGACGGCGCGCACCAGCTTGCCGTGATCGTCGGCCACCTTGATGCCGGCCACTACCGGCAGCTCGCTCATGCCGGTCAGGATGCCGCGCAGGATGTCGTCATTGAAACGCCACATGGCGTCGGCGATGCCGGGGCCGAAGGTTTGCTGCATCGCGCGGATCTCCAGCACCAGGCGTTCCTTGGTGTGCTTGTATTCGGCCGCCAGTTGCACCAGCGTGACCACCACGGTCACGATGAAGTAGCAGCAGAAAATAATCCGCAACAGGCGCGCGGCGATGGAGTCGCCGGAGAGCAGCGGCGCGGCGGGCGGACCGCCGTCCTTACCCGAAGGCGACTGTAGACCGAGCTTGGCTGGTACCGCTTGCACGTGGCCTCCGTTGGCGCATTAAAACCAGATGGCCTCAATCGCCTTGTAGCGGCCATTGTCACGAATGATGGTGTAACCGCGGTTGAATTGAGCGAGATATTTGGCGCCGTCCGGCCCCGTCTTGCTGAAGGCGATGAACAGGCCGGGCGTGGCGACCGTGCCCACCAGCTTGAACTTGCCGCCGAATTCAGCCGCCTCCTTGATGAACAGGGCTTTCGCGATGCGTTCCTCGGCCGCCATGTATTGGATGCGCTTGGCCAGCAGCATCCTGAATCCCTGCACGTTCTTGTCGACGATGCGGCGCACGATCTTGGTGTTCAGGTCGAACTCGTCGCCATATTCGTAGCCGCGCTCGACGCCCACGGTCTTGCCTTCCAGCTGACGGGCGGTCAAGCCGCTTTCCGGCGAGTCGCTCAGCGCGTAGACGTTCATGTGGGTGGTGAACAGCGGATGCTTATGCCACAGGAAGCTGCCGCCGATCATGGCGTTGGGCACGGCGTCGAAGCAGCCGACCAGGCGGCCGCGCTTGGTGTCGTCCAGGCAGCGGGCGTAGGGCAGCACTTCGAAGTTGGCGGTGACGCCGACGGCGGCGAAGGCTTCGCGGATCACGTCGACCGCGAAGCCGCGCGCGCTGCGCTCCACCGCCGACGAATACGGCGCCCAGTCGTCTTCCGCGCCCAGGGTGATGGTTTCGGCCGAGGCCGAGGCCAGACAGCAGGCCAGGACGAGGCAGCAAAGCAGGTATTTCATGACATCCCTCCAGCCGGCGCGCGTCGACGACATGCAACTCCCTGATTGATAGCACTAATTCACTATAGCAGGGTTGTTTTGCTGACGGGAACGAAGTTTTTGCGCCGGGCAGGAATGTCAAAAATACGCGACAGATTGTGGCGTCAGCTCAGCATGAAACCCAGGTCGGCCTGCGGGAAGTTGGCCAGTTCGTTCTTGAAAACCTGGTTCTGCAGCATGTCCGCATCGGCGCCGAACCAGCGGCCCAGCGTGGCGCCGTATTGCTGGTTGGAGAACTGCGGTATCCAGGCGCCGCGTCCGGTGGCGTCGTCCTTGCCGCCCAGCGTGAAGTCGGGGAACTGGCCGTACAGCCCGCCCTTGACCGCCGCGCCGACCACCAGGTGATGATTGCCCCAGGCATGATCGGTGCCGCCGCTGTTGGGCTGCAAGGTGCGGCCGAATTCGGACATCGTGAAGCTGGTCACCTGCTGCGCGGCGTGGATCTCCGCCAGCGCCAGCTGGAACGCGGCCAGCGCCTCCGATACCTGGCGCAGCATGTCGAACTGCTGGTAGGCCTGGCCGCCGTGGGTGTCGAAGCCGCCCTGCGAAACGAAATACACCTGCCGCCCCGGTCCTTGCTGCGAGCGGATGCGGATCAACTGCGCGACGGTCTTCAACTGCTGGCCCAGCGAGGTGCCGGGGAAGACCGTCGACAGCGGCGTGCCGGAATTGGCGTTCTTCAGATCGGTCACCAGGTCCATGCCGTTCAGCAGCGCCTTGTTGGCGGCGCCGGCGATCAGGTTGGGATTCTGCGCCGACAGGATTTGCACCAGCGCCGCGCGCCGCGCATCGGCTTCCTTCTGCGGCCAGAAGTTCATGCCGGCCAGATCGAGCTGGCCGTTGCCCGGCAGCAGATTGCCGTGCGTGCTGGCGCCTTCGACAAACAGACCGCCGGCGCCGACCGCGATCGCGTCCAGGTGGCCGCCGGTGCCGAGCACATCGAGCAGGCGTCCGCCCCAGCCGGTGGCGGCGGAGGAGGGCGTGCCGGCCTGGTTCTGGATGGTCTGGTCGGGATGCGAGAACAGTTGCGACGGCACGCCCGTGCCGGCCAGGTACTGCGACTTGCTCAGCGGCTGGCGCAGGTTGCCGACGTTGAGGATGGCGGCCACCTGGCCTTGTCCGTACAGCGTGTCCAGTTCCGGCATGCCGTAGTGGAAGCCGAACGGCTGCGTCACCGGATTCGCCGTCGCCTGCAAGGTGGCGCTGCGCGCGGCCAGCAGCGTCTTGGCCGCGCTCGACAAGGCCAGGCCGTGGCTGCCTCGAATGGCGTTGTATTGCGCGTAGCGGGTGCTGTCGAGCGGCACGATCATATTGTTGCCGTCGTTACCGCCGAACATGTAGAGGCAGACCAGCGCCTTGTAGTCGGTGACGGCGGCGTTGGCCGGCGCGGCCACGCCGGTCAGGCCCAGTGCGGAGAGCGCGCCCATCAAGCCGGTCTGCGCGCTGGCGCCGAGGAAGCGGCGGCGGGAATTTGAATGCTGGTTCATGGTCGTTGTCCTTATTGTGCGACGGCGAATTCGGCGCTGATGGCGGCCAGGTAGAGCGCGCTGATGGCGCGTTGGCGCGGGTCGGTGGAGGCGTTGACGGCCGCGCCGATCGCCTGCCGCGCGCTGGCCGACATGCGGCCGGCCAGCAAGGTGGCGTCGACCAGGTTGATCAGCGTGGTGGCGTTGCCGGCCACGCTGACAAACGGCGTGATGTCGACATTGACCATGCCCTTGTATTCGCCGGAGATGAACTTGTACAGGAAGTTGGCGCGCGCCACGGCCAGGCTGGGCGCGTACAGTTGGAACTCGGGGCCGTAGTATTGCGGCGAGCCGGGCAGGCGCGTCATCGGCGAGTAGAAGTTGAACACGCTCGGCGCGGCGGTGATCTTCTGGCCCAGCAGGAAGTAGTCCCAGAACAGGTTGGTCGGATCGGTGACGCTGGCGCCCAGCGTGCGGAACAGGCCGATCGATTGCAGCATCGGATCCTTGAGGTGGCCTTGCGTGGCGCCAAGCTGGTCCTGGCGCGCTTCGGGATCGGTCAGCACGGCGGTCAGCGTGGCTTGCAGGTCGCCGCGACCGGCCGCGCCGTAGGCGAACACGTCGGCCACGCGGGTGATGTAGGCCGGGCTGGGGTTGCTGGTGACGAAGGCGCGTATCAAACGGGTGGCGATGAAGGGCGGCAGGTTGGGATGTTGGAACAGGTTCTGCATCACGCCATCCATGTCCTGCACGGCGCTCTGGCCGGCCGGCAGCACGGCGCCCAGCAGCAGCGTCTTGCTGCCTTTGTCGTGGAACTTGTCGCGCGGCTGCAGCGGGCCGGTGAAGCTTTCCCAGTTGATGCCGGTGGCGCTGCTGCCGGGATAGGTCCAGCCGCTCAGGGCGCGCGCGAAGTCGCTGATGCGGGCCTGGTCGTAGGTGGGGATGGGATCGCCGTTGCGGTCGGTCTGCACGCTGCCGTCCTGGTTCAGCAGGACCGGACCCAGCGTGAACAGCTGCATCACTTCGCGGGCGTAGTTTTCGTTCGGCGACGGCGTGATGCTGTTGCCGAGGTCGAGGTACTTGCCCATCGCAGGATTGAGCGTCATCTCGCGCAGCAGGGTGTTGAAGTTGCCGAAGGCGTTGTTGGAGATGGTGCTCAGCCAGGGCTGGATTTCATTGGCGTAGGGGTTCTTGTCGGCGGAGATGACGAACAGTTGCGACAGCGCGAAGATCATGCGCTGGCGCAGTTGGTCCGGACCGGCGGCCATGTTTTTGTACCAGGTGTTTTGCAACACCTTCATGTCGGTGGTGACGGGGACGGCGCTGGCCGGCATGGCGAATTGCTGCTTGAGCCAGGCGGCCTGGCCGTTGGCCTTGATCGCGGCCACGTCGGCCGGCGTGGCGCCGAAGGTGGCTTGCTCCAGCAGGCGCACGGCGCTGATCTTGGCGGCGTCCGGCGCGGGCTGCTGGCCGATCGGCGGCGGGACTGGCGCGGGGGCTGGTGTCGGCGTCGGCGTTGGGGAGGGCGTAGGAGTTGGCGTCGGGCTCGGCGTCGGTTCAGGTGTGGGTGAGGGCGTCGGGGTGGGCGTTGGCGTGGCCGTCTTCTTCAAGGTCAGCGTGGTGCTGGCCGACAGGTTGGCGCCCAGCTTGGCATCCTTGGTGGTGGTGCCGGTGATCGTGATGACCACGTTGGACGGCAACACCGATGGCGCGATGTATTCGCCATTCTGCGAATTCAGCTTGCCGTAGGTGGCGTTGCCGCCGGGGACGCCGTTGACGGCGAAGTTCATGTAGACCCCCTGGCCATCGACCCTGCCAAGGAACCAGACTTTGCTGCCCAGTGCGACAGGTCCCTTGGCGGTGCTCTCCACCGTGGCGGTGGCGGCCCACACCGAGCCGCTCAGGCTCAGCAGGCAGGCCACCGGCCAGATACGTGTTGGTAAAAATGACATCGACTTCTCCCATTGTTTTTTTCAAGCGACGGGAGTCATCTGGCAACATCTGTGCCAGTACCTAAGTGCTTGATTTGCTGGGGGAGACGACGAAAATTGCTAGTCCCCGACAAAAAATGTCAGGCCCAGGCTGACAGTTTTTGTCAGTCGAGCATATATTTTTTTGCAACACTCATGCTAGGATCCTGCTGCCCATCCCCGATCTATGGAGATTTAATAGTTGAGAGTTCTGAACGCTGCATCACTTCTTCTTTGCATAGTGGCGAGCATCCCCGTATATGCCGAAACAGCCGCTGAAATCGCGGTTTCGGATGGAGCCGCCGATGCTATGTATTTCTATAAGCGCGGCGATTTTAAAAAAGCGTTCAAAGAATTCACCAGGCATGCTCAACTTGGCGACCCAATTGCGGAGTCAACTTTGGGGCGGATGTACATGCGTGGTGAGGGAACGGTAAAGGATTGTCAACAAGCCCTTTTGTGGCTGGGGCGCGCTGCGCAACATGACAATGATGCGGCAGAGAACCTGCTTGGTATGTTGCATGCTGATGGTTGTGGTGTGCCGAAAGACCCGTTTCAGGCAGTCAAATGGTACCGGCAGGCGGTGTCGCACGGGAACGCCTCCGCTGCGAATAACCTTGGCAAAGCATATGAGGAAGGGATTGGTGTCGAGCAGGATTTGCCTATGGCGTTTTCGCTATATTCCAGGGCCGCGCAACAAGAGAGCCCCGCTGGAATTTCTAATTTGGCCTATCTGTATCTGAAAGGAATGGGCGTTAAACAAGACTACGCAAAAGCCCAAGCGTTGTTCAAACAGGGAGCAAGTTTGGGAGACAACGCCGCCCAGTATTTTATAGGTGCGATGTATGAAAAAGGGCTCGGAGTTGAAATCGACTTACGTCAAGCTGCCATGTGGTACCGCGAAGCCGCCAAGGCAGGTCTGGCTAAAGCGCAGCGAGACCTTGCTGAATTGCTTTCTACAAGGCCGGATCTCGGAGGTGAGAGCGAAGTCTATGATTGGTATTTGAAAGCGGCCAAACAAGGGGAGTCCTACGCGCAGCTAAAGTTAGGTGAGATTTACGAAACGGGACGAGGGATTGCAAAGGATCCCCAACAAGCTGCGTTTTGGTATGGTGCTGCGGCAATGCAGGGAAGTGTCGAAGCGCAACTGCACGTAGCGGACCAACGACCAGAAACCATGGTCGAAATTTATAGCATCCTGGCCGAACAAGGCAATATGGACGCTCAGTACAACCTCGCTGTCTCGTTAGATACTGGCGCGGGCGTCAAGAGCAATAAAAAACGCGCTGCGGAATGGTATCTCAAGGCCGCGCTGCAAGGGCACGTTAAGGCTCAGTCTAACTTGGCCGCTCTCTACGTTGCTGGTGCAGGCGGTCCGCCCGACTATGACCAGGCATTCAAATGGTATGCAAAGGCAGCTGAAAACGGCGATATGGCGGCACAGAATAATCTCGCCACCCTTTATGAACAAGGCCGGGGAACACAAGCAAACAACGCGTTAGCCCGCCATTGGTACGCGAAGGCGGCCGAGAAGGGAAGTATTTCAGCGATGCTGAATCTCGCCGGTATGTACTGGGCCGGACGCGGCGTGCAACGCGATTACGCACAAGCTGCAATTTGGTATCGCAAAGCCGCCGATCGTGGGAATACTCAAGCGAGGGTGCGACTTGCTCTGATCTATCGTGACGGTATGGGTGTTCCTGTCGATAAACTAGAGTCCGAAAGGTGGCAAAATCTCGCATCAGGTTTGAAGCATTGATGGCTATAAAAACTTCTTGCAGTTCTTGCCATTCATCTCTTGTGCTGGGCGAACAGCCAGTCGCGCCAGGCGGTGGCGAGCAGCATGTCGGCGGGTACGGTGTGCTCCATGCCGCGATACTCGAGCATGCGGGCTTTGGCGCCGCCCGGCTGACGCTGCAAGGCGGCGAATAGCGCGCGGTCAGGCTCGATGGGGTTTTCGGTGTCGGCTTCGCCGTGGACCAGCAGCAGCGGCAGGTCTTTCAGTTGCGCGGCGGCGGTGCGGTCCGGGGCGATGCCGGAGAAGGCCACTGCGGCGGCGTACATGTTTTGGTCTTGCAGCACCGCCTGCGTGGCGGCGGAAGCGCCCATCGAAAAACCGGTGACGTAGATGCGGTCGGTGTCGATGGCGAACTGCGGTTTCAGGGTTTCCACCAGCGCGCGCAGGGTGGGCAGGTTGGGGCCGGGCTTGGCGGCCAGCAAACCGTCTGCGGCGGACGGCGCATAGTTGGCGCTGCGCTCGGCAAATTGCGGCACCAGGATGTATGCGGGGTAGCGCTTGCGGATGACTGGTGCGGACCAGGACATCGCGAGGGCGCCAAGCTGGCTGCTGTTGTCGTTGCCGATGGCGCCGGAACCGTGCAGCACGATGATCAGCGGATAGCGCTTGCCTGGCTGCAGGACGGCCGGCGACATCATGCGATAGCCCAGCGTCCCGGTCGGGCCGGCGTAGCTGCCGTTGGAGAAAACGTCGCGGTCCAGCGATTTCAGCAGGGCCGCGTCGGCGGCCTGACGGGCAGGCGTGGTGCGGTCGGTCACCAGCTCCGGCTGGGCGGCGGACGCGCAGGTCGCCGCCAGCAGTACAGTGATGACCGCACCACGCAAGAACATCGGCTTATTCCGCCGCGTCAGCGCCGTGGCACTTCTTGTACTTCTTGCCGCTGCCGCAAGGGCAGTCGTCGTTGCGGCCGACCTTAGGCTCGTCGCGCACCAGCGTGGTGACGGCCGGCTTGCGGCGCGGCACCCAGAACTTGTAGATGGCCGGCAGGTTGGCTTCCAGTTCCTGGCCCAGCTTGTGCGCCTTGACCGGATCTTCCACCAGCGGCAGTTCCTCTTCCTCGATCTCGTCGGCGCCCAGCAGGTAGATCGGCTTCATCAGTTCCTGGATGTCCGATTCCCAGATCTCGTCCCACGAACCCGGACGCAGCTCCATGCCTTCCCAGAAGCCCCAGCACCAGGCTTCGGCGTCGATCAGGGTCTGGCCTTCGTGCTCGTGCTCGACGAACAGCGGCTCGAATTCCTTCGGCGCCACTTCGAACGTCACCAGCACTTCGTTCATGAAGCGCATGATCAGGTTGAGGATGCGTTCCTCCTCCTTTTCGTTCTTGAATTTCGGGACGTCGGTATCTTCCTGGCCCCAGACCCGCTTCAGCCACTCCACCGGCATGATGGGTTCCGGGCCGATGGCGATGGCGGTCAGATAGCCGTGCAGCATATCCATCGTCATGGCATCTTCAGGGCTGCGGTCGGACAACAGGAAGTTGTCTAATTCGTCGAATTCTTTTTCGCTCAGTGGCTGGTCGAGTTGCATGGCTTGCTCTTTTTATTGGATTGAAGCCGACAGTATACACGTCGCGCCCCGTACAATGCGGGGATGAACCAAGATCATTTCGACGACGAAGCAGAAGACGCCCGCGCTGCGGCCCTGGCCGCCAGCATGGCCGACCCGCTCACCGGTGCGGCCGACAGCGAGCAGGAGCAGGCGCCACATCCTTATTCGGCGCTCAATCCCGAGTGCGTGCTCGACGCGCTCGACAGCATCGGCCTGCGCGGCGATGGCCGCCTGCTGGGGCTGAATAGCTACGAAAACCGCGTCTACCAGGTCGGCATCGAGGACGACAAGCCGCTGGTGGTGAAGTTTTACCGACCCGGCCGCTGGAGCGACGCGGCCATCCTGGAAGAGCACGCTTTCACCGATGAACTGGCCGCGCGCGAGATTCCGGTGGTGCCGGCGCTGGCCTTGGGCCCGGACCGGGCTACGCTGCATCACTTCAATGGCTTCCGCTTTGCCGTGTTCACCCGCCATGGTGGCCGCGCGCCCGAGCTGAGCGATCCGTCGGTGCTGGAATGGACCGGGCGCTTCATCGCCCGCATTCACGCGGTGGGCGCGATCAAGCCGTATCTGGAGCGGCCGGCGATCGACATCGCCACCTTCGGCATCGAGCCTTGCGAGTTTTTGCAAGCCAACCAGTTCATCCCGGCCGATTTGCGGGAGGCCTACGCCAGCGTCTCGGCGCAGGCGCTGGACGGCGTGCGCCGCAGCTACGAGCGCGCCGGCGAGCTGCCGCAACTGCGCCTGCACGGTGATTGCCACGGCGGCAATGTTCTGTGGACCGACGCCGGCCCGCACTTCGTCGACTTCGACGACAGCCGCATGGGTCCGGCGATCCAGGACTTGTGGATGATGCTGTCCGGCGAGCGATCCGACCAGGTGCGCCAGATGAGCGACATCCTGGCCGGCTACGAGGATTTCTGCGAGTTCGACCCGCGCCAGCTGCACCTGGTCGAAGCGCTGCGCACGCTGCGGCTGATTCATTACTCGGCCTGGCTGGCGCGACGCTGGGACGATCCGGCCTTCCCGGTGGCTTTCCCGTGGTTTAACACCCAGCGCTACTGGCAGGACCGCATCCTGGAGCTGAAGGAGCAGATTTCGCTGATGGACGAGCCGCCACTGCCGGTCTAGTGGATCGGCGTGGTGTTAAATGGTGTAAAGTAGGCAAGGTTAATATAAAAAACATCGCGCTCATGAGCGCTTGACCTTCCGAAGGAACACCATGCTGAAACGTAGTCTGCAAATTGCCCTGTTGCTGTCTTTGGAGGCTGCCGCCCACGCGCAAACCACTCCTGCCGTGATGGAAACCCTGGGTGTCAAGATCGGCGATACGTCGGCCCAGATCGACAAAGTGCTGGTCGGGCTAGGGTATAAGCTGGTCCGCAAGGAGGACTATGCGGCGGCGTTTGGCATGCCGGCCCGGCCGCAGTCGCGCGAGTATCAGAAGCTGGTGGCGAAGCCGGGCAGTCTGCCAGCAGAGATGGGCTACGTCATGATCGGCTTCGGACAGAAGTCGAGCACGGCGGTCGCCATCGCCCGCCGCGAGCAGTTCGACCGGCCGGTATCGCGGGTGGAAATGGAAAAGGCCCTGAGCGCAAAGTACGGGCCGCCCACCAGAAACACCGGGAACGCCGGCGAGCTTGAATGGATGGCCTTGGAGCCGAATTCCTACAAGCCCAGCGACAGCCCGCAGGATTGCCGGGTTCGCGTTGGTGGGCAAGTCAACTATGGGACCGACTTCAAGAGACTGGCGAATTGTAAGAAGACCGTGAGTGTCATCCTGTCCGAGTTGTCGAACAGCGGTGTCGAGTTCCAGAAGATACAGGTCAGTATGGTCGACTTCACCGCCTACAAAGACGAAGCATCGGCGTTGGCCGCGCTCGAGGCGCAGCAGCGCAAGGACGAGATCGAAAAACGCCGGCAAGTCCCGGTGCCCAAGATCTAGGATCTGCCGAATTGGCGGGTATTTCCCGCTCTCCTCGCGGTTCGGCTTGCTTGCCCCCTGCTTGATAATGAGAACTCAGAAGTCCCGGTTGGTGCCGGGACATATCGTCTAGCGAGAACCCTCATGCAAGCACAACTGGCCAAACAAGACAGCGTACAAGATAGCGTCACTCTGCTCCCCATGGTGTCGCTGCATGACCCGGACGAACCGACCCACACCCCACGCGCGGCGATGGAAATGAAGGCGATCCAGGAAGCGATCGCCCGCGTCGAAGCAGACGCCAAGGCCGCCTGCGCCGCCGAGAACCGCGCCCACGCCGAAGCCCGCGCCCGCTCGCTGGCCGAAGACCGCGCCGCGATGGATGCCGCCGCAGCCGCCGTCGCGCTGCAAAATGCACAAGCGTCGGAAGAGGCGATCGCCGCCAACCGCGAGCGCCTCGAATCGCTGCGCGCCGCCGCCCAGGCCAGCGTCGCCCGCCTGGATGCCGTCAAACAGGAAACCGCCGAACT
This sequence comes from Duganella rhizosphaerae, assembly GCF_040364205.1. Lineage (NCBI taxonomy): Bacteria > Pseudomonadati > Pseudomonadota > Betaproteobacteria > Burkholderiales > Oxalobacteraceae > Duganella > Duganella rhizosphaerae. The sequence goes on from NZ_BPWK01000010.1 coordinate 51,036, forward strand.
GCGTGCCCGCGTCGAAGCCGACACCCAGATCCGTGTGGCCGCCGAACTGCGCGCCAAGGCCGAGAGCGAAAGCCGCAAGCGCGCCCACGAACAGATCGCCGCCGAATCCGAGCTGGCCGAACAAGCCTCCCGCGCCGCCGAGGAACTGGCGACCCAAACCGAACAAGCCCGCCTGCAAGCGGTGGAACGCGTGGCCGCTGTGCAGGCCGCCAAGGAAGAAGTGGTCGGCATCGCCTCCGCCGATGCGCGCGTGGCAACCATGGCGCGCGAACGCGAGCGCCACGCCTACGCCGCCCGCCAGACCGCGCAGATGCTGGTGCAGGCCGAAGCCGAAGCGCTGGACCTGACCGTGCAGCGCGAACGCGCCGATCAGATCGCGCTGGAATCGGCCTTCAACCGCGCCGCCGCCGAGGTGCGCGCGCTGGAAGAAGCCCGCGCCCTGGCGCACCTGGAGCAGGAGCGCGAGCAGATCGCGCTGGCCAAGGCCGAGTCCGAACGCAGCGCCGCGCAATCGCTGCACCTGCGTCTGCAAACAGAAAAAGAAATCCGCGACGCCGCGATTCACCGCGAACGCCTGGAAATGGTGGCCGCCGCCAGCGCCCAGGCGCGCCGCGATGCGGACGCCAGCATCCTGGCCGCGACCGAAGCACGCATCGAAGTGGACAGCCAGCTGCGCGCCGTCGCGCTGGCCCGTGTGCAGGCCGAGCAGGAAGCCGAACTGAAAACCCACGCCAAGGTCGAAGCGGAGACGCTGGCGCTGGAACAAGCCAAGCTGCGCCAGGCCGCCGATGAAGCCGCCGCCGAAGCCGCCCGCACCGACAGCCTGGAACAACAGCGCGCCGCCGAACTGGCCGAAGAACGCGCCGCCCTGTCGCGCGCCGCCGCCGAGCTGGCCGCCAGCCAGAACGCCGCCGAACAGCAGGAAATCGCCACACTGGCGCTGCACGTCGAAGCGCAGAACCAGGCCAACGCCGTGGCCATGCAAAAGGCCGGGCAGGCGCAAGCATTGCTGCAAGCCGAACAGGCCCGCGCCGCCGCCGAACAGCAGGCGATCGCCGCGCTGAAGGAAAAACTGGACGCCGAGCAGGACGCCAGCGACGCGGCTCAACACCGCATCGCCGCCGAGCGCGCGCAGACCGAAGCCTATCGCCAGCAGCAGGAAGCCGAGCAGCGCCTGGCCGCCGCGGCGGAAAAAGAAGCCGAGGCCGCCCGCCTGATGGCCGAGCAGGTATCGCTGGAAGCCGAGCAGAAAGCCATCGCCGGACAGGCGCTGGCGGCGCAGGCCCGCCTGGCGGTCGAGCTGGGCGTGGTGCATGCCGAGCGCGCCCGCGTCGAGCAGGAGAAGGCCGCGACCGCCGAAGCGCTGTTGCTGGCCGAGCGTGAATTCATTGAAACCGAGCGTCAATCGCTGGCGCTGATCGACCAGAAGCTGACGCAGCAACGCTTGACCACCGCCTCGGAAATCCGCGCGTCGAAAGCGATCGCCGGCCGCCTGGAAGCGGAACGCAATGTGGCCACCTGCGCACGCCAGCGCGCCGACGCCGAGCAGGCCGAAGCCGATGCGGTGCACCAGCGCGAGCTGGCCGAACAAGCCACCGTGCAAGCCGCGACCGACAAGGCCGCAGCACAGCTGGCCTTGCTGGAAACCGCCCAGGCGCACGCCGCGATGCAGCGCAAGGTGGCCGACACCACCGCCGCGATGACCGCCGCCAAACAGAAATTGCTGGAACTGGAAACCCGCCGTCACGCCGCCGCGCAAAAAGCGCTGGCAGCGGTGCAGGCAAAAGTGGCTGCGGCCGCCGGCGAGTGCAAGCAAGCGGAAGAGGGCGCCGTGGTCGCCACGCTGGACGCCGCCCGTGCCCGCAAGGAAGCGGCCCGCCTGGCGCCGCCAGCCGAAGCCGGCAAAGCGGTCTGGCGCGCCCGCTAAGCAACCCCAAACCAAAAGGGTCAGACCCCGTACGGGGTCTGACCCTCTTCGCCGTAGTGCGGGTTTTAGTAGCTGTAGCCCAGGCCGACCAGCAACAGGTCGGCGTCGCGGTGATAGTCGGTGACGACGCGGTTCAGCGACAGCGTGCCGACGACGTGTTTGTTGAAGTGATAGCGGCTCGCCATCGACACCAGCCCCGCCTTGTGCGAACGCGTGCCCGGCACGTCATGCACTTCATACGCCAGGTACGGCCCCACACCCATCCCCAGCTCGACTTCCCGGTTCAAGGAGCGGATCAGCCACAGCTGCGACGCCACGCCGTTGCGGCGGGTGACGGCCGTGGTGCCTTCGTTGAGCCAGCTCACCGTCCAGTCCACATAAGGCCCGATCGAGCGCCGGTACTCGACGCTGCTGGCGCGCGAGCGCTCCGATTCCAGGCTGTTGACGATGCTTTGCCCCGCCAGCACGGTCACCGTGTCGTCGGTCGCCTTGCCGCCGTCCAGGTGCAGCTTGTTGCCGCGCACGCTGTCGAAGCGGTAGCCCGCGCCCACCAGCAGGGAGGTGGTCGGGTCCTTGGCGCCGGTCGGGATGACGCGGTTGATCTGCACCTGCGTGTACCAGCGGTTGGGATGGTGCCAGGTCGCTTGCACGCTGTAGATCGGCGCCCAGCCGTGGTCGTTGATATACGGCTCGCCGCCGCCGCTGGGCCGGGACGTGTCGAAGAAATAGTACTGCCCCACACCCACACCCCAGGACAGGCCCTGTTCGCTGATGTGCGAGCGCAGCCACACCTGGGCGGAGACGCCGTCGCGATGGTGGTTGTGCGGATGGCCTTCGTTCAGGTAGCCCAGGCTCAGCGCCAGGTAGTCGCCCACCGGCTGGGCGTAGTTGACGCCGACCGCGAACGAGTTCTCATTGGTGCCGCTGACGCGCAGGGCGCCGCCTTGCATCGACAAGTCCTGGCCTTGGGCGGCGGCGCCCGCCAGCAGGGTGGCGAGCAGGAGAGGGAGGCGTTTGGGCATGGGTGGCTTCGGTTTCTGTCAGGGATACTGCTGAGATTACCGGAAACTCAGGAAGTGCCGCGCCATGTTGCGGACGCGGCAACAATCACGGCTGAATATCAAGGCTGAACCTGCACCTTGGTGATGTAGTACTCGGTCTCGCCGAAGCACTGGCTGGGCACGCCCTTGTGCTGGGCGTAGCTCAGCACCACACGCTTGCCGGTGGCCGACATCAGCTGCTGGGCGACGGCGTCGTCGCGCACGCTGAATTCGAACTTCTCGGGGATGGCGCCCGGCATCGAGGTCAGCAGGATCTCGCCTTCCCAGGTCTTGCAGACCCAGCCCCGGCTGGAGAATTTCTGCAGGTAGCCGGCCCGTTCGCCATCCGAGTACGACACGTGCAGCATGACCCAGGTGTAGGCCATGAAGATCAGCAGGGCGGCGACCAGCAGGCCGGCGAGATAGAGCGTTACGCGTTTGGAAGAGGTCATGGATCAGCTTGGGTTGAGTGCAATGTTTTTAATCTTATCACGCGGCCAGCCGCCGTTTGTGGCGTATCGACGACCACAGCGCCACGGCAATGAACGCCACCCCCGACAAACCGGTAAACCATTCCGGGATGTGGTATTTGACGCTGGCCAGCATGATCAGCGCCAGGATGCCGATGGCGTAGTGGGCGCCGTGCTCCAGGTAGACGTACTCGTCCAGCGTGCCCTTGTGCACCAGGAACACCGTCAGCGAGCGCACGAACATGGCGCCGATGGCCAGCCCCAGCATGATGATGACGACGTCGCTGGTGATGGCGAAGGCGCCGATCACGCCGTCAAAGCTGAACGAGGCGTCCAGCACTTCCAGGTAGAGGAAGCCGCCGAAGCTGCCGCGCGCCACCGTCGCCACTACCGCGCCGACGCCGGCCTCGGTGATGTCGTCGTCGTCGTCTTCCGGCGGCTCTTCCTCCAGCAGCGTGCTGATCCAGCCGACTGCCAGATACACCGCCACGCCGACCACGCCGGCCGTCAGCACCGTGTACTTTTCCTCCACCGGCACCAGGCCGACGCAAGCGAACACCGCGCCCAGCGCCATCAGCACGGCCAGCGTCTCGGTGCCGTGCTGGCCCATTTTTTTCTCCATCCAGCCCAGCCAGTGCAGCTCTTTTTCCTCGTCGAACAGGAAGTTCAGGAACACCAGCAACAGGAAGGCGCCGCCGAAGGCCGCCACCTGGGCGTGGGCGCCGGTCAGGTGTCTGGCGTATTCGGCCGGGTTGGCGGTGGCCATCTGCCACACGTCCATCAGGCCCAGGCCGGTGGCCAGCGAGACGATCAGCAGCGGGAACAGCAGCCGCATGCCGAACACCGCGACCACGATGCCGACCGTCAGGAACAGCTTTTGCCAGAACGCATCCCAATGCCGCAGCACCGAGGCGTTGACCACCGCGTTGTCGAACGAGAGCGACACTTCCATCACGCCCAGCACGGCGGCCACCCACACCGCCTGCAGCAGGCCGGCGGCGCCGCCATGGTTGTAGCCCCACCAGGCGGCCAGCGCCATCAGGACAAAAGTGACGGCAAAAGAGATTCTGAAGTGTTGCATCGTTGTTTTTATTGAAAGGTAACAATGGGCTGAATTCTATAATACTTGCTTCCGTCGCTGTAGGGCCATCTGCGATAATTGCGCCACTAAAATGCAAAGGAACCACCGATGGACATCGCTTACCTCGTCACCCCGCTGATTACCTGGATCACGGTCGGGCCGATCAAGTTTCTGATTAATAGCGCCAAGGCGCGCAAGTGGGCGTTCAACCTGGTCGGCAACGGCGGTTTCCCCAGCAATCACAGCGCGGTGGTGTCGAGCATGGCGACCCTGATCGCGCTGCGCGAGGGCATCGGCCACCCGGCGTTCGGCGTGGCGGTCACGCTGTGCTTCATCGTCGTCATCGACGCCAACAGCCTGCGCCAGCACGTCGGCAAGCAGGCGGCGGCGATCAACCGCCTGGCCGGCGGCGAAGAGGCCGCAAGCAAGGGCCACACCTGGCTGCGCGAGCGCATGGGCCACACGCTGGTGGAAATCGGCGGCGGCCTGTGCACCGGCATCGCCATCGCCCACCTGATCAACGCCATCTTCGGCCGCGGCTGATCCGGACTGCAACCCGCAAGGGCGGGGTCGGACCCCTCGGGGTCCGACCCCTGTTTGCCGCTGTGCGGGTTAAGCGGCTCCCGCCCACTCTGCGGTTTCCCTGTTCTTTTGGCCGCTCCCGGCTATCCTGACATTTCACCGTTTATCCCAGCATTTGGCAATTCAGCCACGTTTTTTGCCGTCCAGTCGCACGTCGATTGACCGATACCGGACAGTCGGAGATACTCTGCGCCCTGTAGTCTGGCTAAAATTTTAATAAGTAGTCGAGCACCCCCGTGCCACTTTCTCGGAGAACTGTATGTTGCGCAAAACCCTTCTAGCTCTCGCCGTCGCTTCAGCCCTGGTTGCCTGCGGCAAGTCCTCCAAGGAGCCTGAAAAGGCGGGCGCCAGCGCCTCGGCCACCGCGTCCAAGGACGGCAAGGACGGCAAGGATGGCAAGAGCGCCGCCCCGGCCGTGCTGTCGCTGGCACCGGAAGACATGCTGACCATCGAAACCAACGCGCTGGCGTCGGGTCCGGTGATCACCGGTTCGGTCCAGCCTGAGCGCAAGGCCGATCTGCGCGCCGAAGTGAGCGCCGTGGTGTTGCAAGTAATGAAAGAGAACGGCGAAGCCGTGAAGAAGGGCGACATCCTGGTGCGCCTGGACGAAACCTCGATCCGCGACGCCCTGAACTCGGCCGACGAAGCCACCCGCGCCGCCCAGCAAACGCTGGAGCAGGCCACCCGCATGTTCGAGCGCCAGAAAACCCTGCGCTCGTCGGGCATGGTGTCGACCCAGGCGCTGGAGGATTCCGAGATCCGCCGCAACAACGCCCAGAGCGAGCTGGCCGGCGCCAAGTCGCGTTCGGTCGCGGCCCACCAGCAGCTGACCCGCACCTTGGTGCGCGCGCCGTTCGACGGCATCGTCAGCGAGCGCAAGGTCTCCAACGGCGACACCGCCGCCATCGGCAAGGAACTGATCAAGGTGATCGATCCGGCCAGCATGCGCTTCGAAGGCCTGGTGTCGGCCGACAAGATCGGCGTGGTCAAGGTCGGCCAGCCGGTGCGCTTCCGCATCAACGGCTACCAGAACCGCGATTTCAGCGGCCGCGTGAAGCGGGTCGATCCGTCGGCCAACGCGGTCACCCGCCAGGTCGAGGTGCTGGTCTCGTTCGTCGGCCAGGATATGCCGGGCGTGGCCGGCCTGTACGCCGAAGGCCGGGTCGAGTCCGACGTCGCCAACGCGCTGATGATCCCCGATTCGGCGCTGGTCACCAGCGGCGACCAGACCTACACCTGGCGCGTCAACGGCAAGGCGCTGGCCAAGGCGACGCTGAACATGGGCGTGCGCGATCCGCGCACCGGCCAGTGGGAAGTGCGCAGCGGCCTGGCCGCCGGCGACCGCGTGCTGCGCGTGCCGAACTCCGGCTACAAGGATGGCCAGGGCGTCGAGCTGACCGCGCCGAAAGTGGCGGCCTCCGGCAACGGCGCGGCCCAGGCCTCGGCCGCGCCGGCGTCGAGCACCGCAGCGAAAGGGAACTAATCCATGTTCTTATCCGATTTCAGTATCAAACGGCCGATCGCGACCATCGTCCTGATCGTCGCCATGATGTGCCTGGGCTTGCTGGCGCTGAAGAAGCTGCGCGTCAACCAGAACCCGGACGTCGAGGTGCCATTCATCATCGTCAGCGTGCCGTATCCGGGCGCCTCGCCCGACACGGTCGAGCGCGAGATCGTCAACCGGCTGGAAAAACCGCTGCAAGCCATTTCCGGCGTGACCAAGCTGGAGAGCGCGGCCAATGAAGGCTCGGCGCAGATCTTCATCGAGTTCAGCTTCAAGAAGAACCTGATCGAAGCGTCCGACGAGATCCGCAACGCGATCGCTTCGGTGCGCTACAAGCTGCCGACCGAGATGCGCGAGCCTATCCTGCAGCGCATCGATCCGGCCTCCGATCCGGTGATGCAGATCTCGCTGTCGTCGACCAGCCAGAGCCACGCCGAGATTTCGCGCCTGGCCGAGGACATGCTGTCGGACCGCTTCCGCGCGGTGGACGGCGTGTCGCAGGTGCAGGTCAACGGTTCGCTCAAGCGCGAGCTGTCGGTGCTGCTGCACGCGGAAAAGCTGCGTGAATATAACGTCTCGGTCAGCGACGTGGTCAACGCGCTGCGCAACCAGAACACCAACGCCCCGGTGGGCAAGGTGCGCGGCGTGCTCGACGAGAAGAGCATCCGCCTGGTGGGCCGCATCATCACCCCGCGCGAGTTCGAGAGCGTGGTGGTCAAGCGCCGCGGCGACGAAGTGGTGCGCCTGGCGCAACTGGCCACCATCGAGGACGGCTTCGCTGAAATCAACGGCGTGAGCATGCGCAGCGGCAAGCCCAACGTCGGCATCGCCATCTCCCGTTCGCGCGACGCCAGCACGGTGTCGGTGGCGGCCAAGCTGCGCGAGGAAATCAAACTGGTCAACGCCACGCTGCCGGCCGGCACCAAGCTGGAAATCACCCGCGACGGCGGCGACGATTCGCAGCGTAGCCTGAACAACGTGATCGAATCGCTGGTGCTGGGCGCGGTGCTGACCATCTTCGTGGTGTACGCCTTCCTGAACTCGTGGCGCTCGACGCTGATCACCGCGCTGAGCCTGCCGACCTCGGTGGTGGCGGCCTTCATCGCGGTGTGGCTGTGCGGCTTCACGCTGAACTTCATGACCCTGCTGGGCCTGTCGCTGGCGATCGGCGTGCTGATCGACGACGCCATCGTGGTGCGGGAAAACATCGTGCGCCACATGCAGATGGGCTCGGACCGCCGCACGGCTGCGCTGAACGGCACCGCCGAGATCGGCCTGGCCGTGGCCGCGACCACCTTCTCGATCATCGCCGTGTTCATTCCGGTGGCCTTCATGCCGGGCATTTCCGGCGAATGGTTCCGTCCGTTCGCGCTGACGGTGACCTGCTCGGTGCTGGTCAGCCTGGGTATTTCGTTCACGCTCGATCCGATGCTGTCGGCCTACTGGGGCGACCCGGTCGACCACCACACGGCGCCGAAAAAAGGCCTGGGCAAAGTGCTGCAGAGATTCAACGACTGGTTCGACCACCAGTCCGACCGCTACGGCCGCGTGATCGCCTGGGCGCTGCACCACCGCCGCTGGATGGCCGTGATCGCGTTCAGCACCTTCGTCGGCGCCATCGTGCTGCATGCCAAGTGGGGCGGCTCCAGCTTCCTGCCGGCGGCCGACCGCAGCACCATCGCCATCGACGTGCGCATGCCGCCGTCGGGCAGCGTGGAGATCGCGCGCCGCAAGATGGAAACCATCGCCGCCATCGCCCGCACGATTCCTGAAACCAAGGACACCAACTCCAACATCAACGCCGGCGGCGGCCGCATCTACCTGGACATCGGCAAGCGCCAGTTCCGCAAGCGCACCGCGTTCCAGATCGGCGCCGAGCTGCGCGAGAAGATGAGCCATATCGCCGGCGCCGAGATCTCGGTGATCGACGACCTGGGCAACCAGGGCAAGCCGGTGCAGATCGAGTTCACCGGCCCGGATTCGCGCCGCCTGATGGAGATCACCAACGCCTATATGGACAAGCTGCGCCAGATCCCGGGCGCGGTGGACGTCGGTTTGTCGCAGCAGGATCCGAAGAACGAGTTGCAGATCGAACTCAATCGCGGCCTGGCCAACTCGATGGGCATCTCCGTCAACGACGCGGCGCAATCGCTGCGGGTGGCGTTTGCCGGCGTCGAAGTGGGCGACTGGGTCGACCCGACCGGCGAATCGCGCGACGTCGCGGTGCGCCTGGCGCCGGAAGACCGCGTCAACGCGGAAAACATCGAGCGCCTGCCGATCTCGGTGACCGGCACCAACCAGATGGTGCCGCTGGACCAGATCGCCACGATCACGATGGGCAAGGGCCCGTCCACCATCGAGCACAAGAACGGCAAGCGCACCGTGACCGTGTCGGCCAACGTGCAGGGCCGTTCGCCGGGCGAGGTCAACGCCGACGCCATGAAACTGGCCAACGCCATCGACTACCCGCCCGGCTACGGCCTGGACCAGGGCGGCGACGGCAAGAACCAGAGCGAGCTGTTCACGGAGATGGCGATCGCGCTGGTCATGGGTATCGGCCTGATGTATTTGATCCTGGTCATGCAGTTCGGTTCGTTCACGGCGCCGGTGGCGGTGATGCTGTCGCTGCCGCTGTCGCTGATCGGCGTGGTGCTGGCGCTGCTCGTCACCAAGAGCACGCTGAACCTGATGAGCTTTATCGGCGTCATCATGCTGATGGGCCTGGTCGCCAAGAACGCCATCCTGCTGCTCGATGCCGCCCGCAAGCGCGAGGAAGAGGGCTATGGCCGCGAGGACGCGCTGATGTATGCGGGCCGCATGCGCCTGCGTCCGATCCTGATGACCACCTTCGCGCTGATCGCCGGCATGTTCCCGGTCGCGCTGGGGCTGGGCGAGGGCGGCGAGTTCTACCGTCCGCTGGCGATCGCCATCATCGGCGGCACCATCACCTCGACCATCCTGACCTTGCTGGTGGTGCCGACCTTCTACGACAGCATCGAGATCGCCAAGGACCGCGCCATCGCCAAGTTCCATCGCCGCGCCGTGCGCTGGAGCGCCGGTCCGGCCCTGGTCATGACCCTGGTCGAGGGCCTGCTGACGCTGATCTTCGTGCGCCTGGTGTTCCGCATGGTGATGTGGGTGGTGTTCAAAGTGACCGGCAAGGGTGGCCGCGCGATGCCGCCATCGGGCGCGCTGGATCCGCACTAAGTCCTTGTTTTTCCGACGCTAAAAAAGGGCCTCCGGGTCCTTTTTTTACTTCTGGTATGCAGAGCATCTGCTCGGTTTCAAGGTTTTAATTAGTATTCCTCCTCTAACGACTTGCCTTTTGCTTCGTTTTATAAATGTAGTATGCTGCTGGCCTCCTGCACCGGTTTTGGCGCAAGAATCCAGAAAAACCTGGCGCAGTGCCGCCACTTATAAAAGCGAGACCACCATGCAACACAAATACCTCCCCCTGATCATTGCCGCCGCGCTGAGCGCCATGTCGGTCGGCGCCAACGCGTCCGGCTACCGTTTCGGCTCGCAGAGCGTCTCCGGCCAAGGCACGGCGGACTCCAACGCCGCCGAAGCCAACGATGCATCGACCATCTTCTACAATCCGGCCGGTCTGTCCCGCCTGGATGGTATGCAGATCAGCGCCGGCGCCACCATGGTTGTGCCGCACTCGACCTTTACCGACAGCGGCTCGACCCGTTTCACCCACACCCCGACCGGCGGCACCGCCGCCGGCGACTACGTGCCGAGCCAGGTCACCGCGCCATCGTTCTACCTGAGCAAAAAACTGAACGACCAGTGGACCGTCGGCATGGGCATGTTCGTGCCATACGGCACCAAGATCACCTACGGCAACACCTGGACCGGCCGCTACGCGCTGTCCGACGTCAAGCTGGAATCGATCACGCTGAACCCGTCGGCTTCGTTCAAACTGAATGAACACCACGCCTTCGGCTTCGGTATCGACGCCGAATTCATGAAAGCCAACCTGGGCCAGGCCGTGGACGTGCCGGGTTCGGTCATGGCGCTGGCAGGCACGCCGCAATCGGCGGCGCTGGCCAAGCAGATCGCTCTGCTGGGCGGCAACCCTAAACTGCTGGGCGCGACCAAGGATGCCCACGGCGCCAACGACGGCAAGGACTGGGGCTGGGGCTTCAACCTGGGCTACCTGTTCACGCTGGACCAGAACACCCGCTTCGGCCTGGCTTACCGCTCGTCGATCTCGCACCAGCTGAAGGGCAGCACCGTGTGGGACTTCTCGCAGGTGACCACCGACCCTATCGTCAACGGCGTATTGCAAGCCGCGTCGCACAAGGCCAACTCGGCCGCGCTGGTCGCGCTGCGTACGCCTGAGACGCTGTCGGCCAACGTGTTCCACCAGTTCGACGCCAAGTGGGCCGGCATGGCGGACGTGACCTTCGTGCGCCACAACCGTCTGGGCGACCTGGACATCCAGTTCCCGGGCACCACCGAAGGCGCCGAAGTGATCCGTCAGCAGTGGAAAAACACCGTGCGCGTTTCGCTGGGCGGCAACTACGCCTACAACGAAAACCTGACCCTGCGCGCCGGCCTGGCCTACGACGAATCGCCGGTCAAGAACGCCGAGCTGACCCACCCAGCGCTGCCGGACAGCGACCGCATGCAGTATTCCTTCGGCGCCAACTGGAAGCTGAACGCCCGCTCGTCGATCGACCTGGCCTACAGCTTCCTGGACTTCAAGGACGCGCAGATCAACTACACCAACGCCTGCAACCCGCTGGCGACCACCTGCACGGGTAACGGCGAAACCACCCGCGGCACGTACAAGACCCACCTGTCGCTGATCGGCGTCGCCTACAACTACAAGTTCTAAGTCGGAACGTCGTAGCGAAAAGGACCTTCGGGTCCTTTTTTTACGCCTATTGATTGGTGGTGGGCGGCGGCGCGCTGCTTTGTTGCGCCGGCGGCGGCGTGGTGGCAGGCGGCGTCGCGGCGGGCGCGGCCGGCTCAGGCGTGTTCACGCTGGGGGTGGGCGGCTGGTCCGCCGGGCGCTTGTTGCAGCCGCCCAGCAGGGCGACCGCCATGGCCGCGCCCAGCAACAGTCGCAAGGTAGGGGAGAGGGTAGTCATTTTTTGCTCCTTTCAACACAGGGAACAAATTAGACCGCGCCGCCTGCCGGCGGTTCCCTCGATGTGCGAGGACTTGGAAAGCTCAGGCGGCCTTGCGGTCGCTGTCGACGGGCAGCTCGGCGTTGCTGTTGAAGACGGCCAGGTCGGTCTCGCCCAGCACCCGGCTGGTGACGGTGCCGGCGGCGATCGAGCCGCTGACGTTGAGCGCGGTGCGGCCCATGTCGATCAGCGGTTCGATCGAGATCAGCAGGCCGGCCAGCGCCACCGGCAGGTTCATCGACGACAGCACGATCAGCGCGGCAAAGGTGGCGCCGCCGCCGACCCCGGCCACGCCCACCGAACCGATGGTGATGATGGCCAGCAGCGGCGCGATGAAGGCCAGCGTGAACGGATCGATGCCGACGGTGGGCGCGATCATCACCGCCAGCATGGCCGGGTAGATGCCGGCGCAGCCGTTCTGGCCGATGGTGGCGCCGAACGAGGCGGCGAAGTTGGCGATGCCTTCCGAGGTGCCCAGGCGCAGCGTCTGCGTCTGCACGCTCATCGGGATGGCGCCGGCGCTGCTGCGCGAGGTGAAGGCGAAGGTCAGCACCGGCAGGATTTTCTTCACGTAGCGCGCCGGGTTGAGGCCGGCGCCGGCGACGAGCGCCAGGTGCACGCAGAACATCAGGATCAGCGCGCTGTACGAGGCCAGCACGAAGTCGATCAGGTGCAGGATGTCGGCGTAGCTGGAGGTCGACACCACCTGCGCCATCAGCGCGAACACGCCGTAGGGCGTGAGCCGCAGCACCAGCGTGACGATGCGCATGACGATGGCGTGCGCGACCTGGATGAAGCGCTCGAAGGTGGCGAACACGTCCGGCTTCTTGTCGTGGATGCCGGTGGCGGCGATGCCGATGAACACCGAGAAGATCACCACCGCGATGGTCGAGGTCTTGCGTCCGCCCGTCATGTCGAGGAAGGGATTGGCCGGGATGAAGCTCAGCAGCATGCTCGGCAGCGAGATCGCCTGCGCCGCTTCGACCTTGCCTTGCAGGTAGACGCCGCGCGCGACGTCGGCGCTGGAGGCGGTCAGGCCGACCGCGCTCAGCTGGAACAGCTTGGCCATCAGGATGCCGAGGCCGGCCGCGATCAGCGTGGTCAGCATCAGCAGGCCGATGGTCAGCGCGCTGATCTTGCCCAGCGAGTTGATGCCCTTGAGCTTGATGATGGCGGAAACGATGGACACCATAATCAGCGGCATGACGATCATCTGCAGCAGCTTGACGTAGCCGGAGCCGACGATGTCGAGGTAGTCGCCGGTGGTCTTCAGTTCGGTCGCGCTGGCGCCGTACAGCGCTTGCAGCACGGCGCCCAGCAGCACGCCCAGCCCCATGCCGGTGAACACGCGCACCGAAAAGGACGCATGCTGGCGCTGCTGCGCATACAGCGCGCCCAGCAAGACCAGTGCCGCCAGCAGGTTGAGAATTACGTTGATCGTCATGGTGGCCCTTTGCTGCCAGATTAATCGTCACACACTTCCGCCGGATTGCCTGGTTTCGACGGGAGGTAATAAAGCGGACATTTTATATGCGATTGCCGATATACAGGCCGGCGCCTTCCGCTAAAAGACGAATATTTGGCGATATCCTTGCGCGGTTTTCGCATATCAATTCATGTCGAACAGTTTGTTTGTGTACGGAAATATTTAAAGTTGCCCCGCGTCGCTTGGCGTACAATTTGTGACACACCGCATCTCCTCAGGAGGGTTTTCATGGTCATGGCGAACTTGAAGGTCGGCACCAGGCTCAGCCTGGGATTCGGATTGGTGCTGGTCTTGCTGCTCTGCGTGGCCGGGCTGGGCGTGTACAACATGAGCACGATCCATGCCAAGCTTGACAACATCGTCAGCCAGAATGTCGCCAAGGGCGACCTGGTGCAGGATATGTCCGAGTCGGTGCACGTCGTGGCCCGTGTGACGCGCACCATGGTGCTGCTGTCCGAGCCGGCCGCCATCCAGAGCGAATTGCTGCACCTGCAAACCGCGCGGGAGCATTACCGCAAGGCCAGCGAGATGCTGGCCGCATTGCCGGCAAGTTCCAAGGGCGCGGCGCTGGCGGAGCGCATCGCCGCCGCCGGGCAGGAGGCGCGGCCGCTGGTCGACAAGGTGGTCGAGCTGGCCAAGGCCAACCAGGATGCCGAGGCGGTCGAGCTGTTGATGAAGCAGGCCGCTCCCGCCACCCAGCGCTGGCAGGACGTGATGGACGAGTACGTGGCCCTGCAGAAGGAGTACAACCAGGCCGATACCGCGGAAGCGACCGCCGCTTACGCCCGCGCGCGTCTGTTGATGCTGGCGCTGAGCGGGTTGGCGATCGTGGTCGGCATGCTGGCTGCCGTGACGATCGCCCGCACGCTGTTGCACCAGCTGGGCGGCGAACCCGATTATGCGGCCAGCGTCGCCGGCCGCATCGCCGCCGGCGACCTGACCGTCAGCGTCGACACCCGCAGCGGCGACAAGCACAGCATGCTGCACGCAATGAAGACGATGCGCGATGCGCTGGCCGCCATCGTCGCCGAAGTGCGCGCCGGCACCGAGACCATCGCTGCGGCGTCCACCCAGATCGCCAGCGGCAACCAGGATTTGTCGGCCCGCACCGAGCAGCAGGCCAGTTCGCTGGAGGAGACGGCGTCGTCGATGGAGGAACTGACCAGCGCGGTGCGCCAGAACAACGCGCACGCGCGCCAGGCCAACCAGTTGGCGCAGTCGGCCTCGGCGGTGGCGCAGCAGGGTGGCGCGGTGGTGTCGCAGGTGGTCGACACCATGGGCGTGATCAACGATTCGTCGCGCAAGATTGTCGACATCATCGCCGTCATCGACGGCATCGCCTTCCAGACCAATATCCTGGCCTTGAACGCGGCGGTGGAGGCGGCCCGCGCGGGCGAGCAGGGGCGTGGTTTCGCGGTGGTGGCGACGGAGGTGCGCAACCTGGCCCAGCGTTCGGCGTCGGCCGCCAGGGAAATCAAGGAGTTGATCGGCAGCTCGGTGGAGAAGGTGGCGGTCGGCAGCAAGCTGGTCGAGCAGGCCGGCCAGACCATGGGCGAGGTGGTGGCCAGCGTGCAGCGCGTGACCGACATCATGGCCGATATTTCCGCCGCCGGCGACGAGCAGAGCGCCGGCATCGAACAGATCAACCAGGCCGTCAGCGAGATGGATGCGGTGACGCAGCAGAACGCGGCGCTGGTGGAGGAGGCGGCCGCGGCGGCCGAATCCATGCAGCAGCAGGCCGCCAACCTGGAGCGCGTGGTCAGCGTCTTCCAGCTCGAGCGGCAGGCGCGCGTGGCGTCGCCTCCGGCGACACTGGCCGCCAGGGCGGTGCCGAAACGGCTGGCCGGCAAGACGGCGGCGGCCGGCGCCGATGGCGGCTGGGAGCAATTCTGAGTATTCCCTGAACAGTCCGTTTCGCTTATATAATCGCTGCACATTCAATTCATGGAAGAGCTGCGATGAAATCCCTGTTGGCCCTGATGTTAGTCTCGAGTGCGGCCCTGGCCGATGATGGCGCCATGCTGCGTTGCCGCCAGTTGAGCGACGGCCCGGCCCGTTTGAGCTGCTATGACGCGATCCAGCTGGGCGCACCGGTCCCGGCGGCAGCGGCGATAGCGGGGCCGCCAGCCAAGGTGGAGCTGGAGCGCAGCTTTGGCGCTGAAACCCTGTCGACCAACATCAAGCTCGATTCGATTGAAAGCAGCATCGTCGGCAACTTCGACGGTTGGGTGCCCAAGCAGCGCATCCGCCTGGCCAACGGCCAGGTGTGGATGATCAACGACGACAGCCAGGAAGACCTGAGCCTGGTCAATCCCAAGGTCAAGGTCGAGCGCGGCCTGATGGGGGCGATCTACATGGACATCGACGGCGCCCGCACCGCCCCGCGCGTCAAGCGCGTCAAATAAACCACGGGGGTCAAGTCTGACATTCGGACACGGCCTCTGCCGTAACGGCTGCTACGGCAGAGGCCGTGTCCGAATGTCAGACTTGACCCCCGCTTAGCCAGATGTCGAAGCGGGTCGTGCCCTGGCCGGTGGCGGCCAGGCGGTAGGCGAAGCCGTGCCGGTTCAGCACTTCCCGCACAAATAGCAGGCCGATGCCCTGGCCGCCTTTCTTGGTGGTGAAGAAGGGCGTGAACAATTGCCGCGCCGGCACGTCGCCCAACAGGTCGCCGGAGTCGATCACCGACAAACGCACGCCGCCGGCCTCGCTCGCCAGCACGAACTCGATCACCTTCTCGCCGTCCATGCCGGCATCCCTGGCTTCCACCGCCTCCATCGCATTCTTGACCACGTTGAGCAGCGCCTGCTCCATCAGGTGGCGGTCCAGCTCGATGGCCGGCACCTCGTCGCAGCGCCGCCAGGCGATGCGGATGCCGCGGCTGCGGCATGGTTCGCGGTACAGGTAGAGGATGTCGTCCATCAGCTCGCGCACGGCGTTGGGCCGCAGCTCCGGCGCCGGCATCTTGACTACCCGCGTGAAGCGCTCGATGAACTCGCCCAGGCTGACGTTGCGGCGCTTGACGGCGACGATGGCGGTGCTGAAGTCTTCGCCGTCGCGCTCGGCCAGTTGGCTGCGGTAGTACAGCAGCGAATCGAGCACCGAGCCGGTGGCCGCCACGGTGTTGTTGACCTCGTGCGCCAGCACGCGGATCAGCTTGTCGTAGGTGGCTTTCTCCGAGCTTTCCAGTTCTGCCGTCAGCTCCTCGATCAGCAGGAAGTGGCGGGCGAAGCCGCGGTCGTAGAAGTGGCCACGCTGGCCACGGTAGCGGCGGCCGTCGGTGTCGGTCAGCAACTGGCTGTCGCCCAGCGGCAGCGCGTCGAGCTGGGCCAGCAGGCCGGGGTGGTGCGGGTCGGCGTCCGCCGGCAGGCAGGCGGACAGCGGCTTGCCCTTGGCGTCGTCCAGCTTGAGCAGCGCGTGCGCGCTGGCGTTGAGCAGGCTGATGCGGCCGTCGAAGTCGAACACGATCACCGCGCTCGGCGTCGCCTCCAGCAGGCGGTCGAGGAAGCCTTGCTGTTCGCCCAGCTGCAGGCGCTCCTGGTACAGCGCGCCGAGCATGGTGTTGAACAGCTGGACCAGTTCGTTCAGCTGCGGATCGCCGCTTTGCTGCAGGCGCGCCGCATAGTGCTGGTCTTGCAGCAGGTCATGGAAGTGGCGGGTGTAGCCCAGCGGTTCGAGCGCGCGGCGGATCAGCATGACGCCCAGCGCAAAGCTCAGCAGCACCACCGCTTCCAGCCCCAGCATCAGCAGCGGCGCCTGGTGGAACAGGCTGATGGTCAGGCCCAGGAACAGCAGGTGGGCGGCGCTCAGGTAGCCGTACAGGCTGCGGCGCAGGCTCATGCGCGCGCTTCGTGGTCGGACTCGGACGCGGCGTCGCCGCCCAGGCCGTGACGCTCCAGCCGCCGGTACAGCGCGGTGCGGCTCAGGCCCAGCGCCTTGGCCACGCGCGAGATATTGCCCTGGTGCTGCTCCAGCGCCTTGGCGATCATGTGGCGCTCGACCTGCTCCAAGGTCATGCCGTCCACGCCCAGGCTGGACGAACGCGGCACGCCGCCGTTTTCGTGCTGCTCGGCGGCGATGAAGTCGGCCTGCTTCAGCTCGCTCTTGCCGACCAGCAGCAGCGTGCGTTCCAGCGTCTGCTTGAGCTGGCGGATATTGCCCGGCCACGGCTGCGCGCTCAGCCACTCCAGCGCGGCCGGCGCGATGGTTGCCGGACCCAGGCCATAACTGTCCGCCACCTGGCCGATGATGTGGCGCGCCAGCAGCGGAATGTCGCTGCGCCGTTCGCGCAGCGGCGGCAGGCGGATGGTGATCAGGTTGAGGCGGTAGAACAGGTCTTCGCGGAACTCGCCGCTGGCGACCAGCTCGGCCAGCTCGCGGTTGGTGGCCGACACCACGCGGATGTCGGCCCGCTCCATGCGGCTGGCGCCGACCGCCTGGTAGGTCTGGTCCTGCAGCACGCGCAGCAGCTTGACCTGGTCGGCGCGGTTCAGCTCGCCGATCTCGTCGAGGAACAGCGTGCCCTCGTGCGCGCTGGCGACGTGGCCCTTGCGGTCGGTCTTGGCGTCGGTGAAGGCGCCGCGCACGTGGCCGAACATTTCGCTTTCAAACAGCGACGGCGTGATCGCCCCCATATTGATCTTGACGATGGGCCGCGCCGCGCGCGGGCTGTTGCGGTGCAGGGCGTCGGCGATCAGCTCCTTGCCGCAGCCGCTCTCGCCCAGGATCAGCACCGGCGCCTTGGTGGCCGCCACCTGGCCTATGGTCGACAGCACCTTCAGCAGCCGTGGATGCTCGCCGACGATGCCGCTGAAATCGAACTGGGCGTCGAGCGCGGCGCGCGTCGGACAGCCGGCCGGGGCGGGCGCGGCGGTGTCCAGCGTGGTGCGGATCAGTTCGACCAGCTGGGCGTTGTCCCACGGCTTGGTGAAGAAGTTGGCGGCGCCGGCCTGCACGCCCTTGACCGCCAGCGCGATCGAGCCCCAGGCCGTCATCAGCAGCACCGGCAACGCCGGCTGCAGCTGCTTGATGTCCGCCAGCAGCTGCAAGCCTTCCTCGCCGCTGGTGCGCAGCGAGAAATTCATGTCCTGCAACACCAGGTCGGCCGGCTGGCGCGCCAGCTGCGCCAGCGCCTGCGCCGGGTCGTCGCAGCACACGGTGTCGAAGCCGGACTGCTTGAGCAGCAGCGCCAGCGACACCTGTACCGCGCTGTCGTCGTCGACGATCAGAATGCGTTGCTTGGGGGATGAGTCCATCAATTCAAACAGCCTTATTCATAGTGCAGCGCCTGGGTCGGGCTCAGGCGCGCGGCGCGCCAGCCCGGATAGAGCGAACAGAGCAAGGATAGCAGATAGATCACACTGGCCGATAGCGCGGTCGACATCAAAAACACCGCCCAGTTCAGGCTGTCGCCCAGCACGCCGGTCAGCGGCAGCTGCACCAGCAACAGCAGCGCGATGAAGATGGCGCCCGAGCTGAGCAGCATTTGCTCGACGATGATCTGGCTGTAGATGTGGCCGGAATCGGCGCCGATGGCGCGCCGCAGGCCGATCTCCGGGATGCGCTGGGTGGTGTTCTGCCACAGCACGCCGAACAGGCCGAACGCCACCATCACCAGCAGGAAGGCGGCGATCACCGCCAGCACCGTCAGCGGAATGGTCTGGGCCTTCAGCATCGAGGTGCGCATGTCGGCCGTCGGCGAGATGGTGTAGCTCCAGTCGTTGCGCACCAGCTTGAGCTGGCGGTTGAGCGCCGCTTCGAAGGTGCGCGGCGTGCCCGGCCTCACCTTGAGCTGGATCGCCTCCAGCGGACCTTCATCGGGGCCGATTTGATGGCGCACCAGCATGAAGCTGGTCGGCGACATGAATTCGCCCTGGCTGCGGAACTCCTCGACGATGCCGACCACCTTGTACTGCTTGAGCGCCTTCTTGGGATGCTCCTCATCCTCGCTGAACACCTGGCCGAGCGCCGGCTTGCCGTCAAACAGCTTCTGCGCCAGGCGGCGGTTGATCACCACCGGCCGCTCGGCCGCACCGTCGTCGGCGCGGGAGAACCAGCGGCCCTCGGCCAGCGTCATGCCGCCGACGGCGGGAAATTCATCGCTCATTTCGAACAGGTTGGAGACGAACTTGCGCTTGCCTTCGCGCAGTGTGAATTCGCTGGTCCAGTTCGACATCTGGTAGACCGGGAAGCTGGTGAAGCTGACTTCCTCCACTTCGGGCAAGGCCTTCAGGCTCTGGCGCAGCTTGTCGTAGATCTGCGGGTCGGCTTCGAGGCCGCCCTCGGTGCGGGCGTTGATCGAGACCGACCACACGTCCCGGTAGCTGAAGCCGGTAGGCATCTGGTACAGCTGCCAGCTGCGCAGGGCGAAGGCGCTGATGGCGAACACCACCACGAAGGCCAGCAGGATTTCCAGCGACAGCATCATATTGCGCGACTTGCGCTTCCAGATCAATTTCAGTAAGTGGCGCAGCATTATGCGGCTCCTTTCAAGGCGTGGACGGGATCGAGGCGGGACATTTTCCAGGCCGGCAGCACGCCGGACAGCAGGCCGAAGATGGTCGCCAGCAGCAAGCCCATGCCGAACACGGCCAGGTTCAGTTCCACATGCAGGTAGGGGATCAGGCCCGAGCCTTCCAGCCACCACAGCACCACGCGCGCGCAGGCCAGGCCGATCAGGCCGCCGGCCAGGCACAGCAGCACATTCTCCAGCACCAGCTGGCGCACCAGGTGGGCGCTGGTGGCGCCGAAGGCTTTGCGCACGCCGATCTCGCTGCTGCGCTCGAGGATGCGGCCGGTGTTCAGGTTGACCAGGTTGAGCGCCGGCAGCGCCATGAACAGCAGCATCAGGCCGCCGATGATGAGCAGCAGCGTGCCGGCGCCGGAATCGGCCCCTTCCTTCTGCAACAGCATGCGGGCGAACAGGTCGATCTTGCTGTCGCCCCAGATGCGGGCGATGTTGAATTGCTTGGGATCGTCGAACACCACGGTCTTGGCGGCCGCTTCGATGTCGCGCTGGATGCGCGGCAGGTCGGCGGCCTTGTGGGCCAGCACCATGAAGGAGAAGTTGCCGAACATTTGGTTGCGGTAGTCGGTGGACGGGAAGGTGGTGATGGGCGCCCAGATGTCGGCGAAGGCATTTAGGTGCATAGCGTCTTCGACCACGCCGATGATGCTGAAGTACTGGCCGCCGATGCTGATCTTCTGCGCCAGCGCCGGCAGGCCGGGGAACAGCTGGCGCGCGGTGCTGGCGTTGATCACTGCGACGAAGCGGCCCTGGTCGACGTCGGCCTGGTCCGGCACGCGGCCTTGCAGCACCTTGAAGTCGAGGATTTTCCAGTACTCGGCGTCGGTGCGGCGCATCTGCAGTTCGCTGACGCGGCCCTCCTGGTAGACCGACACGGTTTCCGGCATGGTGAAGGCCGATACTGCCTCCACGCCCTGCAGCGGCTTGATGTACTTGTCGATCACCTTGAAGCCGAGCGGGCTGCGGCGCACGCTTTTGTTCTCGGTGTGGCGGGCCTCGATCCCGATGGCTTGCACGAAACGCTCGCTCTTGCCTTCGACCCCGGTCGGATAAAAAGCGTTCTGCAGCAGCGCCGTGACCACCAGCAGCACCACCAAGGTCAGCACGATGCACAGCAGGTTGATGGCGGTGAACAGCTTGCGGCGCATGAAGACCTTCCACGCGGTCAGCAGATAATTCCTGAACATGGCGTCTCCTTAGGCGACCAGCTGGCCGTCGAACACGCGCACGATGCGGCTGGCCAGCTTGGCTTCCTGCTCGTCGTGGGTGACCATCACCACGGTCGTGCCTTCGCTGTTGAGCTTGAGCAGGATGTCCATCACTTCCTGGCCCATCTTGCTGTCCAGGTTGCCGGTCGGTTCATCGGCAAGCAACACCTGCGGCTGGCCGACGATGGCGCGGGCGATCGCCACGCGCTGCTGCTGGCCGCCCGACAGCTGGTTGGGGTAGTGGTCCATGCGGGCGCCGAGGCCGACTTTTTCCAGCGCCTCGCGCGCCAGCCGCTGGCGCTTCTTGGCCGACAGGTCGCGGTACAGCAGCGGCAGCTCGACGTTGTCGATCACGCGCAGATCGTTGATCAGGTGGAAGCTCTGGAAGATGAAGCCGAAGGTGTTGTTGCGCAGCTTGGCCACGTGCTTGTCCTTGTACGAGGCCACCGGCGCGCCGCCCACGTGGATGGCGCCGCTGCCTGGACGGTCCAGCAGGCCGATCAGGTTCAGCAGCGTGCTCTTGCCGCAACCGCTGGGCCCCATGATGCAGACGAATTCCGATTTCTCGACGTGCAGGTCGATGTCCTTCAGGGCCAGGGTTTCGACTTTGTCGGTTTGATAGGTTTTGCTGACTTTGCTCAGGCGTATCATGATGCGGTCCTTTCGATGCGGTGATTGGGGCTATTGGGCGACGCGGATGCTGTCGCGTTCCTTGTAGCGGGTGGTGTCTGAAATGATGAGGCGGTCGCCGGCGCGGGCGCCGGACAAAATCTCCACGGCCTTGCCGTCGCTGGCGCCGATGTTGAGCGTGGTCTTGCGGGCGACGCCGTCGCGCACCACGAAGATGTCTTGCGGGCCGCGGCCGTTGAAGGCGGGGCCGTAGTCGGCCAGCAGGGTGTTCTGTTTTTGCTCGGTGACGATGTTCACTTCCACCCGCAGCTTGTTGCGCAGCATCGGATGATTGGGCTGGGCCAGTGTGACCAGCAGCTTGACGGTGCCGTTCTGGATTTCCGGCAGGATGGTCTGCACCACGCCGTCCAGCCGCACATTGCCTTGCTCGACGCGCACCGCCTGGCCGGCGCTGAGCGCGCGGGCGTGGAAGTCGGACAGCGAGGCTTCGACCTTGTAGTTGCTCAGCTCGGAAACCTTGGCCACCAGCTGGCCGGTGGCCAGGCTGGCGCCTTCGTCGGCCAGCAGCCAGCTCAGCATGCCGGCGAAGGGCGCGCGCACCTGGGTTTGCGCCAGCAGCTCCTGTTGCTGTTGCAGCTGCTTTTGCAGGATGTTCTTTTGCAGCCGCGCGCCTTCGATGCTGGACGAGGTGACGCGCTTGCCATCGTCGATCTGCTCGTGCTGCTGGCGCAGCTGGATCTCGGTGCGCTTGACGTTCAGTTCGGCCGTCAGCAAGTCCTCGGCCGAGACGCCGCCGGCCTTGCGCAAGGTCTGGTAGCGGCCCAGCTTGACGCGCGTCGCCTGCAGGTCCAGCTCCAGCAGTTCGATGGCGCTGACGATCTGCTTGCGCTTCTGGTCCATTTCCAGGGTCAGCGCCAGGATGCGGTTTTCCTGCTGGGCCAGCTGTTCGCGGATGCCGTCGATCGCCAGCACGATGGTGCGGTTGTCCAGCTCCAGCAGCAGCTCGCCGGCCTTGACTTGCTGGCCCAGCTTGGCGTGGACCTTGGCGACGTGGGTCTGGATCGGACTGGAGACCAGTTCCTCGTGGACCGGGATGACGATGCCGGAGGCGTTGATGGTGTTGGCGATATTGCCGACGCGGACTTCGGCCAGCAGCACGCTGCCGGCGTCGACGCTGGGGCTGACCACGCGGTTGATGCCCCACGCGGCGGCGCACAGCGTGGCCAGCGCGGCGGCCAGCACCATGACGGTCTTGCGCCGGCGGCCGGAGATGATCGAAGGGTTGAGCGCCTGGTCCATGGGGATGCAATAGTGAGCTGAAGATGTGTTCACTATTGCAATTGCCGTGCCACAGGCTGGGAATGGCCGCAAAGCCAGTCAAATCAAGGCTCTGGCGCGCGGCGGCCGGCCGTGCCGCTGGAGCGCGCCTGCCCGTCTCCGTTCAACACCGTCCGGAAACGGACACCCGCCCGCGCGCGTCATTCCCGCGTAGGCGGGAATCTATAGAACGCTGATGCGCATGCACGGCATGGATCCCCGCTTTCGCGGGGATGACGGTGCGGTGTGGGCCTAGAAGCGGTACTTGAGGCTCAGCGCCGCGCTGCGCGGGGCGGCGTAGGTGATCGCGCCATAGGCGGCAAACATGCCGAAGTGGGTTTTATCGAGCGCGTTGTTGAGGTTGAATTGCGCCGACCACTGGCGGTTGATGTCGTAGCGCGCCATCAGGTTCACCAGCGCGTAGGCCGGCTGCTCGATCCGGCCGCTGCTGTTGGCGGGCGCGTTGGGATCGGCCGTGTAGCTGCGGCCTTCCCAGTTGACGCCGCCGCCCACGGTCAGCGCCTTCCAGTCGCCCGGCAGCTGCCAGGTGGTGAACGCGCGCAGCAACTGGCGCGGGTAGACGCTGTTGATGTCCTTGCCGGCCGCGTCCTCGGCGTGGAAGCGGGTGTAGCCGATGCTGGCGTTCCAGCCCCTGGCCAGCTGGCCGGCGAGGTCGAACTCGACGCCGCGGCTGGTGGCGCCGGTGGCGGCGTGGTACCAGGCCTCGGGCGCCAGCGGTCCGCTGCCGTCGCGGTCGACCAGGCCGGCCTCCTGGCCCAGCTTGTCCTGCTTGATCTGGAACAGCGCGACCGAGGCGTTCAGGCGGCCATCGAAGAACTCGCCCTTGATACCGGCCTCGGCGCTCCTGCCTTCGATCGGATCGAGGTTCTTGCCGCCGTAGTCCTTCAGGTTCTGCGGCTGGAAGATGCTGGTATAGCTGGCGTAGGCCGAGTAGTTGTCGTTGAGGTCGTAGACCAGGCCGGCATACGGCGTCACCTGGTGGTCGTGCTTGAGCTGGTAGGCGGCGTAGCGGCCGTGGCCGGTCTTGTCGTAGTCGGTCAGGCGGGCGCCGGCGATCAGCTTGAGCGCATCGGCCAGCGAGAAGCGCGCCACGCCGTACAAGGCTTGCTGCGTGGTGACTCTGCTTTCGTAGAAGGTGGCGGCGCCCCATGCCGGTTCGGGATAGCCGCCGTTCCAACGGTTGAAGTCGCCCACCGCAGGCACGCCGCCGGCGCCGAAATCGGCGTCGCGGCTGTTGGTGTCGAACTGCTGTTTCGAGTGCATATAGCCGAACGCCGCCTCGTGCTTGCGGCCGCCCAGTTCGAAAGCGCCGTTGGCGTGCAGGCCGAAGTCGTCCTGTCGGGTGTGGGTCTGGTAGGCGCCGGCGAACGCGCCCATGCCGAGGCCGGTCACGCGGTCGGGGATGCCGGACAGGTAGAGCAGGAAGGAATCGGCCTTGCGGTCGCCGTGGCTGTAGGTGGCGCGCAGCTTCCAGCCGTTGTCGAATTCATGCTCGAGGTTGGCGAAGAAATTGTCGTACTCGGTGCCCCAGCGGGTCCAGTTCGCGGCCGAGGTTTTCGAGATATCCCAGTTGGTCTTGCTGCCGTCGGTGTACCAGTAGGGCAGGCCGCCCCACATCGGTCCCTTGGGATCGGTTTTCTGGTGGCTGTAGCCGGCCGACAGCAGCGTCTTGCGGCCGAGGTCCGCTTCAACGGTGCCATACAGCGTATGGCTGTTCTTCGTCATCAGCCTGGCCCAGTTGTCGCCGGCCTGGTACTCGCCGACCACGCGCGCGCGGACCGTGCCGGCCTGGTTCAGCGGGGTGGAGACGTCGGCCATGGCGCGGCGCTCGTTCCAGCTGCCGATGCCGATCTCGGCCGAGCCGGTCAGTTCCTTGCTGCCGGCGCGCTTGCGCACCAGGTTGATGGCGGCGGACGGATTGCCGGCGCCGGTCATCAGGCCGGTGGCGCCGCGCACCACTTCTACGCGGTCGTAGGTGGCCAGGCTGCCCAGCACTTCGCCCGAGCTCCATGGCTGGTCCCAGGTGGTGGGCACGCCATCGATCTGCAGGTTGTCGATGTCGAAGCCGCGTGCGGTGAAGCCGGCGCGGTTGGTTTCGTATTGATTGACCGAGACGCCGGTGACGTTGTTGACGACGTCGGTGATGGTGACCAGGTTCTGGTCTTCGATGCGCTGCTGCGTGACCACCGAGATCGATTGCGGCGTGTCGCGCAGCGCCATGCTCAGGGGCAGGGCGGTCCTGGCCTTGCCGGTGGTGTAGGAACCCGTGCCTTCGGTGGTGGCGCCCAGGCTCTGGCCGTGGATTTCAATCTGCGGCATGACCGCCGTGGCCGCTTCGGCCGTTATCTGCGCCTGCGCCGCCAGGGGCGCGGCCAGCCCCATCAATACCGCCCACCGATCCAACTTATGCTTGTCCATCCGTATCCCGTAAAAAGACGAGAGTGGGGCTGGCGGCGGCGGGCTTCTCAGTTAAATATGCGAATGATAATCATTCTCATGTGCTTGTGTCAAGGCGTGTCAAGGCGTTTGCTCATGCCGGTGAAGGCGAAGCTGTTGCCGTCGATGCGGAACAGGTCGGGGATTTCGCCGGTTTGAACGAAGCCTTTGCTTTGGTAGAGGCGGATGGCGGGTGCGTTCACGGACAGCACTTGCAGGTCGATCCAGGCGAGTTGCGCCGACGCGCGCGCCCATTGCGCGGCGTGGTCAATCAGGCGGCTGCCCAGTCCCTGCTGGCGGAAGGCGCGGTCCACGCCCATGCCCAGCAGGCAGCGGTGCGCGGCGTAGCGTTCGGGATGCGCGCGCAAGTCGAGGTGGCCGGCGATGCGGCCGTCGGCGGCGCGCGCCAGCCAGAAGCGGCGCCAGCCGGGCGCATCCAGCGGCGTCTGCATGCCGGTGTGGAAGGCCTCGGCCTTGTCGGCTGAGAGGCGCGAGTCCGCGCGCGGCAGCGGCTGGAAATACGCGGTGTCGCCCTGGCCGTTGTCGGACAGGTGGTCGTTGATGTAGCGGAGAAAATCGTCGAAGCCGGCAGGCTCCAGCAGGTCGATGTGTAATGGGCTCATGGGCCGATTGTAGCTGGCGGACGCCCGGTCCGCCAGCGGCCGGCTCAGGCGGCTTCGCGGTCGTGCCGCTGGTGCGGCGCATCCAGCGCCAGCGGCGATGGCTCGCGCCGGCAGAGGCTGCGGACCGGCGCCGCGCGGCGCTCCGAGGCCAGCTTGAACACGCCCACCAGCTGCGCCAGGTGATGCGCCTGGTCCTGCTGCGCCTCGGCGGCGGCCGCCGCTTCCTCGACCAGCGCGGCGTTCTGCTGCGTGACCGTGTCCATCTCGGCGATGGCCTGGTTGATCTGCTCGATGCCGGCTTCCTGCTCGTGGCTGGCGATGCTGATCTCGCCCATGATCTTCGTCACCGATTTGACGGCGGCGACGATGTCCTCCATGGTCGAACCGGCTTCGCCGACCAGCTCGGTACCGGCGGCAACCTTGTTGACCGAATCGTCGATCAGCGTCTTGATTTCCCTGGCCGCGGCCGCCGAACGCTGCGCCAGCGTGCGCACCTCGGTGGCGACCACGGCGAAGCCGCGTCCCTGCTCGCCGGCGCGCGCAGCCTCCACCGCCGCATTCAGGGCCAGGATGTTGGTCTGGAAAGCGATGCCGTCGATGACCGAAATGATGTCGACGATCTTGCGCGCCGAGTCGTTGATCTCGTCCATGGTGCGCACCACCTTGGCCACCACCACGCCGCCTTCGACCGCGATCTGCGATGCGTTGGCGGCCAGCGTGTTGGCCTGGCGCGCGCTCTCGGTGTTTTGCTTGACGGTGGCGGTCAGCTCTTCCATCGACGAGGCGGTTTCTTCCAGCGAGCTGGCCTGCTGCTCGGTGCGCGCGGACAGGTCCAAGTTGCCGGCCGCGATTTCGGTGGCGGCGGTGACGATGGCGTCGGCGCCGCCGCGCACCTGGCCGACGATGCCGGCCAGGCTGTCGCGCATGGCCTGGATCGCGAACAGCAGGCTGCGCTGGTCGCCGCCGCGGGTGGCGATGGCAACGGCCAGGTCGCCGGCGGCGATCCGGCTGGCGATGCCGGCCACATGGTCGGGCTCGCCGCCCAGCTGGCGCAGCAGCTGGCGCGAGATCAGCGCGGCCGCCGCCACGCCCATGGCCAGCGACAGCAGGCCCAGCACGATGGCGAAGTTGCGCGCTTCGATGTAGGTGGCGTCCGCTTTCAGCCGGCCTTTTTCCATCGCTTCGCTCTGGTGCGCGATCAGCGCGTCCAGGCTGTTCATATAGGCCAGCTGCAGGTCGCGCATATGGGTCAGCATGGTGTCGACGGCGCCGTCGATGTCGTCGGCGCGGCGCTTGCGCACCACCTCGTCGAGCGCCGTCTCGTAGGGCGCGCGCGTCGCCTGCACCGCCGCGAACAGCTGGCGCCCCGTGGCGGACTTGACCATGGTGGACAGCGTTTGCGTGGCCGCGTCGATCTCCTTGCGCTGGTCGGCGATGACCGCCAGTTCCTTGGCGGCCCTGGCGTCGTCGCGGATCAGCAGCGCGTTGCGCAAGGAGCGGGCGATCTTGTTGCTGTGGTTGAGGATGGCTTGCGCCTGCACCACCTTGGCGTAATTTTCCGTGACGATGGCCTCGGTGCCGTCGTTGAGTTTGCCGAGGCTGACGATGTTTTGCACGCTGGCGATGGCCAGCATCAGCAGGATGGCGCCGAAGCCCAGGCCCAGCCGGGTACTGACTTTGAGATGGTTGAGATTCATATGCGATTCGTGGGGCGCTCGGCCGCGCTGCTGTTTGCGGGCCGTGAATATACATTAAGATTTGTTGCGTTGCAATAAATCGGTTGGATGGCCGGGGCGTCATGCTATGATCGGGTTCCTGTTTCTTGTGAAATAAACACCTCATGGCCCATCGATCACGCCGCTGGCTGTGCGCCGGATTGTTGCTGTTGACGCTGGCCGGGACGGCCGCGGCACAGCAGACCAGCTACACCTTCGGCGTGGTGCCGCAGGAGTCGGCGTCGCAGCTGGCCGCCAACTGGACGCCGGTGCTGATGGCCTTGTCCGACAAGGCCGGCATCAAGATCAGCTTTGCCACCGCGCCCGACGTGCCCACCTTCGAGCGCCGCCTGGCGGCCGGCGAATATGATTTCGCCTACATGAACCCCTATCATTTCGTGGTCTACAACGCCAAGCCCGGCTATCAGGCGTTGGCGCGCGCCAAGGGCGAGCGGCTGCGCGGCGTGGTGGTGGTGCGCAAGGACAGCCCGCTGCGCGAGCTCAAGGATCTGGCGGGCGCCACGCTGGCCTTCCCGACGCCGGCCGCGTTCGGCGCGACGCTGCTGGTGCAGGCCGAGTTGCGGCGCCAGCGCGTGCCGCACAAGGCCGCCTTCGTCAAGTCGCATAATTCGGTGTACCTGGACGTGGTCAAGGGTTTGCATCCGGCCGGTGGCGGCGTGCCGCGCACGCTGGACCTGCTCGATACCCGCGTCTCCCGCGAGCTGCGGGTGTTGTGGACCAGCCCGCCGTTCACCTCGCACGCCATCGCCACCCGGCCCAGGCTGGACCCGGCGGTGCGCCAGCGCGTGCTGGCGGCCATGATGAAGATGAACCTGGAGCCGCTGGATTTGAAGCTGCTGGCCGAGATCGGCTTCGACGGTTTCGAGCCGGCCCACGACCAGGATTGGGATGATGTTCGCCGCCTGGCGATTTCGCCGGCCGACGCCCGGATACAGGAATAGGCGATGCGCCTGCCCCTGAGCTTCCGCGCCAAGACCATCCTCGGCATTGCGCTGATCGAAGCGTTGCTGCTCGGCATCCTGGTGTTCAGCGTGCTGCATTTCCTGCGCGAGTCCAACGAGCAGCAGGTGTTGCGCCACGCGCGCGTGACGGCCGAGACCTTTGCCGCCATGTCGCGCGATGCGGTGATCAGCCAGGACCTGGAAAGCTTGCAATCCTTCGCGCGCCAGCTCAGCAGCACGGAGGGCACGCTGTATGCGCAGGTGCTCGACGCTGACCAGCGCGTGCTGGTGGAAGCGGGGCAGCCGGAGGCGCTGGCCCAGCCCTTCGTGCCGCACGCTTCGCTGGCCGAGGCGAGCGACGGCATGTTCTCCATCAGCAGTCCGGTGGCGGTGGCCGGCGTCAATTACGGCAGTGTGCGGCTGGGTCTGGATGTCGCCAGCCTGGAGCAGACGCTGGCGGCGGCGCGGCGCTGGAGCCTGGGCCTGGCCGCGCTGGAAATGGCGCTGGTGGCGCTGTTCTCGCTGCTGCTGGGACGCTATCTGATCCGGCAGATCGCGCAGTTCACGCACGGCGCGCAGATGATCGCGGCCGGCCAGCTGGGCGGCCAGCTGGAGGTGGTGGGCGACGATGAACTCGCCCAGGCCACGCGCGCCTTCAACCATATGTCGCAAGTGATCCTGCAGGGGCGCGAGACGCTGGAGGCGCGCGTGCGCGAGCGCACCGAGGAGCTGTCGCGCGAGCGCGACGCGGTGCTGGTCGAGCGCAACCGGGCCGAGACCGCCACGCGCGTCAAGAGCCAGTTCCTGGCCACCATGAGCCACGAGATCCGCACGCCGATGAACGGCATCCTCGGCATGCAGCACCTGCTGCGGCTGACGGAGCTGAGCGCGCAGCAGCGCGACTATGTCGACAAGACCTATGCGGCGGCCCATTCGCTGCTGGGCATCCTCAACGACATCCTGGATTTTTCCAAGGTCGAAACCGGCAAGCTGGTGCTGGAGCGGGTGCCGTTCAACCTGGAGCAGATGCTGCGCAACCTGGCGCTGATCCTGGGCACCAGCGTGCAGGACAAGCCGGTCGAAGTATTGTTCGATCTCGATCCGGCGCTGCCGTCCGATGTGCTGGGCGACCAGCTGCGGCTCAACCAGGTGCTGGTGAACCTGGCCGGCAACGCCGTCAAGTTTACCGAGCGCGGCTCGGTGGTGGTGGGCGTGCAGCTGCAATACTGCGACGCCAGCCAGGTGCGGCTGCATTTTTCCGTGCGCGACACCGGCATCGGCATCGCGCCGGAGCAGCAGGGCAGCATCTTCGATTCCTTCACCCAGGCGGAAAGCTCGACCACGCGGCGCTTCGGCGGCACCGGCCTGGGCCTGGCCATCAGCCAGCGGCTGGTGCGCCTGATGGGGGGCGAGCTGCGGGTCGACAGCGCGCCCGGCGTCGGCAGCACTTTCTCGTTCTCGGTGGCGTATGGACGCATGGCGCCGGGCGCGCCGCGTGCGCCGCTGCCGCTGAAGGTGCTGGTGATCAGCGCCAGCGAGCAGGCGCGGCAGCTGCTGCAAACGATGATCGCAGGCTTTGGCGGTGAGGCGGACGGGGTCCGCGACGTGGCTGCGGCGCAGACCTTGATGGGCGCGCAGTCCCCGTATGAGCTGGTCTTGCTCGACGGCGTGGGCAGCTGGGACGATGCGGCGCGCCTGCGCCGGCAGACGGCGGTATCCCTGGTCGCCCTGGCCAACGCCGAGGCCACGCATGGCCTGCATCAGCGCATGCGCGAGGAGCCCGGCGTGCTGGACCAGGTTCTGATGAAACCGCTGACGCCGGCCATGTTGTACGAAGCGCTGTGCCGCATCGCGCCGGGGGACGGCAGCGGGGACGCGCCGGTGGCGGAGGCCGGCCCGGCGGCTGCCGACGCGGTGGCGCCGGCGCTCCGCCTGGCCGGGCTGCGGCTGTTGTTGGTGGAGGACAATCCGCTCAACCAGCAGGTCGCCAGCGCGCTGCTGCAACTGGAGGGCGCCGAGGTGGACGTGGCCAACAATGGCCGCGAAGGAGTGGACCAGGTGATGAGCGGCCCGACCTACGACGCGGTGTTGATGGATATGCAAATGCCCGTCATGGACGGCAACGAGGCCACCCGCCTGCTGCGCGCGCAGGGCTACACCGGCCTGCCCATCCTGGCGCTGACCGCCAACGTGCTGGAGGCCGAGCGCGACGAATGCCGCGCCGCCGGCGTCGACGACTTCATCGCCAAGCCGATCGAGTTCGACAACATGGTCGTCACCGTGGCCAGATACTGCGCCGCGGCCGTCCAGCGCGCCTGAAAATTTTCCGGGCGATGCGCCGCTGGGAGCGTTTCCACTCTACACTTGGCATTCTGTTCACTTTGCTAAGGTTGATGGAATTCTATGAACCCCAATACTTCCCGTCTGGATGTGATCGACGCCTTGCGCGGCTTTGCCATCGTCTCGATCATGCTTCTGCACAATATCGAGCACTTCGATTTCTACTTCCTGCCGTCTGGATTGCCGCCCTGGCTGATGGCGGTGGACAAAACGATCTGGGATAGCCTGTTTTTCCTGTTCGGCGGCAAGTCTTACGCGATCTTCGCGCTATTGTTTGGAATCACGTTCTACATCCAGGATCACAACCGTTCCTTGCGCGGCCAGGACTTCCGTGGCCGTTTTGCCTGGCGCATGGCGTTATTGCTGGGTTTCGGCCTGTTCAATTCCATGTTTTACCACGGCGATATACTCAGTATTTACGCCGTGCTGGGATTGGCCCTGATTCCGGTGGCGCGCTTGCGCAATGGCGTGGTATTGGGCATCGCGGTGTTCCTATTGCTGTTGCCGCACGCGTGGGTGGAATTCTTCCAGGCATTGCCTAACCCCGATCAGAAACTCGCCGATCCCGCTTCCTGGGCATATTTCGGCCGCGCCGAAAAATATATGGCCCATGGTTCTGCATTCGACGTATGGCGGGGGAATCTGACCAACGGGAAAATCGGCGTTATCCGCTGGAGTTGGGAAAATGGCCGCGTATTCCAGATACCGGCATTATTCATGCTGGGTATGCTGGCCGGCCGTTTATCGCTGTTTATTCCATCCGAAGCAAACCGCATATTCTGGCGTAAACCATTGCTGATTGCCGCGCTGGCGTTTATCCCGCTGTATCTGTTGAAAACCTTCCCCGATGCCTGGCATATTGGCGCGGCGGTGCGCCGGCCGTTATTGGTGATAGTGACATCATGGTCGAACGTCGCGTTCATGGCGGTGCTGGTATCCAGCTTCACGCTGCTGTCTTATTCCGGTAAATGGCTGGGTATATTCTCGCCGCTGGGCCGCATGAGTTTGACCAGCTATGTGGTGCAATCCATCATCGGCACGTCGATTTATTATGGTTTCGGCCTGGGGATGTATCAATACACCGGTGCCAGTTTCGCGCTGGCGATAGGACTGTCGCTGGCGTTGCTGCAAAGACAGTTCAGCGTGTGGTGGCTGGCCCGTCACAAGCAGGGACCGCTTGAAACGCTGTGGCACAAAGCCACATGGATCGGCTCTCATAGTGAAGTCGTGCCAAATATTGGCGCGAATATGCCAAAAAACAGCTTGTGACGGGCGACCGGCGGCGACGGCCATTCAAGGCCTTATTCGTCGTCGGGAGCGATCCATTGAATGCGGCCATGCCCGGCCTCATTCAATCGGTGGATCAGTTGCGCGGCTGCGCTATCGGGAAGGCTGAATTCGAACTGCACATGGTCGGAGTGGGCGACATTATCGAGGGTGGCGCCGGCTAATTCAATTTCGCGTCTTACCATGCCCTCCATCGCATAGGGTGCGGTGCAGGTCAGGTATTGCAGTTTGATAATCGCGATTTTCTCGGACTTTAATAATGCCTGGGCCACGCTGTCGGTATAAGCGCGCACCAGTCCGCCGGCGCCTAATTTAACGCCACCGAAATAGCGGACCACGGTGGCTAATACCCCTTCGAGATCCTGGTGGCGCAAAACATCGAGCATGGGGCGGCCGGCGGTGCCGCTGGGTTCGCCGTCATCGACTGCGGCCGATTGGCCGCCGGCTAATAGTGCCCAGCAAACGTGGGCGGCGCCCGGATGTTGCGCCCATAATTCCGCCACCACTTTTTGCGCGGCGTTCCGATCCGTCATTGGCTGAACGCAGGCAATAAAGCGGCTTTTTTTAATCAGCAATTCGTGGTGAACGGCGGAGGCGAGGGAGAAGGGCATGGCGGGATTTCTGGCACGGCGGCGATATAAACCGGCCTATGGTGCCAGAAATCCGGGGGAAAGACAAAAACGCGCTTAGCGGTTGCTGATTTTCAGGCCGTCGCTATCGGTGAAATTGCCGAGGATGACGATAATAAAATCGATCAGGGCCCAGATGCCAAAACCGCCGAAGGTGAACAGCATTAAAATGCCGGTGCCGATCTTGCCGACGTAGAAGCGGTGCACGCCCAATACGCCGAGGAAGAAGCACAGCAGCACGGTGACGACGTAGTCTTTGTCCGAACGCGGACCGGAAGCGGTGGCGGAATGTTGCGGCGCGCCGCAATGCGGACACGTTGGTGCTGTTTCGTGAATCTCTTTGCCGCAACCGCGGCAGAATACCATGCCCATGTTTTCCCTTTTGTTTTGTCTGGTTGTTGTTGTAGGCTGATTGCCTAGGCGGAAGATTATAGGTGGGGAGGTGGCCTGGCTTTCTCACCAACTGTAACGATCTGCTAAAATTCCAGCCCAACTACCCGAGTATCCCACATGAGCAATTCCTCCCCTGCGCCGCACCACCACGCCATCGACAGCGACCAGGGGGAAGACGACGACCTGATGCGCAAGCTCGGGCTGAGCGCGAAAGGCGTGTTGCTGGCGCGCCAGGAGGGCCGCGTGTTCCTGCGCCTGAGCGGGGTGGTCGACTATGCGGGATTGCAGGTCGCCTACGATCTGGTGCCGGCGCAGGGCGTGCTGGCCAAGGCGTCCAAATGGCGCAAGATGGACGTCGATGCCCGCTCCCAGCTGCTGCTGGAGCGCGCCAGCGACGCCGTCGGCGCCGAGTTGCGCGGCTACGTCAGCGCCTTCGTGCAGGAAATGGCCGACGCCTGCGACGACTGCGGGCTGGACGCCCAACCCTTCCTCGGCGCGCTGGCGGAGATGCAAATTTCCGAGCCGGCCGGCGTCGTGTTCGACCGTATCCGGCAGCGCCTGGAGCACGCGGTCGAGCGCGACATGGAAGAGCAGCACGCCGAACGCACGCGCCAGAGCATCAACCTGGCCGAATATCCGGCCTCGTTCGACGTGGCGCGGCGCATGAAGCGCCGCTTCATCGCGCTGCTGGGGCCGACCAATTCCGGCAAGACCCACCAGGCGATCGAGGCGCTGGCCAAGGCGCCCAGCGGCGTCTACCTGGCGCCGTTGCGCCTGCTGGCGCTGGAAAACTACGAACGCCTGCAAGCCATGGAAGCGCACGGCAAGCCGCTGGCGGTCAGCCTGGTGACGGGCGAGGAGCGCCGCCTGGTGGCGGGCGCCACCCACGTGGCCAGCACCGTCGAAATGCTCGACACGCGCACGCCGGTCGATGTGGCCGTGATCGATGAAATCCAGATGCTGGCCGACCGCGACCGCGGCTCGGCCTGGACCGCCGCCGTCTGCGGCGCGCCGGCTCAGGTGGTCTACCTGGTGGGCGCGCCGGAAGCGCGGCGCGCCATCGAGGTGCTGGCGGCGCGGCTGGACTGCGAGCTGGAAGTCCACGTGCTCAAGCGCAAAGGCCCGCTGTCGGTGGAGCCGACCGCCGTGCGCAAGCTGAGCAATCTGCGCCGCGGCGACGCCGTGATCTGCTTCTCGCGCCGCGAGGTGCTGATGTGGCGCGACATGGTGACCGAGCTGGGCCTGTCGGTGGCCACCGTCTACGGCAATCTGTCGCCGGAGGTGCGGCGCGCGCAGGCGCAGCGTTTCCGCGAAGGCGCCGCCGACGTGGTGGTGGGCACGGACGCCATCGCGATGGGCCTGAACATGCCGATCGCGCGCATCGTCATGACCACCTCGGTCAAGTACAACGGCTATGAAGAGGAAGAGATCCCGGCCGCGCTGGCGCGCCAGATCGCCGGCCGGGCAGGGCGCTTCGGCGTGCACGAGGAAGGCCTGGTGGCCGGCTACGACAACGAGACCCACAACGTGGTGCGCTCGCTGCTGAGGGAAAAGCCGGTGCCGCTGAAGACCACCGGCTTCGCCGTGGCGCCGACGCTGGAGCATCTGCACCGGATTTCGTCGGTGACCAACGAGCATGCTCTGGCCAAGCTGTTGAAGCGCTTCGTGCACAACATCGACGTGCCGGATGGCTTCTTCTATCCGCGCATCACCGAGGACCAGTTCGAGCGCGCGGCCTGGCTCGATACGCTGGAGCTGACGGTGGCGGAGAAGTTCGCGCTGTCGCTGGTGCCGATCTCGTCCAAGGTGCCGTCGCTGCAGCGCGCGTGGGAGCACTGGGCGACGGCGCTGGCCGCCAAGAAAATCACGTGGATCAAGGCGGAGCAGGCGCCGCTGCACTACATGTCCTTGCAGGAGGTGGAGGATGCCTGCCGCCTGTATTCGGCCTACGCGTGGCTGGCCTACCGGCAGCCGGAATATTTCCCCGATACGGAACGGGCGCAACTGCTGTCGCGCCAGGCGTCCGAGCGCGTGGACGCGATGCTGCAGGATCAAAACTCCGCCCTGCGCAAGCGCCAGCCGAAAAAGTTCCGTCGCTGATGACGGGCCAGGCCGGCGCGGGCGAACGCATCGACGCCATCGATATCCTGCGCGGCATCGCGTTGTTCGGCGTGCTGGCGGTGAACCTGGTGTCGGAATTCCGGGTGTCGATCTTCCAGCAGTTCCTGCCGCCCGATCCTGGCCTGGGCATGCTGGACAAACTGGTTGAGGCGCTGGTGCGCGTCGGGTTCGAGATGAAGGCCTTCGCCGTGTTTTCCTTCCTGTTCGGCCTTGGGCTGGCGGTGCAGTTCGAGCGCCTGTCCCGCAGCGGGCGGCCGTTCTACTGGCTGGCGCGGCGGCTGGGCGTGCTGCTGGCGTTCGGCCTGGCGCACCTGCTGCTGATCTGGAACGGCGACATCCTGACCGAATATGCGCTCGGCGGCCTGCTGGTGCTGCCCTTGCTTGCGGCGCCGGTGTGGGCGCTGGCGGTGGCGGCGGCCGGCATGTTCGCGCTCTATCTGTTCATCGGCGTGGTGCCGGTCGGCATACCGTGGCCGGATCCGGCCTGGTTTGAGCAGCATGTCGCGCTGGCCGACCGGGTCTACGCCTCCGGCAGCTACGCGCAGATATGCCGCTTCAGCTTGAGTGAGTTGCCTTATCTGCTGCCCTTGCATCTGTATGTGATCCCGAGGACGCTGGCCTTGTTCCTGCTGGGCGCGCTGGCGTGGCGGACCGGCGTCATGCAACGGCCGGGCGAGCACCTGCGTCTGTGGGCCGGCATCGCGCTGGTCGGCGTGGCAGGCGGGGCGGCATTGTGCATCCAGGATGTGGCGACCGGCGTCGGCCAGTCGCTGCTGGCCGCCGGCTATGCCGCGACGGTGATCTGGCTGACGCAGCGCGGACTGCTGCGCAGCTTCGCGCCGCTGGGACGGATGGCCTTCACCAACTACATCGCCCAATCTCTGATCTTCGGCTTTGTCTTTTTCGGCTACGGGCTGGGGCAGTTCGGCAAGCTCGGCGCCGCGCCGGTGTTCCTGCTCGGCATAGGCGTGTACGTGGCGCAGATGGTGCTGAGCGCCCGGTGGCTGCGGCATTACCACTTCGGCCCGCTGGAGTGGCTGTGGCGGACGTTGATGTACGGCAAAATTCAACCCATGCGGAAGGGATGATGCTGCGGAAATACGCACATTCTCACCAAGCTAGCGCCATCAAGTAAGCAACCTCGGCTATCATGGCGGCCGGTCGGCATACGCCGGATGGTTAGGGATGGGGATGAATGTAACAAGTGGAGGGGCTGGCGCGCAAGAAGCGGTCCAGCCGCAGTTTGGTTTGATTAATCTGTTGAAAGCCGGTGCAGCGCAGTTGATTGTTTTGCATCATTTGGCATTTTATGGGCCTATGTCGGATCACGTGCGGCCGCTGTTGCCGGCGTTGATCGATTGGCTGAGCGGCAGTGCGCGCATTGCCGTGCAAGTATTTCTCGTCGTCAGCGGCTTCCTGGTGGCGAAATCGCTGTCGCCTGCCGGCCGGTCCGGCCTGTCCGATCCGCTGGGGGCGATCTGGCGCCGCTACACCAAACTGGCGCCGCCGTTCATGGCCGCCACCTTGCTGGCCGCCGTCGCTTCCGCCTGGGCCGGCAACTGGATGACGCACAGTTCGGTCTCCGCGCCGGCCACCCTGAGCCAGCTGAGCGCCCACGCGCTGCTGCTGCATGGCGTGCTGGGCTATCCGTCGCTGTCGGCCGGCGCCTGGTATGTCGCCATCGATTTCCAATTGTATGCAGTCACGGCCCTGGCGCTGTGGCTGGCCGGCCGCGCCACCGGCCGCCGCCGGATGCTGTGGCTGATGCCGGCCTTGACGGCCTTGGGCGTCACCTTGTCGCTGCTGTATTTCAACCTCGATGCCGACTGGGACAACTGGGCGCCGTATTTCTTCGGCAGCTATGGCCTGGGCATGCTGGCGTGGTGGGCCAGCGATCGTTGCCGCCAGCCCGGCGCCGTCGCCATGCTGCTGGCGATGGCGTTGTTGCCGGTGTCGGCCGCCTTGTTCCTGGATTTCCGCAGCCGCATCGCGCTGGCGCTGGTGGTCGCTTGCCTGCTGTACTTGTTCGGCCGCGCTGAAACGGTGGCGACCGGGCGCGCCTGGGGCGTGGTCAACGGCCTGGGACGGATTTCGTATTCGGTGTTCCTGATCCACTTCCCGGTCTGCCTGCTGGTCAACGCCGCGTTCAGCCGTTTCGTTCCGGCCGGGCCGGCGTGGCAGGGGCTGGGCATGCTGCTGGCCTGGGCCTCCAGCCTGGCGGCCGGAGCGGCGTTCTTCCGCTGGGTGGAGGCGCCGCTCGGACGCGCAGTCCAGTTCGCTACCGGGAAGATCGGCCTGCGTCCATTGGCGGCCTAGCAGGTCCGCTCAGCCGCCTGTGCCCTGGCCGATGGTGGTCTTCAAAGCCTTGGTGACAGCGTCGGCGATATCGTCCTGCACCATCAACAGGTCGTCGACCGGCTTGTCATAGGTCTCCGACCAGATGACGAAGCCGTTGTCGGCCTTCATCAAGCGCGCCGCGACCCGCAAGGTGTTGCCGGATTTGCGCACGCTGCCGTCCAGGATGTAGGCCACGCCCAGCTTGCTGGCGATGTCGGCGACCGGCATCTGCTTATCCTTGTAATAAAACGTGGCGCTGGGCGCCGGCACCTTCATGCCCGGTATCTTGCTGAACCTGCCGATCAGTTCTTCGGTCATGCCGTCGGCAAAGGTCTCGTTGCTCATGCCTTCCGTCAGATCCGCAAACGGCAGCACGGCGATGGATTTCTGCGTTGCCACCGCGTGAGCCGCCGGGTGCGGCTCGTTCGCCAGCGTGTTGTGCAGCCAGAAAACAATGCCGACCACGATGGGGATGCAGGCCGTCAACAGAAAAACCAGGCGGCTGCGCGAGGCGTTGGACGGCCGTGCAGGGCGGGGCGGAGTCGGGATGGCTGCTACCGGTTCGCTCCACGGGCTCACTTCCGCCACCAGCCGGTAACCCTGGCGCGGCACGGTGACGATGTAGCCGGGCTGCTTGGGATCGTCGCCCAGCACGCGGCGCAGCGATGCGATCGCTTGGTACACCGAGTCCGGCGTGACGATGACGCCCGGCCAGACTTCGCTCAGCAGCTCGTCGGCGCTGACGATCTGGCCGGGACGTCCCGCCAGGCAAAGCAACAGGCGCATGGTGCGCTGATCGAGCCGTACGGTGTCGCCGTCCCGGCCGATCTCGCCCAGGGCGGGATCGACGCACCACGCGCCGACGCGTAGCTTTGCAGCCGCTGAAGTTTCCATTGTGCTCCGGTATTTTTGTATTTTTGACAGGAGTGGATTATAGCGCGGCCGCCTGCGGGGCTTTTCAGGGAATTTCAGAACGATTTCAGGCCGATTTCAGGCCAATTTCAGGACTTATGGCCGGGCCGCCTGCATTGTGATGGCTCCCCACACATGAAGGAGTACCCGATGAAATACCTGTTGCTGCCGCTGTTCTCGCTGTTCACCCTGCCGGCCTTCAGCGCCGAGACGCTGACGATCGACCCCAACCACAGCGCTGTGGTCTTTAGCTGGGATCATCATGGCTTTACCAATCCGGTGGCCCGTTTCGAGAAAATCGAAGGCAAGCTGGTGCTGGACGAGGACCTGGGCAAGTCCTCGGTCATGGTGAAGCTGGCGGTGGACGGCGTCCACACCGCCGTTCCCGCCCTCGACCGTCAGCTGGTGAGCGCGGAATTCCTCGATGCCGCCGCCTTCCCCGACATCACCTTCCAGAGCACCAAGATCGTCAAGGGACCGATGGACAGCCTCAAGATCAGCGGCAACCTGTCGGTGCATGGCGTGACCAAGGCCGTGGTCCTCGACGGCAAGATCAACAAGATCAAGCGCGACCCGATGGGCAAGGAGAGCGAAGCCGGGTTCGAGGCCATGGTCAAGCTGAACCGTGCCGATTTCGGCGTCAACAAGTATTTCCCGAACACGGCGCGGGAACTCACGGTCCACATTACGCTGGGCGCGAACTCGGAAGGATGATCGACCGGCGGCGCTGGTACAGATTGTTCAACACCAGCGCCGCCCCGGTGCACGCCGCGCCCAGCAGCTGGCCGGCTGCGATCGGCGTGCCGGCCAGCGCTTCCACCGCGAAGGCGGTCAGCGGCACCACGTCCAGGAACAGCACGCCATTGGTCGGCGTGATGATCTTGTTGCCCAGGTTCCAGCACAGCACCGCCAGCACGCCGGCGACCAGCACCATGTACGCCAGATAGGGCAGCAAGGCCGGCAGCGCCGTGATGGCGGGGCGCGGAATGTAGCCCAGCGCTTGCAAGGCGAAGTCGGCGCCGAGGATGGTGGTCAGCCCGAGGCCGGTGGTGATCGCCGAATAGCGATAGCCGCTCCAGCCGGGAAAGAACGAGGCGCCCAAGGTGTAGAGCGCCCAGCATGCCGCCCCCAGCAGCAGAAAAGTGGCCGAGTCGCTGCCGACGCCGTGATGCAGCAAGCTGGCCGGCGCGCCGCCGGACACCACCAGCAACACCCCATAGAACGACAGCCCGATACAGCCGAACGCCACCGCCGAAGGGCGCATGCCGCGTATCGCCCAGTTCAGCACCAGCGTCAGCATCGGCGTGGTCGCGATCATCGCCGACGCGGACAGGGCGCCGGATTTGCCCGCCAACTGCTGGCCGTGAAAGATGAAGAAGCCGTAGCCGCAAAAGCCGCAGGAGCCCAGGGCCCAGGCCAGCACATAGCGCTCGCCGTGCAGCCTGAGCGCCGCGCCGCCTTCCTTGTAAAACAGAATCGCCAGCAGGATGGCGGCCGCCGCGCTGTAGCGAAACGCCGTGAAGTTAAACGGGTCCATGCGCAGCAAGGCCTGTCCCATGATCGGAAACGATACGCCCCACGCTACTGCGGCGGCCAGGCACAGCGCCATGCCCTTCAAATATTCCTTACGCACAGCCTGCCCCAAGAGTTCAGATGGCGTCGATTCTAGAGTTTCGCCTGTCGGTCGCGTAAGGTACAGATTGGGTACAATACTCGATACTGTACTGGTACAAGGAGCATGACAGATGCACCGATTCCACCGATCCGCCGATGCCGGGCAAAGCGTGGTCGCGCAGGTGGTCGACTATTTCGCCGCAGCGATCGCGGCGCGCGAGCTCACGCCGGGGGCCAGGCTGCCGTCGATCAGGAGCTTCGCGCTGGACTGCAGGATCTCCAAATCGACCGTGGTGGAAGCCTATGACAGGCTGGTGGCGCAGGGGCTGGCAGTCTCCAGGGCCAAGTCCGGCTTCTTCGTCTCCACGCCGAGGCAGGTGCTGGAGATAGGCCGCGCGCCCAGCGCACCGCAACGCAAGGTCGATGAATTCTGGATGCTGAGGAACGCCTTGCAGCTGCCGAGCCACGCCTTGCGTCCCGGCTGCGGCTGGCTGCCGCCCGATTACCTGAACGATGAAGGCATACGGCGCGGGCTGGGCACGCTGCGCCGGGAACCGGGCGACGCGCTGACCTCCTACGGCGAGCCGGCCGGCTACCGCGCGCTGCGCCAACAGTTGCAGCGCCATCTGGGCGGGCGCGGCATCGAGGCGCCGCTGGAGAGTATCGTGCTGACGGACAGCGGCAGCCAGGCGCTCGACCTCGCCATCCGCCTGCTGGTGCAGGCTGGCGATACCGTCTTCGTGGACGACCCGTGCTACTTCAATTTCCAGGCCAGCCTGCGCGCGCACCGGGTCAACGTGGTCGGCATTCCACTCACGCCGAACGGGCCGGACATGCAGCAGTTCGAACTGGAACTGGCGCGGCATCGGCCCCGGCTCTACATCACCAACACGGTGCTGCAAAATCCGACCGGCATTTCCTTTTCCGCCGCGGTGGTGCACCAGATACTGCTGCTGAGCCGGCAGCATGGCTTCGACATCATCGAGGACGACACCTTTGCCGACCTGGAAGAACGCCCTGCGGTGCGGCTCGCCGCGCTGGACCAGTTGCAGCGGGTGATCTACATCGGCAGCTTTTCCAAGACCTTGTCGGGCGCGACGCGCTGCGGCTTTCTGGCGGCCAAGGCGGAGTGGGTGGAAGCCATCCTGGATTTGAAATTGGCCACCACGTTTGGCAACAACGAACTGTCGGCCCACCTCATTTGCAAGCTGCTGCTCGACGGCAGCTACCGCAAGCACACCGAAGCGATCCGGCAGCGCTTGCGGAAGGCGGCGGTGTCGGTGCGCAAGCGGCTGCGCGACTGCGGCCTGGAACCATGGGCCGAGCCGGCGGGCGGGCCGTTTCTATGGGTGCGGGGCGGGCCGGACCTGGACGCGTCGGCGATCGCCAGCGCGGGACTGGCGGCCGGCATACTCTACGCGCCGGGCAATGTGTTTAGCGTCAACAACAGCGCCGGCCATTGCCTGCGGTTTAACGCGGCCTACTCGCACGATCCGCGCATCTTTGCGTTTTTGAAAAAGCAGTTAAAGCTTGACGCTTAGCTGCACCGCCAGGGCGCGAGGCGAGACCGGAATATCGAACGGCAGCGCCAGCCCCGGCGCCAGGCTGGGTTCGCGCGCGTCGGCATTGAACAGGTTGCGCACGGTGGCGGAGACGGTCCAGCCGTGCGGCAGCGGGTGGGTGAGGGTGGCGTCCACGGTGCGGTAGTCGGCGATCGGGGCGCGCGCGTCGCCGGCCGCGCGGCGCCGGCCGGCGACCCAGTTCAGCTGCGGACTGAGACGCCAGCCCGGACTGAAGTCCCAGTCCAGCCGGCTGTTGGCATGGTGGCGCGGCGCGTAGCCCGGATCGCGGCCGGTGGCCTGGTCGCGCGCGTTCTGCCGCG
This sequence comes from Duganella rhizosphaerae, assembly GCF_040364205.1. Classification (NCBI taxonomy): domain Bacteria; kingdom Pseudomonadati; phylum Pseudomonadota; class Betaproteobacteria; order Burkholderiales; family Oxalobacteraceae; genus Duganella; species Duganella rhizosphaerae. The sequence continues at coordinate 93,220 of NZ_BPWK01000010.1, forward strand.
CATAGTTCGCTTGCCAGCGCAGGTTCGGATCGAGCTCCCAGGTCAGTTCGACTTCGCCGCCGTTGCCGTTCACGCTGCCGCTGTTCTGGTAGGCGGCGCCTGGCGCCGGCGCCGGGTTCGCCACGGAGCGGATCAGGTCCTTCATCGCATAGCGGAACAGGCTGAGATTGATGGACAGGTCGGCGCGCGCCTGCCAGGCCAGCGCCGCTTCCGTGGTGGCGATGCTCTCCGGACGCACCTCCGGGTTGCCCATGTTGACCGGATTGATGCCGGTCTGTTCGTTGAAGCTGGGCGAGCGGAAGGCGCGCCCGTGCAGCAGCTTGACCGTGACGTTCAGGTCGGCATCCCACACCAGCGCCAGGCGCGGGTTGGTGGTGCCGCCGAAGTCGGAGTAATCGTCGTGCCGCACGCCGGCCGTCAATGCCCAGTCGCGGGCGAACTGCCATTCGTCCTGCGCGTAGACATAGTTGATCTTGCGGCGCTGGGGCCGGATGTGCGGCTGGATGGCGCCGTAGTCGACGACCGCGCCGGACGGTACCGGGATGCCCGCCGGATTGATCAGGAAGTTCTTCATCGTGCTGACCTGGTACAGATACAGGTCGTCGTGGCCCGCGCCCAGGCGCAGCGCATGCCGGTTCCAGCCGCTGTAGCTGGCAAAGGCCGAGCTGCGCAGATTGCGTTCCCAGCGCCCGGGCCCGCCGATCATGCCGTTCGGGAAGAAGCTCGGGCCGATGCGCGCGCCCGCCGGAAACAGGCCCAGTCCGTCCGGCGACTGTTCGGTGAAAAACATGTAGCTGAGCGAGCCGCCCACGCTCCAGTCAGTGGCAAAGTCGGGCGCGGTCCAGGACAGCTCGCTGACCGCTTCGCCGCTGCGGGTCTTGTGGTCGGGATCGAGCGCCGAATTGACGCCGGCGCCGGTACCGACGTCACTGCGCCATTTCAGGTTGCTGCGCCAGCGCCAGCGTTGCCAGCTCAGGTCGACACTGCCGTCGATCGCGTGGTAGCCCGCGTTCAGCCGGCCCGGGGCCTTGCTGACGTGGGTGCCGAAGCGGCGATCGTTGAGGGTTTGCGCATCGGCCTCGACGGCGCCGTCGGGGCCGTCGGTGCGGCCCACTTGCAGATAGGTCGCGATCGCCAGCTGGCCTTGCTTGTGGCCATATTCAAGCCAGGCTTCGCGCGTATTGAGCGAGCCGGCGCGCGCGCCCACGCGCAGCCCCGGCATTTGCTCCGCCGTCTTGGTGATGATGTTGATGACGCCGGCAAACGCATCGGCGCCATACAGGGCCGAGCCGGGGCCGCGGATGATTTCGATCCGCGCCACGTTCGTCAGCGGCATGCTGGTCCACATATTGCCTTTGTCGCCGTTGAAGTCCGTGCTCATCCGCAGGCCGTTGAGCATGACCAGCACCTGGGGATTGGTGACCCCGCCCGCGCCGATGCCGCGGATGATGTAATTGGACGCATACAGCGTCGCCGTGCGCGTGACATGGATGCCGGCCACGGTTTCCAGCACCTGGTCCAGATCGGTCGCGCCCGTGGCGGCGATATCGTCGGCCGTGATCACGGAGGCGACGGCCGGCGCGCGGCGCAGCAGCTGGGCCGAGCCGGTGGCCAGGCTGATGGCGGACCGGTCCATGCCGTACAGGGCGAGGTCTTCGTCCTCAGGCTGGGCAGCGGAATGCGATGCGGGATGCCAGGCGGTCAGGGCCAAGGCGACCAGCCAGCCGGGGCTAAGGTCTGTCATGCGCGGGCGCAGGGTGGGGAACGGTTTCATCTCGGAAGTCGGACGGCAGCAGAAACACCACAATACACGGCGCCTTGTGCTTTAACAATTAAGTGTTGTCAAAATGCATCAGGAAGTTATCCTGGGTTATGCTTGCCGGGCAGACGCTGACCGGCAACTGGGCTATCAAATGGCTTAATAACGCTGCGAACTCGAACAGCATTCCAACATTCTCGAATATCGGTTACTACACCGGTCGGCGCACGTTCACTTCGCCAGTGCCGGAGCTGGCGTTTTTTTTGCCAACGAAGACATGGGGCGCAGCCGAATCCTGTTATATTGAATTTCCCTCTCCTCCTTGCCACCGGCCTGTTCGTCATCCAGTGCTGTTCGGCGCCAATCTGCGAGCCCGCTCGGCAGTCACGTAATCCACTACATTCTTGCCGAGTTGCAGTGCCCTGGAAGGCGTCCATGTATACGAAGGGTTTTAGTAACGGCGGTTATGAGCAGGCGGGGTGCGATGCCTCAATGATCGATATCCTGTCTGCCGACGGCGGCAAGATATGAGCGTGGTAGCCCCCACCATCCTGATCGTCGACGACGAAGCCCAAAACCGCCGTCTGCTGGCGGTGCTGCTGCGCCCCGAAGGCTACCAGACCGAAAGCGTCGCCAGCGGTGAGGAAGCGCTGAACTCGGTGGCCCATTCGGCCCCCGACCTGATCCTGCTTGACATCATGATGCCCGGCATCGACGGCTACCAGGTCGCCAGCATCCTCAAGGCCAACCCGGCCACTGCCAACATTCCCATCATTATGATCTCCGCGCATGGCGAGCGCGGCGCCCGGCTTGCCGGGCTCGAAGCGGGCGCGGAGGAATTCCTGACCAAGCCGGTCGATCGCACGGAATTGTGGCTGCGTGTGCGCAATCTGTTGCGCCTGAAGGCTTTCGGCGATTTGCAGGAACATAGTTTCGTACTGGAGCAGCAGGTGGCGGCACGCACGGCCGATCTGCAACGCTTCCGCACCGCGATGGACGCCACCGCCGATGCCATCATGCTGGTGAGTCGCGACTCGCTGCGTTTCGTCGAGGTGAACGCCACCAGTTGCCGCATGCTGGGCTATACGCGCGCCGAAATGCTGGCGCTGGGGCCGGTAGCGCTGGGCGCGGTTACGCGCGATGAACTGACGCACGTGTACGACACCGTGATCTCCGGCCAGGCCAGCACGCAATTGAGCGAAACGGCGCTGCATTGCAAGGACGGTACGCTGATCCAGGTGGAGGTGAGCCGCCAGGCCATGCCGTCCGGGAGCGACTGGATCATCGTCAGCGTGGTGCGCGACATCACCGAACGCAAGCAGGCGCAGCAACGGCTGCAGCACCAGGCCAACCACGACGCCTTGACCGGCCTGCCGAACCGCACCTTTTTCTACGAGACGCTGCGCAAGACCATCGCCTTGGCCAGCCATCAAGGTTGGAAGGTGGCGGTGATGTTCATCGACCTCGACCACTTCAAGAACGTCAACGACACCTTGGGCCATGCCATCGGCGACGAACTGTTGATCCAGTTCAGCAATCGCCTGATGACCTGCGTGCGCATGCGCGACACCATCGGACGGCTGGGCGGCGACGAGTTTGGATTGATACTGGTGATGGAGCAAGGCCACCAGGGCGCTGCCCAGGTCGCCGCCAAGATCCGCGACGCGCTGCACCCGCCGTTCAATTTGCAAGGCTACGAAGTGATCATGACGGCCAGCATCGGCATCACGATCCATCCGGACGATGGCGACGATCCTGACGCCTTGATCAAGTATGCCGACACCGCCATGTACCAGGCCAAGCACGCCGGCCGCAACACCTACCGCTTCTTCACCGCGCAAATGAATGTCGACGTGCTGCAACGCCAGGACCTGGAGAGCGCGCTGCGCAAGGCCATCGAGCGCGAGGAATTCGAGCTGCACTACCAGCCCAAGGTATCGCTGACCACCGGCGCGGTGGTCGGGCTGGAAGCGTTGCTGCGCTGGGCCCGGCCTGACCACGGGCTGGTGGCGCCGGGATTGTTCATTCCCGTGCTGGAGGAGAGCGGCTTGATCGTTCGAGTCGGCAGCTGGGTCATCGCGACCGCCTGCCGCCAAATCAAGGAATGGCAGCTGGGCGAGGTGGGGCCGGTCCAGGTCTCGGTCAACGTTGCCGCGCGCCAGTTCATCGAAGGCGATCTGGAGGCCGATATCGCGCGCGCCTTGGCCGACAACGAGCTTCCTGCCGGACTGTTGGAACTGGAGTTGACGGAGACGTCGTTAATGCTCAACACCGAGCGCACCATCGTGTGCCTGCGCAACCTGCGCGAGCGTGGCGTCAAAGTGTCGATCGACGACTTCGGCACCGGTTACTCCAGCCTGGCCTACCTGCGCCGTTTCCCGATCGACAAACTGAAGATCGACATCGCCTTCATCCGCGACGTGACCAGCAGCCCCGACGACGCCGCCATCGTGCTGGCCATCATCACGATGGCGCACAGCCTGAACCTGATGGTGATCGCCGAAGGCGTCGAGACGGAGGCCCAGCAAGCCTATCTGCTGCGCCACCAGTGCGACCAGATCCAGGGCTACCTGATCAGCCGCCCCTTGCCGGCCGCGCAGATCACCCAGTTGATGGTGCTGCGCAAGACGCTGGATCCGTTGGTGAAGCCGAGCATGACGCGGCAAACCTTGCTGATCGTCGACGACGACCCCTTTATGCGCGAACTGCTGGCAGCCGAACTGGGTGGCGAGCAATACAGTGTGCTGCTGGCGCAATCGGGGGCGCAGGCGTTCGAGTTGCTGGCTCAGCATGAAATTCATGTCATCCTGTGCGACCAGAGCATGCCGGACATGGCGGGCACGGAGTTCCTGGACAAGGTGAAAGCCATGTATCCGGACACGTTCAGGATAGTCTTGTCCGGCGAGACCAACCTGGAAGACATGATGGCGGCCGTCAACCGGGGCGCCGTCGACCGCTTCTATACCAAGCCGTGGGACCATGAAGCGCTGCTGGGCAGCATCAGGCAAGCGTTCATGCATCCGCGCCTCAAACCCGCAACGTCAAGCGTCGAAGTGGCTGGCTCTTGATGTAGCCGCGAATAATGGTGGTTCGTCGTTCCCGCGCAGGCGAGAACCTCTGCTGCGCTTGGTTTGACACGACTGCCAACGACAGCAAAATGACGCTACGGCCCAAGTATGACAGCCGCAGGCTGATGGTATTTGAAGGGGCGCAAGAACCCTGATGGGACTATGCAGGTCCGCAGTCGAGGCTGCGACGTCGTTTTGCAGCGACGTCGGGGGCCCTGGGCCTGCTCTGCCGCCTGCGCCCAAGTCAACTCCTTCGGGCGGCCTCCCGTCGTGCGGTGGACTCTATTTCCAGATGTATCCATGCGCTGGCTTTAACGGCATCGTCAACACGGGGACATTGTCGGTTTTTTTTCCATATTTGCGCGCGACGACCGGCGATGGCGCATCGCTGCATCGTTTTTCCCGGCATGCCCGGCTGCTAAAAAAAATCGGCATTGTTTTTGCATAGCCCTTCCGCTGTAGCGGGACGATAGCCCAAGGAGAGCGCAATGAATCGATTTCACGAGATGACACGATGCGCAGCCCGGATCTGTTTAGGGCTGATGGTTTGCTGGCCGGCGGCGCAGGCCTTGGCCGGTGTGATCGCTTTCGAAAACTTGCCGACGTCGGGGTCGACACTGGTGTCCTACCACCACGAAACGGGGCCGGTCCTGGCCGACGATTTTATCGGTGCACGCGGCGGTGCGGTCAGCCGGGTCGAATGGTGGGGCGGAGCCGCCACGAGCAATAGTTGGGAACTGGTGTTCCAGACGAATAATGCGCTGCTTAATGTGCCCAATCGCGACGATGATTTTACCGGCGCCCTGGCCAAATACCTGGGCGTCATCGCTGTCGGCGTGGCTGACGATGTGCGCAACCCGACGCTGTTGCACTACACGGCAGACATCAAGAATGGACTGCTCATTGAGGCTGGCAAACCTTACTGGCTGACGGTGGCCAACTATCAACCGGACTGGAGCTGGGCCCAGGCTTTGGGCGGCGCAAGCGTGGGCGCCGAACAATTCAATGCCCAGCGCTCCGTGGCCGCCGCAGGCATCCTGTGCATGGATGGCGGCCCTCACTGCGGGCCATGGGAGGCCGTCCATACCGACTTGGCCTTTCGTATCAATGTCGTCCCCGAGCCGGGCACCGTCGCCTTGCTCGCTGCCGGCCTGCTTGGCGTCGCCATCGCTTCTTGCCGGCGCCCATTTCGTTTATCTAACCTTGGGAGAATAGCATGACTGCCTTGACCGAACGTGTTGCTTCGTCGATGTTGCAAGTACCCTGGCCGGCGCTACGCCGCGCGCTGGCCGCCGCGGCATTTCTGGCGGCGGGGAATGCCGCGGCCCATATGTCCTTGCCGGTGCTGAGCGGCAGCAGCGGCTGGGAGGCCAGCTTGGACGGCGTCCATTGGCAATCGACTGCAGCCTATGGAAATTACCCGAATCCCATTACGCGGCCGTCGGTGATTTACAACGGCACCGGACCAGACCCCTTGCCAGAACGCGCGAGCTTGATGTGGTACTGGGGTGCGGGTCCTTATACCGGGGTGCCCACGGGAGCCAACGGGCCGACGAAGGCGTATTTTCGTTATCGCTTCGACGTGCCGGAACTCACCGGTGGTCCGGCCATCGCCCGCTTCGCCGCCGACGATGACATGATCTTGAAGTTCAATGGGCACCAGGTCGGCAGCTATCATCTGGACGATCACAAGGTTAATGGCCAACCGGTCCTGTTGGATACCCCCGACCTCACGCCATTTCTCAACACTTTCGATCCCTTCATTGTACCGTCTGGCGCATTCATCGGCGACGGCACCATACATAACGAATTTGTGATTGAAGCAAGAGATCTTGGACTGTACGAATATGTGTTTCTCGATGCCGAGCACTTCACCAACAGCTACTCGGTTGCAATGGTCGCACCGGTCGCCGCCTTGCCCGAACCAGGAACACTGTTGCTGTTGTTCACAGGACTGGTCTTGCTGGTCCTCGCTGTGGAACGCCGCCGGTTTGATCCCGGCTCCAGTTCCACGGCCGCCTGACCAGGTTGGCTCGAATCGACCAGCAGCAAGAAAGCCCACGAACCGAAATCCGTGGGTTTTCTTGATGAATCTTGGTAGGCCGTGCGGGATTCGAACCCGCGACCAACGGATGGGCTTGAGGTCGACGTTTGACCTGTTGGCGACCAAGGTTGTGGCGTCGAACAAATAGATGCGCAGCGTCTCCTCGTGGGTGATGTTGTCGGTGACAAAGGCGAGCAGCAGGTCATGACTACGAATTGCGTTCGCGCAATGCTAGGACGCTGACGGAGCCACGGAGTTCGAATTCGTGGATCTGCCTGTCGCGGAAGCGTGCTGGTTCAGATGTGCGAGGCTGGGCGCGACACATCGCCAGGGATGCCATTTCGGCGACACTGTCGTGGCCGCATCTGGTTCATTTCCGGTCGGGTGTTGGTGTCCGCATGTGTTCCCGCAGGTACCTCCTTGGTGCGCGTAGATTGCCTTCTACCGTTTCAGGTCCAGTCCCAGCGCTGCTTTGCGCAGGCGGCCGTTGCGGCGCAGGTAGGCGAAGGCGGCGCGCGTGTCGTACATCAGTTGATAGTGGTAGTAGTTGATTTGCTCCAGCACCGCGAGCGCCAGCAAACCATACGACCACATCAGGTCCGCAGTCGAGGCTGTGGTGTCGTTCAGCGCTGCAATCAACGCGGCCACAGCGGCGATGGCCAGAAAGTTCGAATATTTAAAGAAGCGGTACAGCGGCTGGAAATACGCCGGCAATGGCTGGCGCCGCACGACCGACTGCAACTTGAGATGCCAGTACAGTACGCCCTGCAGCAGGATGTAGCTGATCAGCACGAGCGCCACTCCCCGCATCGCCCAGGCGACAGGATCGCCTGACCTCTGCCAGTCATAGCAGAAGATGGCGGGCAAGGCGAAGCTGCAGAATGCTTCGGCATTGCGCAGGTATCTCATACGGGCCGGTATGGTTTGCATGCGTTGAATTTTTGCTGTTGAATTGCCAACTTTAGCATAGGCCAGGCAAAAACAAAAAAGCCAACCGCGAACGGTTGGCTTTTCTGATGAATCTTGGTAGGCCGTGCGGGATTCGAACCTGCGACCAACGGATTAAAAGTCCGCTGCTCTACCAGCTGAGCTAACGACCCAAAGGTATGAAACCTTGGTTTTCTTCGAATGGTAGGCCGTGCGGGATTCGAACCTGCGACCAACGGATTAAAAGTCCGCTGCTCTACCAGCTGAGCTAACGACCCCCGAAGAAGCGAGATTATAGGGGGTAATGAGTCTTGCTGTCAAATACCCCCGGGTAATTATTTGCCGCCGAGGCGTTCTTTTGCCGTGACCGCTGCCGCCGAGTCAGGATAGGTCTTGATCAGGTCCTGCAAGGTTTTCTTGGCGGCCTTGTCTTTCAGCTCGGCCTGGCAGCTGGCGATGTTGAGCATGGCTTCCGGCGCTTTCGGGCTGTCGGCGTAGTTCTTCAGTACCAGCAGCTGGGCGGTGATCGCGCCCTTGCAGTCGCGTTGGGCGTAGTAGGAGCTGCCCAGGTAGTACTGCGCGTTGGCCGCGTAGCTGGAGCCCGGATAGCGCGCCACGAACTCGCTGAACGCGGTGCCGGCCGCCTTGTAGTCGCCGGAGGTGAAGGTTTTCCACGCCGCCTCATAGGTGCGCTGCTCGTTCGGGTCGACCTGGGCGGTCTTGCCGTCGATGGTCACTTCGCGCGGCTCCAGCTTGCGTAGGCGGGCGTCCAGGTCGACGTAGAAATCTTTCTGGCGCTTTTGCGCGTTCGCCAGCTCGTTGCTCAGCACTTCGATCTGGCCGCGCAGCTTGGCCACTTCCTGCAGGGTCATTTCATTTTGCGAGACCAGGTCCAGCGTGCTGGACTTGTCGGATTTGGTGTCGATACGGGCGTTCAGCTCGGCGCGCATGGATTCGACCTTGGAGCGCAGGTCGAGCAGGGCCTTGCGGGCTTCGTCGTCGTCGAACAGCCCGGCATGGGCTTGCAGCGGCAGCCAGGTCAGCGCGGCCAGCAGGGCGGCGCTCAGGCCGGATTTGGAGAGTTTCATCATGTCGGGCGCTTTCACACAAATCAAAAAGGAAACGGGGCGGACGCGGTGTTACCCGCGCGCCGCCCCGTATTATGCCTGTGACCCGGCAAAAGGGTAGTGCTTTGTGTTACTTGTAGACGATGTCTGCACGACGGTTTTGCGCCCATGCTTCTTCGTTCGAACCGGAGGCTTTAGGCTTTTCCTTGCCCAGCGATACGGCTTCGATCTGCGATTCCGGCACGCCCAGCGTGGTCATCGCCTTGCGCACGGCTTCGGCGCGCTTCTGGCCCAGGGCCAGGTTGTACTCGGCGCCACCGCGTTCATCGGTGTTGCCTTGGATCAGGATCGAGCGGGCCTTGTTCTTGGCCAGGTAAGCGGAGTGGTTTTCCACCACTGGCTTGCCGTCGTCGCGCACGACGTAGCTGTCGAAGTCGAAGTACACGCTGCGGTTGGCCAGCACGCCTTTAGGATCGTCCAGCGGGTCCAGCGATTTGGTTTCGACCGGGGCGACGGTACGGGTGTCAGGCTGCGGCTGCGGTTTCTGTTCGACTTGACGCTCTTCCACTTTCGCTGGCTCAGCGATCTTGACCGGAGTCGAGCACGCGGACAGGATGGCGGCGGTGGTGACGATAAAAGCTAAGCTGCTGAGTTTACGCATTTGATTCTCCTAGTGATGAAGGCTAAAAAGTTACTGCATGAATGGACCCCAGGTGGGCTCCTTGATGTTGCCCGCCTGAGTGGTCAGGCGTTGTTTTACACGTCCATCCACCGAGACCACGGCCAGCGATTTGCGGCCTCCGGCCTGGGTGGCGTACATGATGTATTTGCCGTTGGGGGCAAAGCTTGGGTACTGGTCGTCGGTGCTGTCGGACAGGCGCTGCTCCTGGCCGCTGGCCAGGTCCATCACGTACAGCTGGTAGTTGCCGTCGCGGCGCGAGATGTAGGCCAGCGTCTTGCCGTCGGCCGACACGCGCGGGCTGATGTTGTAGTTGCCGGTAAAGGTGACGCGCTTGGCGTCGCCGCCGTCGCCGTTCATGCGGTAGATCTGCGGGCCGCCGCTGCGGTCGCTCATGAAGTAGATGCTGCCGTCCGGCGCGAAGTTGGCCTCGGAATCGATGCCGGCGCTGTTGGAGACGCGCTTGAGGTTGCCGCCGTCGGCGTTGACGGTGTAGATCTGCGTATGGCCGTCCTTGGACAGCGACACCGCCAGCTTGTTGCCGGTCTGCGCCCACACCGGCGACGAGTTGCTGCCTTTTTCGTTGGCGATGACGGTGCGCGCGCGTGTGATCAGGTTCTGCACGTAGACCACCGGCTTCTTCTGCTCGAACGACACGTAGGCCACCTTGGTGCCGTCCGGCGACCACGACGGCGAGATGATCGGCTCGTTCGAGCGCAGCGCCATCTGTTCGCCGTCGCCGTCGGCGTCGGCCACCAGCAGCTCGTAGTGGCGCTTGTCGTATTCCTTGACGTAGGCGATGCGGGTCGAGAAGGCGCCGCGGATGCCGGTCAGCTTCAGGAACACGTCGTCGGCGATGTTGTGCGCGGTCAGGCGGGTGAACTGCGGCGCGCGCGACAGGTTCAGCTGCGACAGCTCGCTCTGCTTGACGGTGTCGAACAGCTTGTAGCGCACTTCGTAGTCGCCGGCGGCCGACTTGGCCACGGTGCCCACCACCAATGCGTCGGCGCCCTTGGATTTCCAGGTGCCGTAGTCGATGTTGCTCATGCTGGTGATCACGCCGGCGTCGATCAGCTTGAAGGCGCCGCTGCGTTCCAGGTCGGCCTTGATGATGGCGGAAATCTGTTGCGGGGCGATGTTCTCGTCGGCGAAGCCGGCCACCGCGACCGGGATCTGGTTGCTGCCGACGCCGGAGATTTCGATCCGCATCTGCGCCGAGGCGCCGCCGGCGGCCAGCGCCAGGGCGGCGGACAGGATCACTTGGTTCAGTTTATTCATGGTGGTCATCAGTGCATATCCTTCATATTGAAATCGGCGACAAACTCGCGCTCTACCGTACCATCTTTCTTCTTGGGCAGTGGTGACGATTTGGCAATCGCGTTTTCAATCGCGCTATCGTAAGCGGCCGAGCCGCTGCTCTTCATCTTGCGCACGCCGATGATTTCACCGGTCGGCAGCTGGGTGATCTGGTAGGTCGCGCTGAGCGTATCGTCGACCGTGCCGTACACCAGGTTGCTCTTGATCTTGGCCCGGATCGCCGCCTGGTAGCCGCCGTCGACCTTGCCGCCGGTCGAGGTGGCGGCGGTGCCGGTGCTGCCCTTGGCGGCGTTGCCGGTGATGCGGCTCATCTCGGCGGCGTAGGCTTTGTCGCGGGCGGCCTTGTCGGCTTTCTCGGCTTTTTCCTTGGCGGCCTTCTCGGCCAGCGCGGCTTTCTTCTTGTCCTTCTCGGCCTGTTCCTTCTCGTCCTTCAGCTTTTGCTCGGCTTCCTTCTTGTCCGCCAGTTTCTTGGCGTCCAGCTTGGCCTGCTTCTCTTCGGCTTCCTTCTTCAGCTTGGCTTCCTTGGCCGCTTCGAGTTTTTCCTGCTCGAGCTTTTTCTTCGCCTTCAGGCGTTCCAGCGCGATGTCCGGTTCCTTCGGCGTCGGCGGCGCCTCCACCGGTTTCGGCGGGGCGGTCTTGACCACCGGGGTCGGCTCCGGCTCGGGTTCAGGTTCGGGCTTGACTTGCGGCGGCGCCGGCGCGGCTTCCTGCACCTTCATGTCCCAGATCTCGGCCTGCACCGTGGTCGGCTCGTTGTTCTGCCAGCTGACGCCCACCCACAGGAACAGCAACAGCACGGCGTGCATCGCCGCCGCCAGCGCGATCGAGCGCCAGCCTTCATTTTGTCGCGGCACTTTGTACGGGCCGCCTGCCGTTGCGGGTTTCATCGTATGCACTGTGATTTACTTGGTCGACAAGCCGACCCGGGTTATGCCCATCTTCTTCGCTTCCGAGATCAGCTGGATCACGTCGTCGTACTTGCTTTCCTTGTCGCCGGCGATCAGCACCGGATAGTCGGGATGGTCGGTGTGGATGGTGCGCAGCTTCTTGACCAGCGCGTCGCGGTTGGGCGCGGTTTCCGGCGCCTCTTCACCCTTGCCCTTGACGCCGATCGACAGCGCGCCGTTCGGCTTGATGATCACCTGCACGTAGTCGCTCGGCGGCTTGGTGGAGCGTTCCGCGCTCGGCAGGTCGACCACGCTCGGGTCATTGGCCGAAGGCATGACCATGAAAATAATCAGCAACACCAGCATCACGTCGATGTAGGGCACGACGTTGATCTCGGACTTGAACTTGCGGCCGCGGCCGCCGCGCATGCTGCTGGAAAAAGAGGAAGCCATGATTGCTCTGCCTTCTTAACGCGACTGACGTTGCAGGATGTTGGAGAACTCTTCGACAAAACTTTCGAAGCGGATCGCCAGGCGGTCGATGTCGTGGGCGAAACGGTTGTACGCGACCACGGCCGGAATCGCCGCGAACAGGCCGATGGCGGTGGCGATCAGCGCTTCGGCAATGCCGGGGGCGACCGCGGCCAGCGTGGCCTGCTGCACGTTGGCCAGGCCGCGGAAGGCGTTCATGATGCCCCACACGGTGCCGAGCAGGCCGATGTACGGCGACACCGAACCGACCGAGGCCAGGAAGGCCAGGTGCGATTCCAGCACGTCCATCTCGCGCTGGAAGGCGGCGCGCATGGCGCGGCGGGCGCCGTCCAGCACTGCGCCGGCGTCCATGGTTTCGCGCGCGGCGGCGTAGGCGGCCTTGCTCTTGATGAACTCACCCATACCGGCTTCGAAGATGCGCGCCAGCGGGCCGCTGTTGGCGCGGTCCTTGCCGGCGTTCTGGTGCAGCGCGTGCAGGTTGCCGCCGGCCCAGAAGGTTTTCTCGAATTCGATGGTCAGGCGGCGCGCCGAGCGCACCGCGAACATCTTGCTGAAGATGTAGGTCCAGCTGGTCAGCGAGATGACGAACAGCAGCGCCATGATCAACTGCACGATCAGGTGGGCGTTGGTGATGAGGGACAGGAAAGAGAGGTCTTGGGTGACGTTCATGTATGGGTTCAGTCTGTTTTAATGGTGCTACGCATTTTTTCTGCAACCGACGGTGGCACGGCGCGCGGACTGAGGTCCGAACCGACGCAGCCGACCTTGACTCGGGCGGTGTTCAGCAACTGCTCGCCGCACCAGGCTTGCTGCACGAACTGGATGGAGGCGCGGCCCAGTTTTTCGATACTAAGTGTTAATTTTAGTACGTCGTCCAACCTGGCAGGCGCATGATACTCCGCACTGACGCTTTTGACGACGAACATGGCGTCGTGTTGCTGCAGCAGCGCGTGTTGCTCGACATGGATGGCGCGCAGCCATTCGGTGCGGGCGCGCTCAAAGAACTTGAGGTAGTTTGCGTAATAGACGATACCGCCGGCGTCGGTGTCTTCGTAATAGACCCGTACGTTCCAGATAAACTCTGCTGGCATGTTATTTTGACTACTAGTGAGAGTGAGCAACATTCTACGTGATTTTATTGTTGTCGTTGAAGCTGCGACGGGGAAATCCACGTCAAATCCGCTATTTGTGCGGATTTTTCAACTGCGCACAAAAGATTGCACAAACGATAGTAAAGCGTTTTCCCGGCAACTTGCCAAGGTTTGTAACAACCGCTTACGAATAGAACCCCGCACGGCGATGAGCCGCCGGGGTCTGACCCCGTACGGGGTCAGACCCCTCTTGTCTTGGGGTTAAAGGTTGCGCTTGATCGTCAGCGGGCCGTAGCCTTGGCAAGTTGGCATCATCTCGATGCGGTTGATGTTGATGTGGGCAGGCAGGGTGGCGATCCAGTAGGCGGTGTTGGCGATGTCTTCCGGCGTCAGCGGCTCGGTGCCTTCGTAGACCTTGGCCGCGGCCGCGTCGTTGCCCTTCAGGCGGACGTTGGAGAACTCAGTGCCGCCGCACAGGCCGGGCGCCAGGTTGGTGGCGCGCACGCCGGTGCCCACCAGGTCGGCGCGCAGGTTGAGCGTGAACTGCTCGACGAAGGCCTTGGTGGCGCCGTACACATTGCCGCCCGGGTAAGGCGTGTCGCCGGCCACCGAACCGAGGTTGATGACGGTGCCGCTGCCGCGCGCCACCATGCCCGGCAGGATGGCGCGGGTCATGGCGACCAGGCCGCTGCAATTGGTGGCGATCATGGTGTCCCAGTCCTCCAGCGACGATTCGTGCGCCGGCGTGACGCCCAGCGCCAGGCCGGCATTGTTGACCAGCACGTCGATCTGCGACCACTCGGCCGGCAGGCCGTCCAGCGCGCTCTTGATCGAGGCTTTGTCGGTCACATCCAGCACGACTGGGCGGGCGGCGGCGCCCAGTTCGGCCGACAGCGCTTCCAGGCGGTCGGCGCGGCGGCCGCTGATCAGGACCTTGTGGCCGTTCTGGACGAAAGTGCGGGCCATGGCGGCGCCGAAGCCGGCGGTGGCGCCGGTGATGAAGACGATCATGTTCTATCCTTGCGGTTAATGTGTAAGAGGAGTGGAAACGATGGTCAAGTGTAGCCGAAATGGCAGTATGGCTTATCTCTGCTATCAAAATCGGCATAAGATTGTATTTTAAGCAATGATTTCCTTGCTCAAAACTGGCGCATAAATTACAATCAGGCTTCCATTACGTCTCACGTAACTGGCGAAAAGCTCCGGTCATCACCATTTTGGTGCGTGGCGACCGGTCAGCGAAAGGTGGGCATCCACCGGGAAACGTGAGATTTCATCAGCCGTTCGCCTGGGCAGCCATCGATGGAAATGCACGAAGAGGCTGCCTGTCCGCTATCGGCTTCCCTCATTCGATCCAACCTGCCAGTAACAAGTTACTCAATTCATTTGGAGTTTTTACATGTTCGCAAAAGATCACACCCTCGCCAACGTTGACCCGGAATTGTTCGGCGCAATTCAAAAAGAAAACACCCGTCAGCACGATCACATCGAACTGATCGCGTCGGAAAACTACACCTCGCCGGCCGTCATGGAAGCGCAAGGTTCGCAGCTGACCAATAAATACGCCGAAGGCTACCCAGGCAAGCGCTACTACGGCGGTTGCGAGTACGTCGACGTCGTCGAGCAACTGGCGATCGACCGTGTCAAGCAGCTGTTCGGCGCGGAAGCGGCCAACGTGCAGCCTAACTCGGGTTCGCAAGCCAACCAGGGCGTGTTCTTCGCCGTGCTGAAACCAGGCGACACCATCATGGGCATGTCGCTGGCCGAAGGCGGCCACCTGACCCACGGCATGCCGCTGAATATGTCCGGCAAGTGGTTCAACGTCGTCTCCTACGGCCTGACCGCCGAAGAAGACATCGACTACGTCGCCATGGAAGCGCTGGCCAAGGAACACAAGCCTAAGCTGATCATCGCCGGCGCCTCGGCGTTCTCGAAAAAGATCGACTTCGAGCGTTTCGCCGCCGTCGCCAAGGCCGTTGGCGCTTACTTCATGGTCGACATGGCGCACTACGCCGGCCTGATCGCCGCCGGCCTGTATCCTAACCCGGTGCCGCACGCCGACTTCGTCACCTCGACCACGCACAAATCGCTGCGCGGCCCACGCGGCGGCATCATCCTGATGAAGGCCGAGCACGAGAAAGCCATCAACTCGGCTATCTTCCCAGGTATCCAGGGCGGCCCGCTGATGCACGTCATCGCCGGCAAGGCAGTGGCGTTCAAGGAAGCGCTGACGCCTGAGTTCAAGGCTTACCAGCAACAAGTCGTCATCAACGCCGACGTGCTGGCCAAGACCCTGATCAAGCGTGGCCTGCGTATCGTTTCCGGCGGCACCGAGTCGCACGTGATGCTGGTGGACCTGCGTCCTAAGAACCTGACCGGCAAGGAAGCGGAAGCGATCCTGGGTGCGGCTCACATGACCTGCAACAAGAACGGCATCCCTAACGATCCGCAGAAGCCATTCGTGACTTCCGGCATCCGCCTGGGTTCGCCTGCCTTCACCACCCGTGGCTTCAAGGAAGCGGAAGCGGAACAAGTCGGCAACCTGATCGCCGACGTGCTGGACAACCCGCACGACGCAGCGACCATCGAGCGCGTGAAAGCGGCCGTGAAGGTTCTGGCTGACAAGTTCCCTGTCTACGCCAAGTAATCTGTAGTACCGCGACGCCGGCCTGTGCCGGTGTCGCGTCACCGAATAGCGCCAATATGAAATGTCCGTTTTGCCAGCATGAAGATACCCAGGTTCTCGATACGCGTGTATCCGAGGAAGGGGATTCCATACGCCGGCGCCGGCGCTGCGGAAAATGCGATAAACGATTTACCACGTATGAGCGCATCGAACTGGTGATGCCGTATGTGGTCAAGAAGAACGGCAGCCGCACCGAGTATGCGGCCGCTAAGCTGCGCGGCAGCCTGACGCTGGCCTTGCGCAAACGTCCCGTGGCGGCGCCCGCCGTTGACGCGGCGATACTGTCGATCGAAGAAAAACTGCTGACCAGCGGCCAGCGCGAAGTCGACACGGGCTACATCGGCGAGCTGGTGATGCAGGAACTGAAGCGCCTCGACAAGATCGCGTATATCCGTTTTGCGTCGGTCTATAAAAACTTCGAAGACCTGGCCGAGTTCCAGGACGCGATCGCCGAAGTCGGACAGGAACGCAAGCCGCGTAAGGCTTAGTTTCCGGTTCGTTGGCGACCGGCCTACGGCTGACGCACCTTTGATACACCTCATATCCTCTACAGTCGTCGCTGCTAACTTCTAGCACTGTCCTTGTCGACTTGCGGAGGTGTGCCATGCGCACACGCGCCTTGATGCACGGCTTTACGCTGCTGGAAATCCTGATCGCCGTGCTGTTGCTGGCGGTCGGCATCGTCGGCGGCGTGGCGATGCAGTTGACGGCCCTGCGCATGCGGCATCAAGCCGCGTTGCTGTCGCAGGCGACCTACGTGGCGGCCGGCCTGGCCGAACGCATGCGCGCCAACGCCGCGCAAATGCACCTGGCCGATGGCGCCAATCCCTATCTGATGCTGGACTACGATGCGCTGGCCGAACCCGATCCGCCGGCGCCGTCGGCCCTATGCTACGGCGGCGCGTGCGACAGCGCGCAGCTGGCAATGTTCGACCTGTACGAAGCGAAAGTGCAGGTCAGCCAGCATCTGCCTGCGGGCCGCATACAGGTCTGCCGCGACGGCAGCGTCAAGCCCGGCTGGACTTGCGGCGGCGCTGCGGGCGCGCCGGTGGTGGTCAAGGTGGGATGGCGCGGCAAGAATCCCGACGGTACGCCGCGCAAGGACGCCGGCGGCGCATTCGCGCCGGCCGTCGCCGTGGCGGTTGGAGCAACGCGATGAGCGGCAATGCTATGAGCGCGCGCGGATGGACCGTGGTCGAGTTCGTCATCGCGGTAGCGCTGGGCTTGATCGTGACCCTGTTGGCCAGCGGCCTGCTGCTGTCGGCCGGCAGCAATTACCGCAATCACAGCGACAACGCCGGGCTCAACGACGGTGGCCGCCATGCGCTCGACATCATGGCGCGGGCGATACGGCAGGGCGCTTATGTCAACTGGGACAGCAAGGCCGCGCCGGTGGAACTGGACACCGATGCGCCGGCGTCCATCGCCGGGCTGGACGCGCGCAGCATCAGCCGGGGCGGCGCGGATATCTCGGCGACGTTGCCGGCGGTGGCGCACGGCAGCGATGTGCTGGCCCTGCGCTTTTCCGGTTCCGGCGTGGGCGGCAATGGCGACGGTTCCAGCCTCAATTGCGCGGGCTTCGGCGTCGCCGTTCCCGACGCGGCCGATGCGCGCGGCTGGAGCATCTTCTACGTCGCCGACGACGGCGCTGGCGAGGCCGAACTGCGCTGCAAATACCGCGGCGCCTCCGGCTGGGGCGCGGACGCCATCGTGCGCGGCGTCGATTCCTTTCAAGTGCTGTATGGGCTCGATACCGATACGCCGGCCGACGGCATTCCCAATGCGTATGTCAACGCCAGCAACATCAATGCGATGGATGCCGCGCTGGTGCTGACCGGCGCCACGCCCGCCGAGCGCTTGCGCGATTTCCATCGCAAGACCTTCTGGAAGCGCGTGTGCAGCGTCAGGGTGGCCCTGCTGCTGCACGGCGAGAGCAATACGCGCGCCGACACGGCGACGACACGCTTCGATCTGTTCGGCCCCGCTTATTCCGATGCGCATGGCGACGATGAAGGTGTGCGCATCGTGGAGGCGACGCTGCCGCCGTCGCAGCGCACACGGGCGCGCCGGGTGGTCGGCATGACGGTGGCCTTGCGCAATCGGAGCGGCTAGGTCATGGCGGCGCAACGGCAGCGAGGCGCGGTTGTGTTGATGTGCCTGATGATGTTGATCCTGGCGATGCTGCTGGGCGTGTCGGCGGCGCAAATGAGCTTGCAGGGTGAGAAGGCTGCGCGTGGCGAGCGCGATCGGGATGTGGCGTTTCAGGCGGCGGAGGATGCCTTGGCGGATGCGGAGCGCGATATCCAGAGCGGCACGGCGGAGGTCAGCGCCTGCGACAGGGCGCCCGTCTGGCAGCGGGTGGATTTGTCCGGGATCGAGGACGACGGCGCCTGCACGCAGGGCTACGGCGACCATACCAGAGCGACGATGCCGACGGCCAAAGGCGTGCTGCCGTTCAAGCGGCCGCGCTATGTGATCGAGCGCATGGAGTGCCATCAGCCGGGCGAGGATGCGTCGGCAGGCGGCGCGGTCGCTTATTGCTATCGCGTGACAGTGATTGGTTTCGGCGCCAGGCCGGGCACGGAGCTGGTCTTGCAGACGGTGTTCGTCAAGCCGGAGTGAGGAGGGGATATGCGCATTGCAAATAGTGCCCCGTTGCCCGGACATGGCCGGCGATGGTGGTGGGCGGGGTTGGTGATCGCTGCGTTGTTGATGTTGCTGCCGATGCTGGCGGGTGGTGTGCGCGCGGCGCCGCCGGTGCTCGATATCGCCAGTGAGCCGTTGACCGCCGCTTGCCGTACAGCCCTTGGCGTGCGGACCGCAGGGCCTTCGCTGTTGCTGGCGGCGCCAGCCGCGCCTGCCGGGGACCTGCTGAGCGCCACGCTGGACGCGAGCGATTGGGGCGGGCATGTTGAACGCATCGCATTGGCGCCGGCAGGCGTTGCCGCGCGATGGGACGCCGGAGCGCTGCTGACCGGCGAAACGGGGCGCGCGCCCTCGCCGGAGCCGGAGGCGCGCAAGCTCTTCACTGCGGTGGTGCAGGGGGACGGCCGGCTGGCCGGCATTCCCTTTGCATGGGCAGCCTTGTCCGCGGCACAGCAAGCATTGCTCGATCAGGCGCCGCCGCCTCATGCAGCGCCGGCCGATGGGCTGGGCGAGCGTCGTGTGGCCTACCTGCGCGGCGACCGCAGCGATGAGGGCAGCTTGTTCCGCCGCCGCAGCAGCGTTCTCGGCGATACGATCAACAGCCCACCCGTGCTGGTTGGCCCGCCATCTGGCGCTGCGCGAGACGCAGGCTATCTGGCTTTTCGCGAACGCCACAAGGCCCGCCGCACCGTGATCTACCTTGGCGCCAACGACGGCATGCTGCACGCATTCGACGCTGGCACCGGCGGCGAACTCTACGCCTATTTGCCCGACGCCTTGATGCCGGTGTTGAACCGCTTGCCCAGCGTCGATTATGTGCACCGTGCTTATGTCGACGGCCCTTCGTTCAGCGGCGACGCTTTGATCGGCAGCAATTGGCGCACGGTCCTGGTCGCGGCCATGGGCGGTGGTGCGCAAGGCGTCTTCGCGCTGGACATCAGCGATCCCGCAGCGCTGGACGAAAACGCCGCGCTCTGGGAATTCACCGATCGCGACGATCCGATGATGGGCAACGTCACCACGCCGCCGCAGCTTGCCAAGGTGCGCACCAGCCGTGGCGCCGACCTGCCCACCTATCGATACTTTGCCATCGTCTCCAGCGGCCTGAACAACTACGCCAGCGACGGCCATGCCAGCAGTGCGGGCAAGGGCGCCTTATTCCTGCTGGCGCTGGACAAACCGCGCGATGCGCCGTGGACGCTCAACGTGAACTACTTTCGCCTCGCAACGCCCATCTCCGACTCCTCGCTGGCCAACGGCCTGAGCGCACCAGCGTTGGTTGCCGATCGCGACGGGGCGTTGAGCTACGCCTACGCTGGCGACCTGCAAGGCAATCTGTGGCGCTTCGATTTCAATACCTGGCCGGGAGCGGCCGCCAAGGCGCTGTTCGTCGCCCGCGACGCCGACGGCAGGCGGCAGCCGATTGCACAACAACCCATGCTGGCCTATGCCTCCGGCGGCGGCTACCTGATACTGTTTGGCACGGGCGCGTTGTTCGACCGGACCGGCCTGGCGGCGGGCAGCTTTGGCACGCAATCGTTCTACGCCATCCTTGACAGCCTGTCCGTGCCGATGGATGTGGTTGCCGGCCGGCGCCAGTTGACCGAGCGCGTGCTGGATCCCTTGGCGGCCGACCTGCTCAGTATCAGCGGCGCGGAGATGGCGCCCGGCAGCAAAGGCTGGTACGTCGATTTCCTGCACGCGGCGCGCACGGGAGAGCGCAGCATCAGCAGCGGCAAGCTGCTGGGCGGCGAGGTCGTGTTCAACACGCTGCTGCCGGGCGCGGACAAATGCGATGCTTCGCGCGGCCGCACCTATGTGCTGGATGCGCTGAGCGGGCTGCCGGGCGACCACAGCACTGCGGTGGTCATGCCGCCCGCGCCGATCGTTGGCGTGCTGCAATCGAGCTATACGGCTGTGCCGTCGTTGGTGCCGCTGTCGTCGAGCCTCAGTGCGCCAGATCCCACGGGGCGGATCGTGGCCGATAAAAGCTATGCCGTGGTCAACGCGTCGGCGCGTGATGCCACCGTGGTGGGCAGCGTCAAAGTGCGCTCGCGGTCCGGCCGCCTCAGTTGGCGCGAGGTGGCCAATTGGCGTGAACTGCATGAGGCGGTCAAATGAAGCCCGCGCGCCGACGGGCTTTCAGCATGATCGAATTGCTGATCGTGCTGGTGATACTGGCCGTGCTTGCCGCGCAGGTGATGCCGGGTTTTCAGCAGCACGTGATACGCGCGCGGCGCTCCGAGGCGCAGGCCGCGCTGCTGCAACTGATGCAGCAGGAAGAACGGTTTTTCACGCAGGCCAATACCTACATCGCCTTTTCGTCCAGCATCACGGACCCGGAGGCGCGCCAGTTCAAATGGTGGAGCAGCAACGGCGCGCCGACCAGCGCCTACGAAATCGAAGGCAAGGCCTGTGACGGCGAGCCGATCTCGCAATGCGTGCAGTTGATCGCCACGCCGGGCACCGCGCTGGTCGATGCCAGCTTTCGCGACGACGATTGCCGGCAACTCAAGCTGACCAGCAGCGGCCTGCGCCTGGCGACCGGACCGTCGGTCCACTGCTGGCCTTGAGGAGCACTCGATGCGAGGCCATCCCTCCAGCGCCGGCGTCAGCCTGATCGAATTGTTGGTCGTGCTGTTGCTGGCTACGATACTGCTCGGCGTCGCCGTGCCGAACTACCGGGCCGCGCTGGAGCGCCAGCAGTTGCGCATCGCCGTCAACGATCTGGTGGCGGCCATCAACCTGACCCGTTCGCACGCGATCGCGCGCGGTGGCCAGGTCTTGCTGGCGCCGACCGACCCGGCCGGCGGCACCTGGCGCCTGGGCTGGATGGTGTTTGTCGACGATAATGGCAACCGCCGTCCCGATGCCGGCGAGTTGCTGCTGCTCCGGCATGGCCCGATCGCCGAGGGCGTTACCATCGCCACGGTCTTTTCGTCGAGCGCGGCGACCCAGTATCTTGCTTATAATAGTGCCGGGCGTGCCTGCAGCGCTAGCAACAGCCTGGCCGCGCGCTGGGGCACGCTGTCGCTGACGCATGGCGACAGCACGCGCAACATCAAAATCAATATGCTGGGCCGGGTGCGCGTGTGCGATCCGGCGGTGGACGGGGCAAGCTGCGCCAGCGCCATAGATTAAGGACAACGTGAACATCAACAACGATCTCGAAGGCATGACGCTGGCGCTGGAGTGGGCCGCCAAAGGGTTGTACACCACCTCGCCGAATCCGCATATCGGCTGCGTGATCGTGCGCGACGGGCAAGTGATCGGCGCCGGCGTGACCCAGCAGGCCGGTAGCGACCATGCGGAAATCCAGGCGCTGAAGGATGCGCAGGCGCGCGGCCACGACGTGCGCGGCGCCACCGCCTACGTGACGCTGGAACCGTGCAACCACCACGGCCGCACGCCGCCCTGCTCGGACGCGCTGGTGCGAGCTGGCCTGGGCCGCGTAGTGGCGGCGATGGAGGATCCGAATCCGCTGGTGGCCGGGCAGGGCATGGCCAAGCTGGCCGCCGCCGGCATCGAGGTCAGCGTTGGTTTGCTGGCCGAACAGGCCTATGAATTGAATATCGGCTTCTTCTCGCGCATGACGCGCGGCCTGCCGTGGGTGCGCATGAAGACCGCCGCCAGCCTGGACGGTATGACGGCGCTGCACAACGGCGTCAGCCAATGGATCACCGGACCGGAGGCGCGCGCCGACGGCCATGCCTGGCGCGCCCGCGCGTGCGCCATCCTGACCGGCATCGGCACCGTCAAGGCCGACGATCCGCAGCTCAATGTGCGCGCGGTGGAAACGCCGCGCCAGCCGCGCCGCATCGTGGTGGACAGCAAGCTCGACATCGATCCGTCGGCCAAGGTCTTGCAGGGAGGCGGCACCTGGATCGCGGCGGCGGTGGCCGATCCCGAAAAGGAGGCGGCGCTGCGCGCGGCGGGCGCGGAGATCATCCTGCTGCCCAACGCCTCCGGCAAGGTCGACCTGCCCGAGCTGATGCGCGAGCTGGGCCGGCGCCAGATCAACGAGCTGCACGTCGAAGCGGGCGGCAAGCTCAACGGGTCCATGATCCGCGAAGGCTGCGTCGACGAGCTGCTGGTCTACCTGGCGCCGACGCTGCTGGGCGATGCGCAGGGCATGTTCGCCTTGCCGGCGTTGACCGACCTGTCGCTCAAGCAGCATCTGAAATTTCACGAGGTTAAGCAGATCGGCGAAGATTTGCGTATCCTTGCACGATTCACTCATCATTAAGAGCCTTCACATGTTTACTGGAATTGTCGCTGCTATCGGCAAAATCGAATCCGTCACGCCGCTGGAAGGCGGCTCGTTCGCGGGCGTGCGCCTGAACATCAACGCCGGCGGCCTGCCGCTGGCCGACGTCGCGCTGGGCGACTCGATCGCCATCAACGGCGCCTGCATGACCGTGGTGGAGAAGGACGACAGCAGCTTCCGCGTCGACGTCTCGCGCGAAAGCCTGAACTGCACCGTCGGCCTCGACACGCTGACCGAAGTGAACCTGGAAAAGGCGCTGACGCTCAACGAACGCCTGGGCGGCCATCTGGTGTCCGGCCACGTGGACGGCCTGGGTGTGGTGCGCAAGTTCGAGAGTGTGGGCGAATCGTGGGAGCTGGTGATCGAAGCGCCGCACGAGCTGGCCAAGTTCCTGGCCTTCAAGGGCTCGATCGTGGTCAACGGCGTGTCGCTGACCGTCAACCGCGTGACCGACATCGGCAGCGGTAAGGACTTGGTCTGCCAGTTCTCGATCAATTTGATCCCGCACACCATCGCCATGACCACGCTCAAGCACCTGGTCGTGGGCAAGCAGGTCAACCTGGAGATCGACCTGATCGCCCGCTACGTCGAGCGCATGGTCTCGGTCGGCGCGGCCGGCAAATAAGGTCCCGCAACGCCCGGTGATTCGGGCGTTGACAGCGCCTCAGGCCTCGACTAGTATACCTACCAACTAGTCGGTAAATTGGAAATCATGAACATCAACTCGGATTACAGCCAGCGTGCAGTGGTGCAGTCGCAAGACTTGCCTTGGGTCGATTCGCCCGCGCAGGGCATACAGCGCAAGATGCTGGAGCGCGACGGCGGCGAGGTGGCGCGCGCGACGTCCATCGTGCGCTATGCGCCGGGCAGCAGCTTTCCCAGCCATCTGCACGAGCTGGGCGAGGAGATCCTGGTGCTGGAGGGAGATTTCTTCGATGAGTCCGGCAGCTACGGCGCGGGCGCTTATCTCAAGAATCCGCCGGGTTCGTCGCATGCGCCGGGCTCGGTTGGCGGCTGCACGCTGCTGGTCAAGCTGCGCCACATGGACCCGCGGGATACGCAAGCCGTGCGCATCGATACCGGCGCGACGGCGTGGCTGCCGGGCCTGGTGCCGGGCTTGTCGGTGATGCCCTTGTCCGAATTCGGCGCCACCCACACGGCGCTGGTGCGCTGGGCGCCCGGCACGCGCTTCAACCCGCACCGGCACTACGGCGGCGAGGAGATTTACGTGCTGGACGGCGTGTTCGAAGACGAGTTCGGCCGCTATCCGGCCGGCACCTGGCTGCGCAGCCCCCACCTGAGCGCGCATCAGCCGTTCAGCCGCGAAGGCTGTATCATCCTCGTCAAAGTCGGGCACTTGCCGATTGCCGATCACAAAGAAAGCCAGTAAATGAAGCATTTTTCCGAGATGTCCGAGTCCGCGCTGCGCGTGGTGGATGCGGCCGAGGGCCTGATCCAGGAGCGCGGCTACAACGGCTTTTCCTACGACGACGTGGCCAAGCTGGTCGGCATCAAGAAGCCCAGCATCCACCATCACTTCGCGACCAAGGGCGATCTGGCGACGACGGTGGCGCAGCGCTACACGCATCGCTTCCGTGAGCAGTTGCTGCGTATCGAGGTCCAGCACGCCAAGGCGGAGGATCGCTTGACTGCCTACGCAACGCTGTTTGAAAACACCTTCGCCGCCGAGCAGCGCCTGTGCGTCTGCGGCATGCTGGGAGCGGAGGCCAACTCGCTGCCGGAAGGCGTGGCGCATGAGGTGGGGCGCTTCTTCGAGGCCAACACCGATTGGCTGGCGCTGGTGATCGCCGAAGGTCAGCGGGCGCAGCAGCTGCGTGCGCAGCCGGAGGCGCGCGCGCTGGCAGAGGCTTTCCTCGCCACGCTGGAGGGCGCGATGATCGTGGCCCGTTCGGTGCGCGGCGCGCGCGGTCCGGCTGGCGTGGCGCAAACCTATTTATCGACGTTGCTGGCCTGACGCGGCGGCGGCGTTCCGTGCCGGCAGCCGTCGGCATTTTTTTAGCTGTAACAACCTACCAACTAGTTGGTATATTTTGGAGTGATCTATGCATACATTGAATGGCAGGAAGTTGTTGGTCGTCGGCGGCACCAGCGGCATGGGGCTGGAAACGGCGCGCATGGCCTTGGAGCAGGGGGCCAGCGTGGTGATCGTCGGTCAGCGACCGGAGAAAACGGAAGCGGCTCGCGTCGCGCTGTCGCAGTTGGGCAAAGTTGCCGCGCTCACGGCCGATCTGGGCAGCGCGCAAGGCTTGCAGCAACTGCTGGACGCCATCGACGACGGGCACAAGGATATCGACCTGCTGGTGAATGCCGCCGGCGTGTTCTTCCCCAAGCCTTTCCTGGAACATGGCGAGGCGGACTACGACCAGTATCAGGCGCTGAACAAAGCCTTTTTCTTCGTCACGCAGAAGGTGGCGGCCAATCTGGTGGCCGCTGGCCGCCCGGGCGCCATCGTCAACATCGGTTCGATGTGGGGCAAGCAGGCGATCGCCGCGACGCCGTCTTCCGCCTATTCGATGGCCAAGGCTGGCCTGCATGCGTTGACCCAGCACCTGGCGATGGAGCTGGCATCGAGGCAGATTCGGGTGAACGCCGTGTCGCCGGCGGTGGTGGAGACGCCGATCTACGAGGGCTTCATCCCCAAGGCCGAGGTGCATGACGCGCTGCAAGGCTTCAACAGCTTCCACCCGATCGGTCGCGTCGGCACGCCGCGCGACGTCGCGGAGGCGATCATGTTCCTGCTGTCGGACAGGGCGTCGTGGGTCACCGGCGCGGTGTGGGATGTGGACGGCGGCGTCATGGCTGGCCGGGGATAGCCGGGTTTGCGCTGGAATGTTGACAATTAATCCAGAAGACGCCTTCTAAAGCCGGCCATTTGGCGGATAAAAGCGGGCTTTTACGGTGGGGAGGGCGTAAATCCTTTAAAATAGCGCCCTGTTCTAGCTCCGCTACAAAGGATTAAAAATGTCAATTTCCAGCACCGAAGAAATCGTCGCCGAATTGCGCGCTGGCCGCATGGTGATCCTGGTCGATGAAGAAGACCGGGAAAACGAAGGCGACCTGGTGCTCGCGGCGGACTTTGTGACGCCTGAAGCCATTAATTTCATGGTCAAGCATGCGCGCGGCCTGGTCTGCCTGACCCTGACCGAAGAGCGCTGCGACCAGCTGAACCTGTCGATGATGTCGTCCCGTAACGGCACCGCCTTCGGCACCAATTTCACCGTCTCGATCGAAGCGGCCGAGGGCGTGACCACCGGCATCTCGGCGGCCGACCGCGCCAAGACCATCCAGGTCGCCGTCGCCAAGGACACGCAGCCGTCGGACATCGTCCAGCCCGGCCACATCTTCCCGCTGAAGGCACAACCGGGCGGCGTGCTGATGCGCGCTGGCCATACCGAAGCCGGCTGCGACCTGACCGCCATGGCCGGCCTGACGCCGGCGTCGGTGATCTGCGAGATCATGAAGGACGACGGCACCATGGCGCGCCTGCCGGACCTGCTGGAGTTCGCCAAGGAACACGGCCTGAAGATCGGCACCATCGCCGACCTGATCCACTACCGCAGCCGCAACGAGTCGCTGGTCGAGAAGATCGGCGAGCGTCCGCTCAAGACCGCCCAGGGCGACTTCCGCATGATCGCCTTCCGCGACAAGCCGAGCGGCTCGGCCCACCTGGCGCTGGTGCACGGCGAGATCGAGAAGAGCAAGGAAACCCTGGTGCGCGTGCACCAGCCGGTATCCATCCTGGACATCCTGGAATCGGAAGCGACCACCCACTCGTGGAACCTGTCGTCGTCGCTGGCGGCGGTCAAGGCGTCCGAGCGCGGCGTGATCGTGCTGCTCAACTGCGAGGAAACGGCGGAGCAGTTCTTCGCCCAGTTCGACGCGCTGGGCAAGCCGGAAACCAAACCGAAAGGCCGCGCGGCCAGCATGGACCTGCGCAGCTACGGCATCGGCGCGCAAATCCTGCGCGAAGTCGGCGTCTGCAAGATGCAACTGCTGGCCAGCCCGCGCAAGATGCCGTCGATGACGGGCTTCGATCTGGAAGTGACCGGCTACATGGCCAAACCCAACTAATTCAACCAACACACAAGAGGCACTCCATGACTGTAGGAAGCTACGAAACCAATTTGTCCGGCGACGGTCTGCGCATCGGCATCGTTCAAGCCCGTTTTAACGAAGATGTCTGCCACGGCCTGCTGGCGTCCTGCCTGGCCGAACTGAAGCACCTGGGCGTGGCCGATGAAGACGTGCTGCACGTGGCCGTGCCGGGCGCGCTGGAAGTGCCGCTGGTGCTGCAGAAGATGGCCGAGTCGCAGCAGTTCGACGCGCTGATCGCGCTGGGCGCGGTGATCCGTGGCGAAACCTACCACTTCGAGCTGGTCTCGAACGAATCGGGCGCCGGCATCACCCGCATCGGCCTCGATTATGGTATTCCTATCGCTAACGCGATCTTGACCACCGAGAACGACGAGCAGGCCGAAGCGCGCATGGCCGTCAAGGGCGCCGATGCGGCGCGCGTGGCGGTGGAGATGGCCAATCTGACTATCGCGCTGGAAGAGCTGAGCCAGGACCAGGGCGACGACGAGTAAGAACAGGTAGGAAACGGCGCAGTGTGCCGGTATGCGCCGGCGCACTGAGCCGGATTTTGTAAGTATTTAAGAACAGGTATAACCATGACAGATAAAATTTTGCACGCCAACCCTAGCAAGAACCGTACGCCGCGCCACCGCGCGCGTGAGTTTGCGTTGCAGGGTTTGTATCAGTGGCTGCTGAACAATGAAGACGCATCCACCGTGGTCAACAACATCCGCGCCGCGCACGGCTTCGACAAGGCCGACGGCGACCACTTCACGGTGCTGCTGTACGGCGCGATCAAGGATTCGGTAGCGCTGCGCGAAAGCTTCGCGCCGCTGGTCGACCGTGGCGTGGGCGAGCTGTCGCCGATCGAGCACGCGGTGCTGCTGATCGGTGCGTTCGAGCTGAAGAACAACCTGGAAATCCCTTACCGCGTCGTCATCAACGAAGCGGTCGAGCTGACCAAGTCCTTCGGCGGTATCGACGGCCACAAATACGTCAACGGCGTGCTGGACAAGCTGGCCGCCAAGGTCCGCCCGGACGAAGTCGCCGCCGACAAGAAGCGCTAAGCAGCGTCTGGTACTGTCAGAAGCCACCCAAGGTATCTTGTGGTGGCTTTTTTTTATTTGGGTTTGACGGGGAGGGCACTGCGCCGCAGAATCCGTTGACTTAAAATCAATGTCGAGGGCGCATCATCGAACTGCATACCCTGAGCCGGCCGCCGGACTGGCGTCGCCGTGGCTGGCTGGCGCTGATCGCCGGCGCGCATTTGCTGGCGTTTATCGGCTGGCGCACGCCTGAGCGGCCTCTGGCGGCTTCTGTGGGCCGTCATGAGGCGATCACGTACATCCTGGCGCCGCTGAAGCCGAAGCCGCCGGCGCCCAAGACGGTGGCCCAGCCTAAACCCATCCGCGAGCCGGCCGCGCCACGCATGACGCTGCTGCGGCCCGCACCGGAGCCGATTCAGCCGCCGATTCAGCAACCGCAAGCCCCGCAAGCCATCACGCAGGCCACGCCACCGCCGGATCCGTTCGCGCAGCCGCCTGTCAAGCCGGCTGAAGATCTGCTGCAGCGTTCGCTCAAAAGCGCCGCCGCAGCCGACCGGCAGCTGCGCAAGGAAGCCTGGAATCCGCGCGACAAAAAGATCGCCAACGACACGACAGCGCTGGCAGCCAAGCTGGGCGGCGCCTACGCCGGCGACAACGGCACCACGCTCGAGAACTTCACCACGCCCGATGGCCGCCTGATGACGCGCGTGCGTTCGGCCGGCGGCAGTTATTGCGCGGTGATGGAGTCCAATGCGCTGACCGGCGGGCGCGATCCCTTCCGGGACGGCGTTAAAACCAAGGTCAGCACCTGCCCGCGCTGATGGGACAGACGTAAAAAAGCCCGCCTGCACTGAGCGCGATCTTGAGCGCGTTCAGGCTGGCGGGCTTTTCTTTGTGTTGCTCTGAAATCAGAGACCGGCGATCTGGGTGCCGCTGACCGACTTGTCCACCACCGCGACCGGCGGGGTAGGCTTGGCTGGCGCCGCTGCCATCATCGGAGTGATGGTCGGCACTTTCTTGCCTGCCGAAACCTGCTTCAGGCGCTGGTACTCGGCCAGCACTTTGGAGCCGTAGCCGTCATCGTGTTCGAACGCTGCGGCGCCGACATAGATCTTCAAACCGGCTTCGACCGAACCGCCACGGGTGACGTAGTCCTTCAGGATCAGCGAGCCGACACGGATGTTGGCCACCGGATTGAGTGCGGCTTGCAGGCCGCCCATTTCCTGGAATTTGTCGTGGTGAATCTTCGACATCACCTGCATCAGGCCTTGCGCGCCGACCGGGCTTTCCGCGAACGGATTCAGGCCCGATTCAATCGCCATCACCGCCAGGATCAGCAGCGGATCAAGCTTGATCTCGCGCGCCGTCAGGTAGGCGGTGGACACCAGCATGTTGGCGGCGTCGCCGGCTACGCGGTAGCGCTTGGACAGCCAGGAGGTGACCCATTGTTGCTGCTTCTGCGTGCCCAGCAGGGCTTTTTCTTCGGCGGTCAGCGGTGCGGTGCTGGCGGCCGGGGTGGAAGCCGGGGTTTCCATCAGGGCCGACAGCGGCGGCGCCACGACGGCAACGGCTTCGGCTTCCGGTACGTGGTTCAGGCTGTTGCTCAGTGCCTTGGCCAGGTCGGGACGGACAAACAGTACTGCCATCACTACTAAAGCGGTCACACCCAGAATGGTCAGAGTGTGTTGGGCGGTGGTCAACACGCCTTTTGCCGAAACGCGAGTCGTGGAAATCCACGCTGCTGGCTGGCGAGCCATGGTGCGGGCAAACTGCGTTGCACCGATAAAACGATTGTTCATAGAATTCCCCTGGAATGTCCGTAAAAGCGGGTCCCCGCCAGCGTCGAACGCAGCTAACCGGGTGCTAATGCCGTGCATCAGAAATATCATCGTCCGTCGCCGCTGGGAGCGCGCGTTGGACGCCGTCATTGCTTGCTAGAGCTGATGTTTCCCTGTGGTATTCGATCAGTCGCAATACAACTTCTTTCGGGGGTAAGGCAGACGCCTTTTGAAAACACTCCTTAAAATGTCATGTGGAGCCCCGACTCCGTGAATGAATAAGCAACACATTTATGTGGTCCGCGTTGCCGGAATATCCCGTGCTGAACCGTGTTCTCTTCAAGTAGGGCAAATTGTAGAAGCCGTTTTATATCAAGTCAATACTAACGACAAGCGAAGCTATAACTTTTAAATCTTACTTTTTTGCTTGTATTGCGGCTAAAACCAATAAAATCAACTACTTGACCTGTCTTTTTAAACAGTATGCTGCGTTGTAAGAAAAAATTAAAAAACGATGAAATATTCTGATTTGCGAGATTTTATTTCTCAACTGCAACGGATGGGCGAACTTAAGCCCATTTTGGTGCCCGTTTCACCATATTTGGAGATGACCGAGGTCTGCGACCGCACTTTGCGGGCCGCCGGCCCGGCTTTGCTGTTCCAGAATCCGACCGGACACAGCATGCCGGTGCTGGGCAATCTGTTCGGCACCGAGCGCCGCGTGGCGCTGGGCATGGGCGCCGACAGCGTCAGCGAACTGCGCAAGATCGGCCACGTGCTGGCGCGCCTGAAGGAGCCGGAGCCGCCCAAGGGCTTCAAGGATCTGATGGGCATGGGCTCGCTGGTGAAAGCCGTGTGGGACATGGCGCCCAAGGAGTTGCGCGGCGCGCCGTGCCAGGAGATCGTGTGGGAGGGCGCCGATGTCGACCTGGCGAAATTGCCGATCCAGCATTGCTGGCCGGGCGATGTCGCGCCTTTGATTACCTGGGGCCTGGTGATTACCAAGGGGCCTAATAAGAAGCGCCAGAATCTCGGCATTTATCGCCAGCAGGTGCTGGGGCCGAACAAGGTCATCATGCGCTGGCTGGCGCACCGCGGCGGCGCGCTGGACTTCCGCGAGCACGCCATCCAGAGCAAGGGCCAGCCGTATCCGATCTGCGTGGCGCTGGGCGCCGATCCCGCCACTATATTAGGGGCGGTAACGCCGGTGCCGGACAGTCTGTCCGAATACCAGTTCGCCGGCCTGCTGCGCGGCAGCCGCACCGAGCTGGTCAAGGCCATCGGCAGCGAGCTGCGCGTGCCGGCGTCGGCGGAGATTGTGCTGGAAGGCCATATCTATCCTGACGAAAACCACCCGAGCGGCTACGAGCATGCGCTGGAAGGCCCGTACGGCGACCACACCGGCTATTACAACGAGCAGGACTCGTTCCCGGTGTTCACCATCGACCGCATCACGATGCGCCGCGATCCCATCTATCACTCCACCTACACCGGCAAGCCGCCCGACGAGCCGGCCATCCTGGGCCTGGCGCTGAACGAGGTGTTCGTGCCGCTGCTGCAAAAGCAGTTCCCGGAGATTACCGATTTCCACTTGCCGGCCGAGGGCTGCAGCTACCGCATGGCGGTGGTGCAGATCAAGAAGCAGTACGCCGGCCACGCCAAGCGCGTGATGTTCGGCGTGTGGAGCTTCCTGCGCCAGTTCATGTACACCAAGTTCATCGTGGTGGTGGACGAGGACGTCAACATCCGCGACTGGAACGAGGTGATCTGGGCCATCACGACCCGCGTCGATCCGACCCGCGACACCACGCTGGTCGACAACACGCCGATCGATTACCTGGACTTCGCCTCCCCGGTGAGTGGCCTGGGCAGCAAGATGGGCATCGACGCCACCAACAAGTGGCCGGGGGAAACCACGCGCGAGTGGGGCACCACGATCAGCATGACGCCCGCAGTGAAAGCACGGGTGGATCAGATTTGGCAGGAGTTGGGGCTGTAGGTTATAATTGATCCCGGCGGGCCCCTGCGCATTGTGGCATGGCTAACCTGGTCAGGTCGGGAACGAAGCAGCCACGGCTATTAACCATAAGTGCCGCAGATCAGGCTCGCCTCCTTCGGGATATTAAAAAAGCTGCCATTGGCAGCTTTTTTATTTGCTCTTCAGTTATTCGTCGTCCAGCGCCGCTTCCAGCGGCCGTTCCGACGCCACCATCAGCGGGTTTTCCTTCAGCAGTGCCGCGTCAGGCTTGAGCTTGATCAGGTTCTTCGCATCCGTGTTGTAGGCCGTGGCCCCCACCTTCAGCTGCGCCGGCTTGCTGAACTTGAATACCACCGTCTTCACGTTCGGCACGAACATGCTCATGGCCCCTGCGACCTTCTTGATGCCGGCATTCATCTGGCCGATGCTGCCCATCACTTGCGCGTAGTTCCATTGCGTACCCTCAGGCAGCAGCGCCAGCACTTCCAGCGCGACCGCGGACTTTTCTTCCTTCGGCAGGCTGGTCAAGATTTTGGTGTCGTCCGTCATCCACTTGGGATTCGGCACCAGGGCCATGCGGAAGTCGGTCGACAGTGGCGGCAGCTGTTGACGTTCACCGCCATGGACCACCGTCAGCACGACATCGGATGGCTTGTAGTTCTTGTTCTTGGGCTTGATGGACAGAAAGACGCTGAGCTTGTCGCGCTCCGCTGCGGGCAGGGCGTAGAAACGGTCGATGCGGGTGTCCTCCACCAGCTTCTTATATGGCACCCATTCGCGTTCGTCGGCGTGGGCGGCAATGGACAGCAACAGCAACGGCAGCAGGGCAAGTTTTTTCATATATTTTCATGTTAAAAGAAAAACACATTGTAGGGGAGCCCGCCCCGATTACCAAATCCGGCCACGCCTTGTTACAATTGCCGTTTTGGCGACCCTGCGCCGCATCTTATTAGCTGAGCAGGATAGGCCCTTTGCACCCGCTATCTACGGTAAAATCCCAGCATGTCCTATCAAGTCCTCGCCCGTAAATACCGCCCCAAGAACTTCGAAACGCTCGTCGGCCAGGAGCACGTCGTGCGCGCGCTCACGCACGCCTTGCACAGCGGTCGCCTGCACCACGCCTATCTGTTCACCGGAACGCGCGGGGTCGGCAAGACCACCTTGTCGCGCATCCTGGCCAAATCGCTCAATTGCATCGGCCCGGACGGCACCGGCGGCATCACGCCGACCCCGTGCGGCGTGTGCGAGGCGTGCACCGCGATCGATGCCGGCCGTTTTGTCGACTATATCGAGATGGATGCGGCGTCCAACCGCGGCGTCGACGAGATGGCGCAGCTGCTGGAGCAGGCGGTGTACGCGCCGAGCAATGCGCGCTTCAAGGTCTATATGATCGATGAGGTGCACATGCTGACCAACCACGCCTTCAACTCGATGCTGAAGACGCTGGAGGAGCCGCCGGAGCACGTCAAGTTCATCCTGGCCACCACCGATCCGCAGAAGATCCCGGTGACGGTGCTGTCGCGCTGCCTGCAGTTCAACCTGAAGCAGATGCCGCCGGGCCATATCATCGGCCATCTGGACAACATCCTGGGGCAGGAGGGCATCACCTTCGAGGCGCCGGCCTTGCGTCTGCTGGCCGCCGGTGCGCACGGTTCGATGCGCGATGCGCTGTCGCTGACCGACCAGGCGATCGCCTACGCCGCCGGCGCGGTGACGCTCGATGCGGTGCAGGGCATGCTGGGCGCGCTGGACCAGTCTTACCTGATCCGCCTGCTCGATGCGCTGGCCGCGCAGGATGGCGCGGATCTGCTGGCCGTGGCCGACGAGATGGCCACGCGCAGCCTGTCATACAACGGCGCCTTGCAGGACCTGGGCACCTTGCTGCACCGGATCGCGCTGGCGCAGACCGTGCCGGCCGCCTTGCCGGAAGATTTGCCGGAGTACGCCGATATCGTGCGCCTGGCCACCGCCTTCGACGCGGAAGAAGTGCAGCTGTATTACCAGATCGCGGTGCATGGGCGGAATGAACTGGGCCTGGCGCCGGATGAATATGCGGGCTTCTCGATGACCTTGCTGCGCATGCTGGCCTTTCGGCCCGGCGTAGGCGGGGCCGAGGGACAACCGGCTGCCGCGCCTGCGATGTCGCGTCCGGCGGCGGTGGCTGCGGCGCGTGCCGCGGCGGCGCCGCCTGCGCGCGCGGCTGCGCACATGCAGGCCAGCCATGCCAGTGTGACGCCGGCTGCGGTGGTCGCCGGTGCCGCGGCCGCGATGGCGCGCGCCGAGGCGCCAGCTCCGGCGCCGTTTGCGGCTCCGGCTTCGGCCGTGCAGGCCCCGGCTGCCAGTGCGATGCCTGCTGCACCGATTGCACCACCAGCGCCGGCGCCTGTTGCTGCGCCGGCCGCGTATGTGGCTCCGGAGCCTGCCGCACCTGCGCCGGTTGCCGCCGCGCCAGCGACACCGGCGGCGCCGATCAGCGCAGCGCGCGCCGCCATCAACGCCGCCCTCGAAGCGGCCCGCGCGGCCTCCAAGCCTGGTGGACGTTCGTTGCCGGCAAGCGCCGCGCCGGCTGCGGCCGCCCCAGCACCTGCTGCCGAGCCATCGCCGGCGGCGTCGTTTGGCGCCGCGCCGAATGTGGCGCCATCCGCACCATCGCCCTCGCAGGCGCCGAGCGCGGCCTACACGCCGCCTGCGGCACCGGCTGCGCTTGCGCCGTCGCGCCCCGCGCCGTGGGACGACATGCCTCCGGCAACGACCATGGGCGGCGATGCGCAAGCGGCTGTCCTGGAAGCGCCGGTACGCCAGGTGGCGCCGCAGCAGGTCGCGCCGCAAGCCGCTCCCGCCGCCAAGCCTGCCCAGCAGCAGGCTGACGAAGAGGATGACCTACCGCCCTGGGTCACTGAATTTTCCGACGATAGCGCGGTAGCACAGTCCGCGCCGGCCCAGGCCTACGCGCCTTCGCAGCCGCCATCGTATAGCCCGTCGCACAGCCCGTCGCAGGCGGCATCGCACACGTCGTCGCAGGCACCATCGCACCACCAGGCCCCGCCGCCGCTGGCCTACGCCGACGAAGCGCAAGCCGTCGTCATGCCGGCCCGCGCCGCGCCGGCGCCGGCCAAGGCGCCGCACGTCTACGTCATCACGCCGGTGCCGGAACTGAACTGGGACGGCAACTGGCCGGCCGTGGCCGCCGCCTTGCCGTTGCGCGGCGTGGCCCAGCAGCTGGCCATGCAGGCCGAACTGATCGAATGCAGCATCGACGGCAACGCCGTGCTCTTCAACGTCCGCGTGCCGATCGAAACCTGGCGCACGCCCGGCAACGTCGAGAAGCTCACGGTCGCGCTGACCGAACGCTTCGGCCGTCCGGTGCGGGTGGAGACCGAACTGGGCGCCGTCTGGTACACCGCCAGCGCCGAAGCGCAGGCGCACCGTGAAGCCTGCCAGCGCGCCGCCGAGGACACCGTTGCCAACGATCCCTTTGTGAACAGCATGATCCGCGAGTTCGACGCCTGGGTGGTGCCGGGCTCCATCACGCCGCCGCCTGCCGCATTGGCGTCCGCGGCGGCCAACTGATCACATCTTTAACTTTCAATTTACGGAGAACACCATCATGATGAAGAACCAACTGGCCGGCTTGATGAAGCAAGCACAAGCAATGCAGGACAATATGAAGAAGGCGCAGGACGCGCTGGCCCTGATCGAAGTCGAAGGCCAATCCGGCGCCGGCCTGGTCAAGATCGTCATGACCTGCAAGAACGACGTCAAGCGCGTATCGATCGACCCGTCGCTGCTGGCCGACGACAAGGACATGCTGGAAGACTTGGTCGCCGCCGCCTTCAACGACGCCGTGCGCAAAGCCGAAGCCACCTCCGCTGAAAAGCTGGGCGGCCTGACCTCCGGCATGAACCTGCCGGCCGGCTTCAAGATGCCTTTCTAAGGGCTGCCGCAGCTTAGCTCTCCATGTCCAAGTCGCTGGAATTTCTGACGGAAGCGTTGCGCCGTCTGCCCGGCGTCGGCCCCAAGTCGGCGCAAAGGATGGCGTTTCATTTGCTCCAGCATGACCGCGAAGGTGCGGACATGCTGTCGCGCGCGCTGCACCAGGCGGTGAGCGCCGTGCATCACTGCGCGCTGTGCAATACCTTCACCGAGGAAGACGTCTGCGATACCTGCAACGACGAGCAGCGCGACCGCCGCCTGCTGTGCGTGGTGGAAACGCCGGCCGACCAGCTGATGATCGAGCAGACCCTGACCTACAAGGGCCTGTACTTCGTGCTGATGGGCCGCCTGTCGCCGCTGGACGGCATCGGCCCCAAGGACATCCACCTGGAGAAACTGGTGGCGCGCGCGGTCGACGGCCTGGTCACGGAAGTGGTGCTGGCCACTAATTTCACCAACGAGGGCGAGGCCACCGCGCACTACATCAGCGAGATGCTGAAGGCGCGCGGCCTGCGCGTGAGCCGGCTGGCGCGCGGCGTGCCCGTTGGTGGCGAGCTGGAGTACGTGGACGCGGGCACCATCGCCCGCGCCATGCTGGACCGAAGGGCGACATGACTGACAAGACTTCCGGGAAGGAGTCTTCCCCTGCATGGGAAGACCGCAAGCAGGCAGGCGGCATGCCGCCTGAAACCCCTG
Organism: Duganella rhizosphaerae; assembly: GCF_040364205.1. Classification (NCBI taxonomy): domain Bacteria; kingdom Pseudomonadati; phylum Pseudomonadota; class Betaproteobacteria; order Burkholderiales; family Oxalobacteraceae; genus Duganella; species Duganella rhizosphaerae. The sequence goes on from NZ_BPWK01000010.1 coordinate 129,676, forward strand.
CTGGCCCATTGGCCGGTATAAAAGTACTGGAACTGGGCACGCTGATCGCGGGCCCTTTTTGTGCGCGCATGCTGGGCGAGTTCGGCGCCGAGGTCATCAAGATCGAGTCGCCCGACGGCGGCGATCCGATCCGCAAATGGCGGGTGCTGAAGGACGGCACTTCGCTGTGGTGGTCGGTGCAGTCTCGCAACAAGAAATCGCTGACCTTGAACCTGAAGGATGCACGCGGCCGCGCCATCGCGCGCCAGCTGGCGCTGGAGGCCGATATCATCATCGAGAACTACCGCCCCGGCGTGCTGGAGAAGTGGGACATCGGCTACGAGCAGCTGAAGGCCGTCAATCCCGCCACCATCATGGTGCGGCTGTCCGGCTTCGGCCAGACCGGGCCGATGAAGGACTTGCCGGGCTTCGGCGCCATCGGCGAATCGATGGGCGGGCTGCGCTATGTGTCCGGCCATGCGGACCGTCCGCCGGTGCGGGTCGGCGTGTCGATCGGCGACTCGGTGGCGGCCCTGCACGGCGTGATCGGCGCGATGATGGCGCTGCGCCACCGCGACGCCACCGGCGGCAAGCTCAAGGGCGAAGGCCAGATGGTCGACGTGGCCTTGTACGAATCCGTATTCAACCTGATGGAATCGCTGGTGCCGGAGTTCGACCACGCCGGCGTGGTGCGCGAGCGTACCGGCGGCGCGCTGCCGGGCATCGTGCCGTCGAACACCTACACCACCAGCGATGGCGAGAACATCGTCATCGCCGGCAATGGCGACGCGATCTTCAAACGCCTGATGTTGGCCATGGGCCGCATCGACCTGGCCGGCGATCCGCAGCTGGAACGCAACGACGGCCGCGTGCCGCGCACGCAGGAAATCGACGATGCGATCCAGGCCTGGTGCGACACCCAGGACATCGACAGCGCGCTGGCCGTGCTGAAGGCGGCCGATGTGCCGGCCGGGAAAATCTATTCGGTGCGCGACATGATGGACGATCCGCAGTTCGTCGCCCGCGAGATGTTCGAGCAGCACCACTTCGCCGACGGCACACCGGTCAAGCTGCCGGCGATCTCGCCGAAATTGTCGGCAACGCCGGGCCACACCAAGTGGATAGGCCCGGCGCTGGGACAGCACAACGACGAGGTGCTGCAGTCGCTGGGCTACAGCGCCGAGGACATCGCCGCCATGAAGCGGGACGGCGTGCTCTAACGCCGGTGCAGCGCCGAACTGCGCCAGGCGGCATATGGCTCGCTTGGCGGCGGGTGCGCATCGGGGCCGAGGTAGCAGTCGTCGATGCCGAAGTCGTGGATGTGGCGGAAACCGCGCGCTTCCAGGAATTGCCGGATGTCTTTCCGTACCGGCTGACGGTTGTGCTCCACGGTGAGCACGCGCAGCCGGTAGTCGTCAAACGGAAAACTCTTCAGTATCGCCAGCTCCGATCCTTCGGTGTCCAGGCTCCAGTAATCGATCACCGGCGGCGCGCTGCATTCGTACAGCACCGAGGCGATGGTGCGCGTACGCTTACGCACGGAGGCCAGGTCGGGGCCGAACACATGGTGCGTGTAGCGCAGCATGGCCGGCGTGTATTCCTGCAGTATCCCGCCCAGCATGTTCGCGCCTTCCAGGAATTCGACTTCGCCTTCGCGGTCGTAGAGGCAGCCGTGGATGCACAGGCATTGGCGGTTCTTTTGCAGCGCCCGGAAATAGCGGTCGTTGGGTTCGATGCAGATGCCGCGCCAGCCATAGGCTGATTCCAGCAGCAGCGTGTTGCTGGAGCGGACGCCGTCGGCGGCGCCGGAGTCGAGGAAGTAGCCGTTGCGCATGCCGTTCAACACCGCCAGCACAAAGTGATCTTGCCCCAGTTGCGAGCTCATCATGGTCTCCTGTTGGAACGGTGTAGTGCGGCGGAACGCCAGTCTACATAAGGCGTGCTTTCTTTTTCTTGTGTCGGCGGCGGCCGCCGGAAGTCGTCCTCGTGGCGATGGCCGTACAGCATGGTGACGTTGATGCGGCGGCTTTCGTAATCGTCGCGGAAGGTGCAGGCGGCGGTGCCGTGGAACAGGTCCGAGTTGAAGATGATGGCGCGGTTCTGCCGGTAGGGCACGTAGCGCGCTTGCGCACCGACCTCGGCCAGATAGCGCCGTATCAAGTCCGGCCGCCGGTTGTAGCTGATGAAATCCCAGTCCGGCGGCGCTTCGACGTCGTAGATGTGCATGCCGCCGGTGGCCGGATCGAGATTGGCGTCGTCCGGCGTGATCCAGAAGTTGACGTTGATGGCGGCGAAGTCGGCGTGCACGTCATCGCCCGGCATGTGGGGCGGATATTTGTAGGCCCACAGCTGCGTCAGCGGATGGCGGTCGCCGATCAGCCGGGGCAGGGCGCGGCGCAAGTCGTGCGCCAGCTGGACCAGCAGCGGGCAGTTGAAGCCGTCGCGTTGCAAGGCCCCCAGGCGGCCGTGCGAGTAACGCAGCGAGTTCCAGACGGTCGATTCGAGGCAGAAGCGGCGCAGGCTGTCCAGCGCGGCGGGCGCCAGGAAGTCGTCGATGACGACGATGCCGGGCGGGTTGCTGCGATAGGCGAGTTCGACATCGGCGCCTTGCCAGCTGTCCGAGTAGGTCTGTGCCATAGCCGGCGTGGCGCGCCGGTGGACGATGCGGTTGTAGATGTCGCCTATGCCGGCAAGCTCATCCGCTGTGGGGCGCTCGCGCTTGCTGATGTGCTTGGCCGTCATCTGGTCGGCCAGCTGGCGGTAGCGCTGCGCGATGGCGCCGTACTCGGCGCCTAGCACGCCCAGCCGCTGCAGGTAGCTGAACTGCTCGGCATCGTGGCGCAGCTTGGCGACCGTTAGTGGAGGCTGAGTCGGCTGCGGCGGCGCGGCTGGGTTCATCAAGCTCATGGCGGCGGCTCTCAGGCGGCTTCGGCGTTCAGTCTGCCCAGCGTGGCGGGGATGTGCACATCGTCCAGCCACGCCGCTTGCAGTACTTCGGCGATCATTTCCTGCCAGTGTTCCTCGATCACCTTGCGCACGGCGTCGTCGTGGTACAGGCGCTGGCACATCTGGCATTGATGGGCGTACAGGCCTTCCCATTTGATTTCCGGGTTGTGCGTGGCGGCCCAGGCGACCACCTTGGCCGGGCCCTGGTGGTGTATCCACAGCTTGAGGAAGTCTTCCTCGGATTCGACGATGGCGCGCCGCAGGAAGCCTGGCTGGCCGGTGTCGGCGACGTTGAGTTCGGGGATGACGCGCAAGCCCAGGCCGCAACAGGAGCCGACGCGGCCGTCCGCCTGCAAGGTGTAGGTCTTGAGCACGCTGGAGCAACCGCCGCGTATCGCCGCCGCCTGCACATCGCAGGCCACGCCTTCGGGGTAGCGGTAGATGGTTTCGTGGTGCAGCGGCATCCAAGGGCTGCTGAGCACGGTCAGCGCGGCGAATTGATCGGGCGGCAGGGCGGCGACCAGCGGATGCTCGGTGAGCATTTCCGGCGTGACGTGGCGGTCCTGCTTCAGCTCCATCATCACATGGGTGCGGAAGCGGCGCTCGCAGGCGGCCACGGTGGCCAGCACCACGCGTTCCAGCGGCACGAAGCGCACGTGCTCGTCGCCGGTGCTGTAGTTGATTTCCGAGAGGCCGGCGTCGATCAGCGCGGCGATCTTTTCGCGCGCGGTCTCCAGGCTGGTGGCCCAGTGGGCGTTGGTGACCAGGCGCACCGGCAGCTTGTGATCGGCGGCGCGGCGTATGCCCTGCAGCAGGGTTTTCCACTCCAGCGTGGCCTCGCCGCCGGTGAAAACGACGTTGCTGAATTTGAGCTGCTTGGCTTCGTCGATGGCGGCCAGGATGGGCGCCAGCTCCAGCCGGTTGCGCTCGCGCGGGCTGGAGAGGGTGCCGCAATCGGCGCATTCGGCCGGGCAGGTGAAGGTCGGCATGATGGACAGCGTGTGCGCGCGTCGGCGCAGCAGCGGCGCTTCCGAGTCAGCGGGCGACATTGAATTCCGCCTCTGAGATGGCGAGGATGCCGCGCGACTCCAGGATCTGGGCGTACTGCACCAGTGCCTCGATCGTGACGCGCACGTACTCCTGGCCGCGATAGGGATCGTATTCGTTGTTGTCGGTGCCGGTGTGGGTGCCTTCGTCGGTGCCGGTGTCCGTGCCGGTGTTGGTGCCGCTGTCCGTGCCGGTATTGGTGCCGCTGTCGGTACCGGTGTTGGTGCCCGTATCCGTGCCGGTGTTGGTGCCGGTATCGGTCCCCGTATCGGTTCCCGTGTCGGTGCCGGTATTCGTTCCGGTGTCCGTTCCTGTATCGGTGCCCGTGTGGGTGCCGGTGTCCGTGCCCACTTCGGTGCCTTCGTCGGTGCCGGGGCCGGTGCCGATGGTGGCCGAACTGTGCTCGAAGTTCTGGGTGCTGTTGGAGTCGTTGATGGTGCGGTGGTCGGTCGGCACCAGGAAGCCGCTGGCGAAGATCGGGCTGCTCGTGAACAGCATCGCCTGCTCCATGCCGCCAAGGGCAAACGGCGATTTCTCTTCGATGCTGGCGCGGACCAGCGCCAGCACGATGTGGTAGTCGCCATGCTGGATGACGGCGTTGCCGAACGCGGTCATGAACTCGGTGCGGCTGGGCGTGGTGTCCTGGTGATCTGCCGCGTAGTTGCGCAGCCAGCGCCGCATGTGGCGGTTGGCCAGGATCGAGTACACCAGCTGGTTGCTGACCGAGGCGCGCTGCTCCGGCAGCTTTTCGCCGACGGCGAAATCGGCCAGCACCTGGGCCGGATCGGTGATGAATTGCTCGCGCAACAGGTAGTCGCGCGACATGGCCTTGAACAGCGCGTCGACCCGCCTGGATGCGGCCGCCGCGCGCAGCACCAGGGGATGGCGGTGGTGATGCCGCTCGGGTGTGAACACCAGGCGGAAGGAATGTTCTTGCTCGTCCATGTGGCCTCCTTAGCTCGGACAACTGCCTGACCATCTTAGGCAGCTGAACCGATCGGGAGGCGAGGGACGTCAAAGGTGGGCGCGGAACTTTATCGCGTGTCCGTCGTCGCCGGGCGCCAGACCGTTCAGCGTGAACTGGTTGCCGAGCATGAGGTCGATCGATTCGGGCGGTGACGGATGGCCGAGGTAGTAGCCCTGCGCCAGGTCGCAGCCGAATTGCTCCAGCAGCAGCAGCTGGGCGCCGGTCTCCACGCCTTCGGCCACCACCGCCATCTTCAGGCCGTGCGCCATGGCGATGATGGCGCGCGTGATGGCGGCGTTCTCCGAATCCTGCGGCAGGCCGCTGATAAAGCTCTTGTCGATCTTCAGCGCGCGCACGTCGAAGCGCTTGAGGTAGTTCATCGACGAGTAGCCGGTGCCGAAGTCGTCGATCGACAGGTAGACGCCGATGCCGCGCAGCTGCTCCAGCGTGACCATGGTGGCGCGGGCGTCGTCCATCAGCGTGCCTTCGGTCAGCTCCAGCTCCAGCAGCTCGGCCGGCAGGCCGGTGTCATGCAGCGTCGACAGCACGATCTGGGTCAGGTTTTCATCCTTGAACTGCTTGGCCGACAGGTTGACCGCCACCCGCACCGGCTGCTTGCCGGCCGCCTGCCACGCCATCGCCTGCCGGCAGGCGGTGCGCAACACCCATTCGCCGATCGGCACGATCAGGCCGGTCTCCTCGGCCAGCGGAATGAACTCGGTCGGCGAGATGATGCCGCGTTCCGGGTGGCGCCAGCGCACCAGCGCCTCGACGCCGACGATCTGGGCGCTGGAGACGTCGATCTGCGGCTGGTACAGCAGATACAGCTCGTTGTTTTGCAGCGCCTTGCGCAGGCCCACTTCCAGCTTGACGTGGCTCATGATCTGCATCGTCAGCGACGAGCTGTACAGCTTGGCGTTGTTCTTGCCGCAGTTCTTGGCGTGGTACATCGCGGTGTCGGCGTATTTGAGCAGCGAGTTGCAGTCCTCGCCGTCCTCCGGGTACAGCGAAATGCCGATGCTGGCGGTGACGAAGATTTCATTGGTGTCCAGCAGGAAGGGGCGGCGCATGGCTTCCTTGACGCGGTGGGCGACGTTGAGGGCGTTCTCCACCCGCTCCAGGTCGGGGATCAGGATGGTGAACTCGTCGCCGCCCAGCCGCGCCAGGTTGTTGCCATTGAGTTCGGTGCGCGAGACCAGGTCGCTCGGGCGCGTGGTTTCGCGCAGCCGCTCGGAGACCGCCTTGAGCAGGTGGTCGCCGACGTCGTGGCCCAGCGTGTCGTTGATGCGCTTGAAGGCGTCCAGGTCCATGAACAGCACGGCGAATTTCTTGTTGCCCTTGCGCGAGCGCACCAGCTCGGCCTCCAGCGTCTCCAGGAAGGCCTGGCGGTTGGGGATGCCGGTCAGGCTGTCGCAGTAGGCCAGGCGGCGGATCTGTTCCTCGGTGCGCTTGCGTTCGCTGATGTCGCGCACCAGGCCCAGCACCTCGTCGGGGCCGGTGGCCACCAGCCGCGCCTCGAAATGCCGCACCGGCGCCGCCACCGCGTGTTCGCCCTGGCGCGCGCGCGGGGCCGCGCCGGGGATGGCCAGCTCGTAGTCGAGCGAGCGGATGTGCTGGGTGTCGAGCACGGTCTGCACCTGCTCCAGCATGTGCCTGGCGATGTCCTCCGGCAGCACCTGGTTCAGGTGGCGGCCCACGCACTGGTCGCTGTCGAATACGCCGCTCGCTTCGTGACCCTGCTCGTAGTCGAGGTAGTAGCCTTCCTTGTTCATGCGGAAGAAGGTGTCGGGGATCGCCGCCAGCACCGCGCGGTGGTGGGCGTCGGCGATGCGCAGGCGGGTGATGGCGTCGCTGGCGCGCAGCACGTACAGCACGCGGTGGCCGAGGATGGGCCAGTTGATCGGCTTGGAGACGAAATCGGTGGCGCCGGCCTCGTAGGCCTGGGTCACCGATTCGAGCTCGTCGCCGCCGGTGACCATGATGATGGGCACGGTGGTCTGGGTTTCCAGCCGGCGGATTTCGCGGCACACGGCGAAGCCGTCCATGCCCGGCATGTCGACGTCGAGCAGCAGCAGGTCCGGCGCCATGCTCTGGAACAAGGCCACGGCCTGCAGGCCGTCTTCGGCCTCGACCGCGTCCAGGCCGACCTGGCCCAGCATTTCCAGCATCAGCAGGCGCATCACGGGATCGTCGTCGGCGACCAGCACCAGGCCGCGCTTGGGGGAGGAGGAGCTTGGCATGTCATGTTTCCTTTTCCAGGATGGCTCCCAATGCCTGCCGCACGGCCTGGAAAGAGCGTTCCATGTCAGCCAGCAGGACAGCGGCGCCGGCGGTGGTGTCGTTGCGCCCCAGTTGCTCGAGCTCCTTGCAGCGCTGCGCCAGCGCGTCGGCGCCGACGTTGGCGCTGCTGGACTTGAGGCTGTGGGCGGCCTTGCGCATCTGGCTGATATTGCCGGTGCTGATGGCCTGGCGCAGCGTGTGCAAGTGGTTGGGCGTGTCGTCGAGATAGGCGTGCAGCACGCGGTCGAGCAGCGCGTCGCCCTTGGTGGGGCTCAGGGCGCGGATGTTTTGCAGCGCCTGGCGGTTGATCTGGTCGTTGGACTCGGGGGCGGCGGGGCGCACCTCGGGCGCTTCCGGCGCGGCCGGCTTGCGCGGCAGGCTGATCCAGCGGGAAATGGTCTGGCCCAACGCCTGCTGCGTGAAGGGCTTGCTCAGGTAATCGTCCATGCCGGCGGCCAGGCAGGATTCGCGGTCGCCCTGCAGGGCGTTGGCGGTGATGGCGACGATCGGCATGCTGCGCCCGCGCCCGCGCTGCTGTTCGCGGCGGCGGATCTCCGTGGTCGCGGCGAAGCCGTCCATGACCGGCATCTGGCAGTCCATCAGGATCAGGTCGAACTCGGTCGCCTGCACCGCCCGCAGCGCTTCCTCGCCGTTGCAGGCGCGGCTCACTTCCAGTCCCAGCCCTTCGAGCATGGCGCTGGCCACTTCGACGTTGACCGGATTGTCTTCGGCCAGCAACACCTTGCGCCGCCTGCGCGCACGCGGAGCCGGCGTCGGGCCGGGGCTGAGGGCGGCCAGCGGCGGCGCCACCGGCGCGGCGGCCGGCGGCGGCTCGGCTGGCGTCACTTCGGCCGGGCGTGCCGGCGCCGGCGCGTTGCGGCTGGGCGCCAGCAGGCAATCGTACAGGTCGCAGGCGCGCGGCGGCTTGATCAGCTGGAAGGCGACGCCGGCCTCGCGCCGCTGGACGCCGTCGGCGGCGTTGCGCTCGGTGCTCAGCAGCAGCAGCCGGGTGGCGGCCAGCGCCGCTTCGGCGCGGATCGCGGCGGCCAGCGCCAGGCCGCTGGTGCGCGGCAATTCCATGTCCAGCAGCACCACGTCGTAGGGGCGGCCGGCGGCGGCCGCCTCGCGCAGTTGCGGCAGGGCGTCGGTGGCGGTGGCGCTGGCGCTGGCGATGCGCCAGCTGCGCAGCAGCGTTTCCAGCTCGTCCCGGCTGGTGGGATTCTCATCGACAATCAAAGCGCGGCATTCCTGGGTGGCGTGGAAGGAGGGATCGTCGACATCGATACGACGTTTGTCAAAATTTACGGCAAACCAAAAGATTGATCCTTGAGTTAGCGCATGGTCGACCCCTATCGTGCCTCCCATCAGCTCCACCAGTTGTTTTGAGATCGCCAAACCCAGGCCTGTGCCGCCGTGCTTGCGGGTGGTCGAGCCGTCCGCCTGCGAAAAGGAGTCGAAGATGCGCGCCCGCGCCTCGCTGGAGACGCCGATGCCGGTGTCGTGCACTTCGAAGCGCAGGCCGACGGTCAGCGCATCCTCGTGCGCCACGGCGACCTTGACGGTGATCTTGCCGCTCTCGGTGAACTTGATGGCGTTGCCCAGCAGATTGAAGATGACCTGGCGCAGCCGGTTGGGATCGCCGCAGATGGCGATCGGGATATCGTTGGCGACCGCCAGCTCGAGCCGGATGCCCTTGGCTTGGGCCTGCGGCGAGAAGACGTTGTCTATGTCGTCGAGCAATTCGCGGAAATTGAAATGGATGTATTCGACGGTCAGCTTGCCGGCCTCGATCTTGGAGAAATCCAGGATGTCGTTGATGATGACCAGCAAGTGTTCGCCGGAGCGCTTGACCATGCTGGTGTAGTGGCGTTGCTGCTCGGACAGGCGGGTCGCCAGCAGCAGCTCGGTCATGCCCAGCACGCCGTTCATCGGCGTGCGGATTTCGTGGCTCATGGTGGCGAGGAAGGCGCTCTTCGCCTGGCTGGCGGCCTCGGCGGCGTTCTTGGCCTTTTCCAGCTGTTCGGTGCGCACGCCGACCTGGCGTTCCAGCTGGTCGCGGTATTGCGCCAGCGCGGCGTCGCGCGCCTCGACCTGGGCCAGCATGTCGTTGAAGCTGTCGGTCAGCGCGCCCAGTTCGTCGCTGCGCTGGTGGACGATGCGCGGCGTCGGCTGGCCGCGGCTGACCTGCTGGGCGGCGGCGATCAGCTTGCCGACCGGCTCGGCGATGCTGCCCTTGAAGCGGGCCGCCGTCAGCAGCGCCATCATGAACGACAGCATGGCGGCCACGGCGGCCGCGGCCAGGTTCTTGAACAGGTCCAGCCACATGCGGGTTTGCGCGCATTCGATCATCACGGTGCCGATGAACTCGTTCTTGACGTGCAGCGGCCGGTACAGGCGCAAGGCCGGCGCCCACAGCGGGCCGCTGTGGAAGGTGCGCACCGCGTCGCCGCCGTCTTCGATCGCCAGTTGTTCCGGCGCGTCCTGTTCGGTGGGCAGGCTGGCGGACTTGTAGCGGGCCAGCAATTGACCGGTGCTGTCGTACAGGATGGCCTGCTGGATCTGGTCTTCGACCGCCAGCGTGGTCAGCGTCTGCTGGGCGCGCTTGGTGTCGGCCGACAGCAGCGCCGCCATGCTGTTGTTGCCGATCACGCCGGCCAGCGAGGACAGCTGCCTGCGCTCGTCGTCGGTCCGGCTCAGGACCGAGGTGGCGGCAAAGGCGAAGAACACCAGCATCAGCGCGCTGCCGGTGGACAGCACTGAAATGATGGTCAGTTTCTGGCTCAGACCCGAACGTTCGAAATTGAACATTGCTGTAAGCGGTGGCAAACGGTGAGCGCCGAAATCGTCGGCGCGACAAGCTGATCTGTAAGTGCCAGTAGGAAAAATATAGTGTTCAGACCATGGCGGCCTTGATCTGCATCTAATCCCCGCACGTTTGAGCATTCTCAAGGGCTGCGGGAAAGTGCGTCGCAAGCTGCAAGGATGGAACGCAAAAAAATCCTTTTCGTGGCCGAGGCCGTCACGCTGGCCCACGTCGGCCGGCCGCTGGCGCTTGCGCAAACGCTGGCGCCGCAGCAGTACGACGTGCACTTTGCCTGCGCGCCCGGCTACGAAGCCTTTCTCCAGGGCAGCAGACTGAGCACTTGGACGGTGAGCAGCATCTCCAGCGCGCGTTTCCTGGCGGCCCTGGCCGCGGGCAAGCCGGTGTACGACAGCGCCACCCTGCAGCGCTATGTGGAGGACGACCTGCGCCTGCTGCAGGCGGTGCGGCCGGATGTGGTGGTGGGCGATTTCCGGCTGTCGCTGTCGGTCAGCGCGCGCGTGGCGCAAGTGCCGTATGTCGGCCTGATCAACGCCTACTGGAGTCCCTACGTGCCGCAGCGCTACACGGTGCCGGCGATCGCGCTGGCGCGGGTGTTGCCGATCGCGCTGGCGGACCGGCTGTTCCGCCTGGTGCGGCCGCTGGCGTTCGCCTTGCACAGCAGGCCGCTGAACCGGGTGCGGCGCAGTTACCGGCTGCCGTCGCTGGGGTATGACCTGCGCAGCGTGTATGCCGACGCCGACTACGTGCTGTATCCCGACATCCCCGAGATGTTCCCTGCGGTGGATTTGCCGCCCACGCATTCCTATCTCGGTCCGGTGACCTGGTCGCCGCCGACGGCCTTGCCCGGCTGGTGGGATGCTTTGCCGACGGACAGGCCGCTGATCTACGTCACGCTGGGCAGCTCGGGGCAGGGCGCGCTGCTGCCGCAGATCCTGCAGGCGCTGGCGGCGTTGCCGGTGCGGGTGATCGCCGCCACCGCCGGCCAGGCCGATCCTGGCCAGCCGCCGGACAACGCCTATGTGGCGGACTACCTGCCGGGCGAGGAGGCGGCGCGGCGCTCGCAGTTGGTGATCTGCAACGGCGGCAGTCCGACCAGCCAGCAGGCGCTGGCGGCCGGGGTGCCGGTGCTGGGCATCGCGGGCAACCTGGACCAGTACCTGAACATGCGCGCGGTGGCGGCGATGGGCGCCGGCGCCTTGCTGCGCTCGGACCGGCTGGACGAGGAGACGCTACGCCGCACCGTGGTGGACTTGCTGGAGCGCCCGGCGGCGCGGGCGGCGGCGGCCCAGGTGGCGCAGCTGTTCCAGCGCTACGACATGGCGACCCGCTTCGAGGCGGCGTTGCGGCGCGCGGCCGGCGGCCGGGCTTGACGACGCGGGACCCGCCGGCCCGCCGGCCGTGCTGGTCCTTGCATGTTCACGACGGCAGCTGGCGACGGCGTCCCAGCGCCATGCCGACAAAGCCCAGGCCGAGCAGGGCCAGCGTGGCCGGTTCCGGCACGGCCGCCAGCGCGAACGAGCTCGAGCCGTCGAATTTCATCAGCGGCACGCTGCCGGGCAGCGTGCCGTCCCACATGGTTGCCGGCGTCTGTTGCGAGGGGATGGTGGCGGCGCCGGTCACATTGCTCCGGAACACAGCGCCGGCCGCGATGTCGAGGTAGAGCGGATCCACATAGTCGATCTGGTAGCTCAGCTCGAACGCGCCGGTGGACAGGTTGCCGGCAGCGGTGGCATTGGCTTCAAGGGCAATCAAGTGGCCGGACATGATCAGGACGCCGTCGTTGTCGGTGTCGCCTGCGCCGCCGCAGCCGGCCGAGGTCGAGCCGGAGCCGTAGCAGCGTACGTAGCCGGCGCCGTTGCCGCCCGCGGCCTGGCTGGTGGCGGCGCCGGAGACGAAGTGGTCGAGGTAGAAGGCGATGTTTTGCACGCCGCCATGCTGCGCATCGACGTCCATCGCGGCCGCCTGGCTGGTCGGCAGCGAGAAATGGGCCGAGCTGGAACCGGGCGCGCTGGATGTCTGGCGGTCGACCAACTCCTGGAAACGCACCACGGCGCTCAGTTCGAAGCCGCTGTTGAGGCCGCTGGGTGTGTTGAGGACGGCGCCATTCGACATGGTGCCGATCACCATTTGCGTACGCATTTCGGTCAGGTAGGGCACGAAGGGCTGGCGGGCGGAGGTGGCGTCGGGGGTGATGGATTTGAAGCCGGTGGCCAGCGCGGTGTCGGTGTGGTTGGTCCACAGGTCGGCATAGTTGCCGTAGGCCCGGTTGCCGGTCGGGTCCAGTCCCACCGCCGGTCCGGCGTGGGCGAAGGGCGCGGACGCCAGTGCCGTGGTGATCGCGGCGGCGGCAATGGCCGGTTTGAAGTAGTTCATTTTAGCTCCCTGGCTGGATCGCGACCCCGGAATCGGCGTCGTCCATGCAGCTTGAGCAAAAGCCTTGCCAGCGGCGGCGAAGCGCATGAAATCAAAGGCTTGAGTTCGGGTGTCGGCGGCGCCGGCCTGCGCTTGTAAAGAACGCCGTCACGGCTTGCCGGACGGGCCGACCAGCAACGCGCGCAGCGGCTTGCGCAGCGAGCGCGCCGACGCCGCCGGGCCGGCGCCGATGCGGCCCATGAACACCGCCGTCTCCCACGTGGTCTGGCCGACCAGCGCCGCGCCCTCGCGCGCCAGCGCCTCGGCCCGCTCCTGCATGCCGCGCGTGCCGGAGAACACCCGGCCTTCGCGCACATAACGCGAGAAGATCAGCGGCGTCAGCTCCGGTTGCAGTTGCAGGCCCTGCGCGGTGGCGGTCAGCCAGAAGCGCTGCATGGCGCGGCCGGCGTCCAGGTAGTCGTCGACGCGCTGGGCCCGGCGCGGCGCGGTCAGCACGAAATGGGCGGCGCAGGCCAGGCCGGGGATCAGGTCCATCTGCAGGCGCGGCGCCAGCGTGCCGGCCAGCCAGGTGTTGAAGAACTCCACCCGCTGCCAGCGCTGCATGATCCAGCGCATCAACCTGGCGGTGGCGGCGTCCACCCCCAGCGCCTGGTCGGGGATGCGGTCCTCGCTGTAGCGGGCGTTCCACTCGATCACCGACTTGTGCACCTGCCAGGCTTCCGGCATCGTCAGGCGCAGCTTGGCGTTGCGGAACATCAGCCGCGCGGCCGCGCCGCGCCGGCTGCCTTCCAGCCAGTGGACGCCGTAGCCGGCCGGCAGCGCCGCCGCCAGCGCGGCGCGCTCGGCCGGCGTCAGCGGGCGCCGGCTCAGCGCGCGCCGCTGCACGCTGCGCGGCAGGATGGCGTCGGCCAGCGGATCGGGCTCCAGCTGCGGCGCCGGCACGAACTCGACGTCGAGGGTGGGGCGGCTCTCCGGCGCCTCGAGCCGGCGCGCGACACGCATCTCGAGCTGGTAGGTGCTGGCGGCGATGGCCATGGTCTCGAGCAGCGCGCCGATCGAGATCTGGCTGGGATGGCCGTCGAGGTCGTAGACGCAATGGTCGCGCGTGTCGTGGCCGTGCACCACCAGGCGGCGGGCGTCGAGGATTTCAAAGCGCCACGGCTGGGTGTTGTCGCCGCTGGGCGCCCAGCGCGCCAGTTCGAGGATCTGCTCCAGCGTGGCGTCGAGGTGTTGTTCCATCTTGCTCATGATTGGTCTCCGCGCCGGCGTTTCACCAGCATCATGGTCAGCCGCTGGAGCGGGTGGCGGTGGCCGCCGGGACGCCAGGTACGGACCAGCTTGTTACGATAGGCATCGAAATGATAGCCGCGCGGCGCGGCGTCGACCGGGCCCCGGTTCAGCAGGATCTTCAGCGCCTCGGTGGCGGCGGCGCCCGCGCACAGCTCGCAGCCCATGATGGTCGACGGCCCGCGCTGTTCCTTCAGGTTGATGCTGGATGGATCGACCAGGTAGCGCGCGTGCAGCCCGGCCGGCGCCAGGCCGACCAGGAAGCGCAGCGCCTTTTCCTCGTCCGGCAGCGAACCCCAGCCGAAGTATTGCTCGAACGTCATCTGTCCCGGCAGGAAGTTCAGCAGCGCCGTGCCCATGCCCAGCGGCGCCGCCGTGATGGCCGGAATGCCCAGCCGCGCGCAGGCGGCAAAGGTGGCCTGGCGCGCGTTGAAGGCGAAGAAATCCAGGCCGTCGACGTACAGGTCCACGCCCTCGAAGAACTGCGCCAGGTTGCCGCTGTTGACGCCGCCCGGAAAACGCGCGATCTGCACTTCGGGATTGATGTCGCGCGCCATCCCGGCCAGCACCTCGACCTTGGGCAGGCCCAGCGTGGACATGGTGGCGCCCACCTGCCGGTTGAAGTTGGCGATGTCGAAGGTGTCGAAGTCGGCGATGTGGAAGGCGCCCACGCCCAGCCGCGCCAAGGTCAGCAGGTGCACGCCGCCGACGCCGCCCATGCCGGCGATGGCGATGCGCTTGCCGCGCAGCACCGACTGCTCCGCCTGCGTGACCCAGCCGATGTTGCGGGCAAACGCCTGTTGGTATGAAAAAGTATGCGACATGTGTCTCCCTGAAATGGCCGACAAGGCGGCTCAGCGGAGTTAGACACACGGATCGGGCAGAAAGTTCCCGTAAAAAAGAAAAAGCCTCCCTGTCTGGACAGAGCGCGATCTTGAGCGCGTTCTGCCTGACAGGGAGGCTTCTTGCTAGCAGCAACCGCCGCGCTTGCCCGCGCCGCCGTAGCGGGCTTCCTGGCGTTCGCGGAAGAATTCCTCGTACGTCATCATCGGCTCGTTGGGATGGGTGGCTTCCCGGTGCGAGACGTAGGTGTCGTATTCCGGCAGGCCCATCATCAGACGCATGCTTTGTCCGAGATAGCGGCCGGCCTTGGCGATTTCGCCCAGCATCACTGCACCTGCGGCGTCAGCACCAGCGGGCTTTCCTTGGCGGTCGGCTGGGCCGAGGCGCGCGCCGCCAGCACCGTGCGGATGCCGAACGCCAGCACGCTGAGCACGACGATCATGAAGAAGCCGGCCAGCGACGCATCGAGGTAATCGTTGAAGATCACCTGCTGCATCTGCATCACCGACTTGGCCGGCGCCAGCAGCTTGCCTTCGTCGAACGCGGCCTGGTACTTGGCGGCGTGCGCCAGGAAGCCGATCTTCGGATTGGCGTCGAAGATCTTCTGGAAGCCCGCCGTCAGCGTGCACAGCAGCAGCCACACGGTCGGCAGCACGGTGACCCAGGCGAATTTGGCGCGCTTCATCTTGAACAGCACGCAGGTGCCGAGGATCAGCGCGATCGCCGCCAGCATCTGGTTGGCGATGCCGAACAGCGGCCACAAGGTGTTGATGCCGCCCAGCGGATCGACCACGCCCTGGTACAGGAAGTAGCCCCAGGCCGCCACGCACAGGCCGGTCGCGGTCAGGTTGGCGAACACGTTCTCGGTCTGCTTCATGGCCGGCACGAAGGCGCCCAGCAAATCCTGCAGCATGAAGCGGCCGGCGCGGGTGCCGGCGTCGACCGCCGTCAGGATGAACAGCGCCTCGAACAGGATGGCGAAGTGGTACCAGAAGGCCATCATCATTTTGCCGCCGATCACGCCCGACAGGATCTGCGCCATGCCCACCGCCAGCGTCGGCGCGCCGCCGGCGCGCGAGATGATGGAGTGCTCGCCGACATCCTTGGCGGTCTGGGTCAGCATTTCCGGCGTGATGTAGAAGCCCATCTGCGAGACCGCGTGTGCGGCGGACTCGGCCGTGGTGCCCAGCAGCGCGGCCGGACTGTTCATGGCGAAGTAGACGCCCGGCTCGATGGTCGAGGCGGCCACCAGCGCCATGATGGCGACGAACGATTCCATCAGCATCGCGCCGTAGCCGATGAAGCGGGCGTGGGTTTCATTCTCGATCATCTTGGGCGTGGTGCCGGAGGCGATCAGCGCGTGGAAGCCGGACACGGCGCCGCAGGCGATGGTGATGAACAGGAACGGGAACAGCGAGCCGGCCCAGACCGGACCGGTGCCGTCGATGAACTTGGTCATCGCCGGCATTTTCAGGTAGGGCGCGACCACCACGATGCCCAGCGCCAGGCCGACGATGGTGCCGATCTTGAGGAAGGTCGACAGGTAGTCGCGCGGCGCCAGCAGCAGCCACACCGGCAGCACCGAGGCGACGAAGCCGTAGCCGATCAGCATCCAGGTCAGCTCGGTGCCGGTGAAGGTGAACATCGGCGCCAGCGCCGGGTTCTCCTGCACCAGCTGGCCGCCGAAGATGGCCGCCATCAGCAGGAAGAAGCCGATCACCGACACTTCGCCGATGCGGCCGACGCGGATGTAGCGGGTGTAGACGCCCATGAACAGCGCGATCGGGATCGTCGCCATCACGGTGAAGCTGCCCCACGGCGAGCCGGTCAGCGCCTTCACCACGATCAGCGCCAGCACCGCCAGGATGATGACCATGATCATGAAGGTGCCCAGCAGCGCGATCATGCCGGGGATCTGGCCCAGCTCCGATTTGATCAGGTCGCCCAGCGAGCGGCCGTCGCGGCGCATCGAAATGAACAGCACGATGAAGTCCTGCACGGCGCCGGCAAACACCACGCCGGCCAGGATCCACAGCATGCCCGGCAGATAGCCCATCTGCGCGGCCAGCACCGGGCCGACCAGCGGACCGGCGCCGGCGATGGCGGCGAAGTGGTGGCCGAACAGCACGTACTTATTGGTCGGCACGTGGTCGAGGCCGTCGTTCAGCTTGTTGGCCGGGGTCATGCGGCGGGCGTCCAGGCCCAGCACCTTGTCGGCGATGAACAGGCTGTAGAAGCGGTAGGCGATCAGGTAGACGCAGACGGCGGCGATGACGATCCAGATCGCGCTGATGGCTTCGCCGCGCTTGAGCGCGATGACGCCCAGCGCGGCGGCGCCGCACAGGGCGAGCGCTGCCCAGCCCAGCCGGCTGGCCAGCGTGGGTGGTGCGGTGTGGTGGTGTGTTTTCATGCTTCCTCCAAGGTTTTGGGCGCTGCTCTAAGACCCCACTGCAGCTTATGTCCAGTATTCAGCAAGCTGATAACCGCCGCAAGCGCACCACTACGCACTATGGCTCGGTACAACTACGTAGTCGCCGCAGGCGGCGGGGGGCGTAGAATCTCGGCAATAGAATAATTCGGGACACCGTCATGAAGTTGCGGCAAAAAGTCATCTTCCTGGCCATCACGCCGCTGATCCTGGCGCTGATCGCCATCGCGCTGGCGGTGCGCCACCAGTCGGTGTTGCTGGCGCAGCAGCAGCGCGAGACCATCCAGCAAGCCTACCTGAGCAGCAAAGAGGCCGAACTGAAGCACTACGTGGCGCTGGCCTCGCACTCCATCGCCCGCCTGTACGAATCGGGCCGCGACGACGAGGCCACCCGCAACGAGGCCAAGCGCATCCTGTCCTCGCTCAGCTACGGCGACGACGGCTATTTCTTCGTCTACGACATGCAGGGCAACACCTTGATGCATCCGCGCCAGCCCGAGCTGGTGGGCCGCAACCTGTACGAGCTGCGCGACGAGCAGGGCCAGCCGACCATCCAGAACTTGCTGGCGCGCGCGCGCGCCGGCGGCGGGCTGGAGCGCTACAGGTGGGTCAAGCCGTCCACCCACAAATCCGGCGCCAAGCTGGGCTACGTGATCCCGATGCCGAAATGGGGCTGGATGCTGGGCACTGGTATCTATCTGGACGACGTCGACCAGGCGCTGGCCAAGGTCGATGTCCAGCAGTCCGGCAACATCCACAACACCATGCTGTGGATCGCCGCCATCGCCATCGCGGCCTCGGTGGTGGTGGCCAGTTCCGGGCTGGCGCTCAACATCAGCGAGCTGCGGGTGGCCGACGCCAAGCTCAAGGTGCTGGCCCAGCGCGTGGTCGAATCGCAGGAGGAGGAGCGGGCGCGGCTGTCGCGCGACCTGCACGACGGCATCAGCCAGTGGCTGGTGTCGATCAAGCTGCAAATCGAGGCCGGCATCATCCGGCTGACGTCCGGGCTGGCGTCCGGCAAGGCCGAGCAGCAGCAGGCGGCGCAGGCGGCGTTCGAGCATGCGGTGGACCAGCTCAACAACGTGATGGGCGAGGTGCGCCGCATCTCGCACAATCTGCGCCCGGCCATCCTGGACGACCTCGGCCTAGCGGCGGCGCTGCACCACCTGGGCCAGGAGTACACGCTCAGCAGCGGAACCCCGGTACACTTCGAGGCGCAGGGTTGCACCGACGATTTGCCCGATGTCGCCAACACCGTGCTGTTCCGCGTGGCGCAGGAAGCCTTGACCAATATCGAGCGGCACGCCGGCGCCAGCCGCATCGAGATCGGCCTGACCGGCGAGCATGGCGGCGTCACCCTGCGCATCCGCGACGACGGCGCCGGCTTCGACGCCGAGGGCATCGCCCTGCATCCCAAGCACGGCATCGGCCTGCGCAATATGATGGAGCGGATGGACGCCATCGGCGGCCGCTTTGAAATCGCTTCCTCCAGCGACGGCACGGTGGTGACCGCCTTCGCCGGCAACGGTTAATACAGTTTATAAAGTTTACAAAGATCACGATATGACAGCCACAATCAAAATCCTGCTGGTCGACGACCATCCCCTGGTGCGCGACGGCCTGCGCGCGCGGCTGGAGGCGATGCCACAATTCCAGGTGGTGGCCGAGGCCGGCGGCGCGGCCGAGGCGCTGGAGCAGGCCGCCCAGTGCGAGGTCGACCTGGTGCTGATGGACATCAATATGCGCGGCACCAACGGCATCGAGGCCACGGCCCAGTTCAAGCAGGCGTTTCCGCGCATCGCGGTGCTGATCCTGTCGATGCACGACAAGCTGGAATACGTGTCGCAGGCGATCCAGGCCGGCGCGCGCGGCTATGTGCTCAAGGACGCGCCCGGCAAGGACATCGTGGTGGCGATCGAGACCGTCATGTCCGGCGGCATCTACTACAGCGCCGCGCTGGCGCGCCAGCTGGCGCAGCCGCACACCCAGGACAACCAGCTGACCTCGCGCGAGCACGAGGTGCTGCGCCACATCGCCAACGGCGAATCGAACAAGCAGATCGCCCGCGCGCTCGACCTCAGCGTGCGCACCGTCGAAACCCACCGGCTGAACATCAAGCGCAAGCTGGGCATCGAGGGGCAGGCCGAGCTGATCCGTTTCGCGGTCCAGCACCTGCAGTAACTGTTGCGCCGGATGCAATCCTGTTGTAAATACAGAGTATCGCTTCTAATTCTATTAAGCAATTTTTAACAGTGCGTGTTTGTGCGGCAATATCTGCTATATTCCTGCACCGCTTGTGTATTTGCAATTGTATAAAAGTAAACGTTTCGCGCGCGATGATTGGTCTCATACTGGTCGTATTGAAAATAACAATACTGTCCGATGGTAATTGATTGCCTAATGTCAATGCTTGATCTAAGATTGCGCGCACAACCTTCAATGAGATATTGATGTCTGCGCCTGAAACTAGCATGTTTCCACTGGTGGAATTACAAGCCGTGTCCAACGCTCACAACGAGTGGGTGGCACTGACTTTTGAATTGTCCGCAGACTCGGGCGACGCCTTCCAGGCGGCGCTGACCTTGCTCAAGACGCCGGACGCGTTCGCCGCGCTGGCGCCGCTCGATTGCATCCTGCCGGTGGCCCAGCCGGCCTTGCTGGAACTGTCCCAATTATCCGACCTGCCGCCCAACCGCGTGATCCTGCGCGTGCCGGCCGCCGCCTGCGGCGAGATTGCGGTGCAAAAGAAACTGTCCTCGTATGCCGAGGCCGGCTACCGCATCATGGTCGACGGCGTGGCCGGCATGGCCGCCACCCTGTGCGGCGCCAAGTCGCTGATGGTCGACGCCGCGCTGTCGATGCCGCCGGTGCTGGCGCTGGTGGCCCAGCCGGGACCGCACCTGGCCACCGGCATGGGCAGCGAAGAGCGCATCGCCGCGTGCGCCAAGGCCGGCTTCAGCTGGTTCGCCGGCGACTTCGCCCTGCATCCGCCGCAAGACATGAACGCCGGCGACGGCACCTCGCGCAAGCGCCTGCTGACGCTGCTGGGCCTGCTGGCGCGCGACGCCGACTCGCGCGAGCTGGAAGTGCTGCTCAAGCAGGATCCGGCGCTGTCCTACCATTTGCTCAAGCTGGTGAACTCGGCTGCTTTCGCGCTCAGTTCGCCGATCCACAGCTTCGGCCAGGCCATCAACGTGCTGGGCCGGCGCCAGTTGCAGCGCTGGCTGCAGCTGCTGCTGTACGCGCGCCAGCAGGACGACGGCCTCTCCAACCCGCTGCTGCCGCTGGCGGCGGTGCGCGCCGCGCAGATGGAAGGGCTGAGCAAGGCGCTCGGCTGGGAGCGCGAGCAGCAGGACATGGCCTTCGTGGCCGGCGTGTTCTCGCTGCTGGACGTGTTGCTGGGCATGCCGATGACGGAAATCGTCGCCGCGCTCAGCCTCGACCTCGACGTGGTGATGGCGCTGCTGGACCGCGCCGGCCCGCTGGGCGAACTATTGGCCCTGGTGGAGCGCCACGACCGCGCCGGTCTGGACCAGGCCGGCATCGACCATGAAACCTACTGGCAAGCGCAATTGCAGGCTTATCACTGGGCGATCCAGGTGAGCAGGAATATCTAGGCCATGGTCGCGCATCCCGTCTCCGATTTCCTGAGCAACAGCGCGGCCTTGTGCGACGCGGTGTTGCGCTTGCGCGGAGCGGCGCTGGCCGAGGAGCTGGGACGCATCGTGCGCAGCGTGATGGGCAGTCCGCTGGGCGAGTTCCTGCCGGCCGACAGCCACGCCATGCTGCTCAAGCCGCCGGTGATCGAAGTGCTGGCCGCCAATGACGACGCGGTGCCCAGCCTGACCCAGGACATCCTGTTCGACGACGAATATTTCGGCCGCTTCGTGGTGTCCGGGCGTGAGCGCTACAGCGCGCTCGACCGCGAGCACCTGGCCAGCCTGGCCAACCTGGCCGGCAGCGTGTTGCAGGTGCACGCGCTGGCGCAGCGCTCCACCCACGCCTACGTGCAGGTGGAATCGCAGCTGCAGCACCAGGCGCAGATCCTCGACCACATCCACGAGTCGGTGCTGACCATGGACATGAGCGGCTTCATCATCAGCTGGAACAAGGGCGCGGAGCGCCTGTTCGGCTACAGCTCGGTGGAAGCGGTGGGGCGCAACATCCTGTTCCTGTACGACGACGAAGACGAAAGTTTCGACGACACCTTCCTCGAGCAGGGCGGACGCCTGATGGAAGTGCGGCGCAAGAAAAAATCGGGCGAAGTGTTCTGGGCCAGCCTGTCGCTGTCGCCGCTGCGCGACATCAACGACCGCGCCATCGGCCTGATCGCCTACCTGACCGACATCACCGAACGCAAGATGGCGGAAGAGCGCATCCACCACCTGGCCTACTACGACGCGCTGACCAACCTGCCCAACCGTTCGCTGCTGACCAAGCTGGTCGACCAGGCGCTGACCGTGGCCCAGCGCAGCAAGCTGCACGGCTGCGTGCTGTTCATCGACCTCAACCGCTTCAAGCTGATCAACGACACCCTGGGCCGCAAGATCGGCGACGAGCTGCTGTGCGAAGTGGCGCGCCGCTTCCGCGCCGTGCTGCGCGACCAGGACCTGGTGGCGCGGCTGGGCGGCGACGAATTCGCCGTCGGCCTGTTCGACATCGGCCAGCATTTCGAGGCCAGCATGGTGGCGCAAAAGCTGCTGGGCACGCTCAACACGCCGATCCTGATCGACGGCCACGACCTGCGCGTGGGCGGCAGCATCGGCATCAGCGTCTACCCGCAGGACGGCGGCGACGCCGAGACCCTGCTGCGGCTGGCCGACATCGCCATGTACCGCGCCAAGCAGGAGGGCGGGGCGGAAGGCGACCACGTCGCGTTCTACAGCCAGGACATGAACCAGGGCATGCAGGAGCGCATGCGGATCGAATCGGGGCTGCGCCATGCGCTGGGCCACGGCGAGCTGCTGCTGCACTACCAGCCCAAGTTCAGCATCGACAGCGGCAAGATCATCGGCGCCGAGGCGCTGGTGCGCTGGCGCCATCCGGTGCGCGGGCTGGTGCCGCCGATCGAGTTCATCCCGCTGGCCGAGGCCACCGGGCTGGTGGTGCAGGTCGGCGAATGGGTGCTGGAAGCGGCCTGCGCGCAGGCCAAGCTGTGGAAGGATGCAGGCTTGCCGCCGATACGGCTGGCGGTCAACGTGTCGGCGCGCGAGTTCACCTCGACCTTGCCGGGACGGGTGCAGGAGACGCTGACGCGCTACGGGCTGGAGCCGACGTGGCTGGAGCTGGAGATCACCGAAAGCACGCTGATGAACAACATCGACCGCGTGATCGGCATCATGGACCGCATCACGGCGCTGGGCGTGACCTTGTCGCTGGACGATTTCGGCACCGGCTATTCGAGCCTGTCGTACCTGAAGCGCTTCCCGATCGACACCTTGAAGATCGACCGCTCGTTCACCATCGGCATCCCAGGCGACGCCAACGACTGCGCGATCGCCAACACCATCATCAGCATTGCGCAGCAGCTCAAGCACAAAGTCATCGCCGAGGGCGTGGAGACGGTGGAGCAGCTGGCGTTCTTGAAGAATTCGGGCTGCGACGAGGTGCAGGGCTATCTGTTCTCGCGGCCGCTGGAGGCGGAAGCGTTCGAGCAGGCGCTGCGCGAGAACTGGACGCCGGGGCAGGCCAGCCGGGCCGCCTGAGTTGCATGGACGAAAAAAAAACAGACCGAGGTCTGTTTTTTTTTGCTGGTGCCGGACGCCGTTGGCGCCGGCGGAGCATTATGCCTTGCGGCGACGGGCCATGAAGCCTACCAAGCCCAGGCCGGCGATCATCATCGCGTAGGTTTCTGGTTCAGGTACTGGGGTTGCGACCAGCGACAACGAACCGACGAAACCTTGGGTGTTGACCAGTGGCGTACCGGTCACGGTGATGTGGTGTAAGGTGTTGGTCAGTGTTGGCATCAGCAGCTGCCAGTAGTCGACACCGTTGTTGCCGAAGGTCAGGTTGAGCACCGGGAAGAAACTGTGGCCGTCCAGGCTGACGCCGGTAACGTCATAGCCGGCGCCGCCGGTGAAGTTAGCCGACACTTGACCGACAAAATTGCTGGTGCTGGCGAAATGGGTCAGGTCCAGATCAAAGGTGTTGGAGGTAGCGTAGCCGGCGAAGGTGCCCGAGTAGGAGTTAGGCGCCGCCGCTGGGTTCAGGACGATAGCGGTGTTTGCCGAAGCAACTGCGGAAGCAACCAGCAGCGCCGCTGCCAGGATGGTGGATTTAAAGTTCATGGATTCCCGTCAATTCTGTTGGGTTAGGATGCGATAAATTTCCGCAGGGAGCTATTTCTCGTGTGAAAAATAGTTTCAATTAATTACCAACTTGCATAGTATCCAAGCAAAGCAAATATTGCAACTTGTTTTTCAAAAAAACAACTGTATTGTAAATTTGCAACTTTCTTGGTGGGGAGGGGGGCGGTTGTGATGGGTTGTTGTCTATGCGGTATAACAACGGGAGGGTTTTGGCACCCAGTCGGGGGTGAAATCTGTATAATGCTGCACACTTAGGAAGCGTGGCCGAGTGGTTGAAGGCACTAGTCTTGAAAACTAGCGACGGGTTAAACTGTTCGTGAGTTCGAATCTCACCGCTTCCGCCAGGAAATAAAAAAACGCCAGCCAGACCGCGCTCAAGATCGCGGTCGGTGCTGGCGTTTTTTTATTTCCTGGCGGAAGCGAGCAAGGCCCCTGCGGGCCTTGCGTGTGAGATTCGAAGGGCATGGCCCTGCAGGGCCATCCCGCTCCGAATCGTCCGACTGCTGCCGCTGCGCGGCAGCCTCGCGCGCCGAGGGCGCGCGGTGCGTGCATACTCTAACTCTCACGGTGAGCAGACCGGCGGCTCGTCAAAAATTTCCCATTTTCAATTCCAAGACGCAATAAATGTCCGGTTGCCGGAACAGATCCCGAATCGCGCGCGAACCGCGCGAACCGCGAACTGCGCAGACCCCGAGTCGCGCTGGACGGAAGCGGTGATATTTGAAGGGTTAGGCTTGCAAGGCCGGTCCGCTCCGAATCGTCTGACTGCTGGGCGCGTAGCGTCTAGTTCAACGCGCCGAGGGCGCATATTAAGGGCTCAGCTCATATGGAAATGTCGTATCTCTGCCCCTAGCACGTGCTCGTGGGGGAGTTGCATAGGTTTAACGTGCGCTCTATATGGGCACCATCTGCGGTCCGCCTTTCGGGCCAGTCATTGAGCTGGCTGATAGCCTCAGGTTTGCGTTTACCGGGTTCGAATTGCGTGCTGAAAGTACAGCGGCATCGGAGGTGGAGCAAGTGTGGCTCGTCATTCTGCAATCCAGTATAGGCTGGCAGGTGCCGAACGATTTATGACTGAGCAACCGACGGGCTGCGACGGTGCGCTCAGTATTTTGAGTGACGGCTAAAGGTGATTCAATTGTTTATGCAAGCATCTTGGGATAAATAATGCTTGCATTAAGTTGCGAGCACGACATATGATGCAAGCATATAACCCACTGAGGATGCTTGCATGGCAACCAAACCCAAAGATCAGACAAAAGCCGCTGGTGGTATTGCTCGCGCAAGTGCGCTTTCCCCTGCTGAGAAAAGTGCAATAGCAAAGAAGGCCGCAACAGCGCGGTGGGGACCTAAGCCGCTGCAAGCTACTCACCGAGGGAATTTTCAGGATGATTTCGGTATTGACGTTGACTGCTACGTTCTGAACGATGAACACAAAACTGCTGTGATTAGTCAGCGTGGTATGGGCTCAGCAATCGGCTTGGTCGGTGAGAGTGGTAGCCGGTTACCAGCGTTTGTGAAGGGCAAAATAATTTCGCAGTACGTAGGACGTGAACTAGGGGATAAGCTGGCCAACCCCCTTATTTTTCAAGGGGTGGAGGTAGGTGCTAACTCGCCCACGAAGTCGCAAACTCACGGCTATGACGTTACGATCCTGATCGATCTCTGTAAAGCCATTATCAACGCTGAGTCTGACGGAAAGCTGCTGAAAAGTCAGGAGGGCATTGCTAAACAAGCGCATATCATCTTGAGCGCATCAGCTAAGGCTGGAATCAAGGGCTTGGTCTATGCACTGTCTGGCTATGATGCCACGCGAGCCGAAATCATTACGGCGTTCAAGCAGTATGTCCAGCAGGAGGCCAAAGAATATGAAAAGGAATTTCCACCGCAGCTTTACGAAGAATGGTACAAGCTGTATGAACTGCCGAAATTTGAGCGCGGCCGCCCTTGGGAATTCAAGAGGCTGACGCTCAATCACATATACTTCCCACTTGCGAAGAGTAACGGTAAACTACTTGAGCTGATGCAGGTAAATAAGGCCGCGAGCGGCCAGCGGACGGCGAAACTTCACCAGTTTTTGTCTGAAATTGGAACCCGCGCTTTGCGGATTCACATGGGGAGGATCTTGGAGATGGTCGAATCTTCCAAGACTAAAGAAGAGTACGAGAAGAAGATTCGTGAACGCTTCGGCGATCAAAAGGAGCTGGATTTGTAGCAAGCCCTTTCGAAATCCATTTCCACAATCAGCTTAGCCTCTCATTAGCTCTCAAGCTTTGAGTAACAAAATTAAGCGCTGGTGTGGAATCGAACTTGTAGTAAGTCATTGATCTTACATGTGTGATTCATAGACATCATTTCAATTAAAATGGTGTCATGAACGACGATATCCGAAAGCGGCTACGATGGGTTCAGTTGTACGAGGAACTCGGCAACGCAGGCGTTGTGTGCCTGCGTTGCGGCATCTCGCGGCCGACGCTGCGCAAGTGGTGGGCGCGGTATCAAGAACATGGAGAAGCGGGTCTGCAAGAGGAAAGCCGCCGGCCTAAGTCGTCCCCATTCAAAAAGGTTCTGCCAAAGCATGAGCAACTGATTGCAGACCTTCGCAAGCGAAAACTAGGGCATCGTCGGATCCAAAATGAACTGCGGCGCTTACACGAAATTTCGCTATCCACCGCGACGATCCATAAGGTCTTGGACCGCATTGGCAAGCCAATACTGAATCACAAACGAGCCTACAGAAAACAGGTCATCAGGTACAGCCGGCCCATACCAGGCGACCGTGTGCAGATGGATGTCTGCAAGATCGCTCCTGGCATCTATCAGTACACGGCCATTGACGACTGCACGCGCTATAAGGTGCTGCGCCTCTACCGCCGCAGAACGGCGACCAACACGATGGATTTTTTGGATGCAGTGATCGAAGAAATGCCGTTTCCGATTCAGCGAATTCAAACAGATCGGGGGCGCGAATTTTTCGCTACAAAATTCCAAGAACGGCTACTGGAATGGGGCATTAAATTTCGCCCCATCAAGCCAGCATCGCCCCACCTTAATGGCAAAGTGGAGCGGTCTCAGCGCACAGACCTCGACGAGTTCTATTCCACCGTCGATATCAAAGATCCCTTGCTTCCCGACTTGCTGGCTGAATGGCAGCAATACTACAACTGGGATAGGCCGCACAGCTCCCTTAATGGCAAGACACCTATCGAGCGCTTCACCGAGCTCTCAGACAAGACGCCGCTCGGAGAGGAAGTTATTGCCAAATTTGACCCCTCAAAAGAGCGTATCCAGGAACAGAATTACCGTGCCGAACTGGCGCTACGAAAATTGAAATGATGTCCGTGAATCGCACATCTTACAGTATTTGTTCGTGGACTTCAGAACTGTCGACGGTGTGAAGTCGTTTGTGATATCTGAAAGGCCGGGGTTGCAAACCCAGCCCTTTCCGAATCTCCAGATTATTCTTCGCGAGTCGCCAATTAGGTCAACGTATTGTTTAGGTGAGATGGAAACCATCCTACAATGCACTTGTTTGTGGTCGCGTCCCAGCAAAAATAAATGCGCATACAGTACCTAGGGTCTCTGCCACCACCTCGCGTCAAATGCCATTCCGTTGTTAATTTCCGTGCGTCGTAGTCAAGCTGGTAGTCTGGGCTCTTGAGCGTCGACATCCCGCCAGCAAATTCCATATGCAGATTGGCTTGATTTAGCGCCAGGTCCAATGTTCGGCGCGCTTCTGGCCCTGCACTCGACTGCTTGGAATTGTAGAATTCGTTGGCTAGGATAGTAAGCGCGGTATAGATATGCTCAGGCGTATCATAGGTGCTTTTTTCACACTCCCGCAATGCGCGTGCAGCAATGTGCAACCGTTCTCGAACATCGCTATTTTCATACCACGACCTGACTTCGGCTAAGGTTTCGGGAAAGCAGTTTTCGGTAGCACTCCCTTCGTCGTTAACCTGAGATTTACTGGCTTGCTTTTCAAGCTGGTATCGCAAGCTGCGGACAGTACTCTCCAGCTCTTGGTATTTATCTTGGAGTTGTTGTACTTCACCTGCCCATGTGCGACTCTCATCGCGCTCTTGACGCAGCTGAACCGTCAAGGCCGCTAGTTCTTCTTCATACATCGCAGCAAGAGCTTCAGAATCTTTGTTTGCACGAGAGGCGGTAATCGCTTCGCGGCGTTGCAACCCCGCCTTAATTCGCAGTGCAGTTTCGAAGTTGGAGTGACGATCTATCCAAGCTGGCGAGTTGATAGATGATTGAACTGCACCGCGAATTGCCCAAGCCTCAATTCCCTCATCGGAATCTGTACGTTGTTCTCGTTGCATAAGCAGTGGGGCGTATAGGTATCCGCGATTCAGCGGTAGGTAAATGCGGCTGGCCCCGCCGTACACATTCAATTTTGGTGGCATTAGTTCGCGCCACCGATACGTCAATTCATTGCGCATTGCCACAGCAATAGCGATGCCCTTGGTCTCTTCTGCGATAACCCTGATATCTGCGGGCCATCCGTCGCCGTCTGGAAGTTCGGATATAACGATAAGCGGAATTACGCGGTCTGGATTGTTGACGAATGCTGCAAGTTTTACCAGTTCCTCTGTGGTAGTAATAACACTGCCACTGTAGCTAAGGGGGAGGGCGGCGTGACAGGCCCCTCGGTCAGTGAGGTGCTTCGCCAAGCGTGGTATGGATTGTGGTGCACCGGCAGTTTCTAAGCCGAAGACAGATGTGCGCAGGCCAAATACGACCTTGTCGGCCGTCCTGGCAACTTCCAATTCGATAGACCAAGTACGAGAAGCATCGGGATCTGGATGTTCAATCTTAGCGGAGAAAAGTGTCTGCACGCCATCCACGGGAGCATTGATCGTGACCCAAGCGAAGCAGTGGCCGGGTGGGTGATAGTCGTTTTCGCTTGCCACCAGAACCTGCGCTGGAATTACTTGGCCGAACGATCTTCGATATGTTCTGGCTATCCATTGTTTGCAGGCCTCCATCACGGAGTCAAAGTCTTGTGGAGGGAAGTCTAAACTTACCCGTAGCAACGGCTTCCAGGTAAGGCCTTTTTGATGGACGAGACCGGCGGCTTGGTTGTCATAAAGTTGTCCTTGTTGGATAGTTAGTTACTATCCTATCCTGTTTTTTCGTATAGAAACTATCAGTAAAGATTTTTTGGCATGTTTGGGAACTAACCGATGTGAAGCAGGCTATCCCGTCTGCCAAACTCATCGAGGCAGGACCCGACCTGGTCGGACTTACCGACATTGCGGACGTGGTTGGTGTCACGCGTCAAAACATGCGAAAACTAGCGATGAATAATTTCGACACTTTCCCCGTGCCTGTCCACGCGGGCAGCTTGTCCTTGTGGCATTTGGTCGATGTGCTTCATTGGATGAGAAGAAAAGCTGCGTACAACATCGCTCCTGGCGCCCTTGAAGTTGCGGAAGCTGCGAAGCAAATTAATCTAGCCAAAGGCGCCAAGCAAATTGAGCCTGCGACTGCAGACGTGATGCAGGCATTATTCGTCTAAGATTTATCCGTATCCGCAAGCCCACCTTGAAGCGCCCGATGAAGTTGTGATATTTTCATGATTTCCATGCGAGGAGCGGTCGATGAACAGATATCGTTGGTGGCTGGCGTTGATCTTCACCATATACGGCGCCGCCGCCTGGGCCGACGGCCAGACCTTCCGCATTCCCACCCGGCCCGGCGTCGAGACCAGCGTCTACTGGGAAGCGCAGCAGGGCGCCAAGGCCACGGTGTTCCTGTTCACCGGCGGCAACGGCGGCTACGGCAAGGTGGTCGACGGCAAGCCCACCAGCCACAACTTCCTGGCCCGCAGCGTGGCGCTGTTCCTGGCCGACGGCTTCAACGTCGCCATCTTCGGGCTGCCCAGCGACACCCCCGCGCTCGACTACAGCGACCGCGTCAACCCCAAGCACCTGGCCGACGTGCGCGCCGCGCTGGACTTCGTGCGCGGCAAAAGCCCGGCGCCGGTGTGGCTGGTCGGCACCAGCCGCGGCACGGTGTCGGCCGCCTACGTCGCCATCGCCAGCGTGGACGATCCCGGCATCGCCGGCCTGGTGCTGACCTCCAGCGTGACCGCTTTCAAGAAGGAGGGCGCGGTGCCGACGCAAAACCTGGCCGCGCTGAAACTGCCGGTGCTGGTGGTGCACCACGCCAGCGATGCCTGCGCGATCTGCCGCCCTTACGAAGTGGACTGGATCATGAAGGGCCTGAAAAACGCCCCGCTCAAAAAACTGCTGATGATCACCGGCGGCGCCAACCCCAGCGGCGACCCGTGCGAGAGCTACCACTACCACGCTTACATTGGCCAGGAGCAAGAAGTGGTCGACCGGATGTCGGCCTGGATGCACAATCCTGCCAATTGATGATTTGACATCAAGACTGGCGCACCCGATAATCGACGCTCCGCCATATGCCGAGACGAGCCCATGGGTACCGCGATAGACAATACCGAAGTGTTGAAAGACTGGTTCCTGCGCAGCGGCGTCCACACGCCGCTGCACACCTGCATCGGCCCCTTGCCCAGTTCCAAGGCTTCGATCGTGCGCTGGAGCAGCAACCAGCCGGACGCGATGATCCAGACCATCAGCTCGCATCCCAACGATTACCGCATCGCCATCATGCTGGAGCCGGTCGACGCCCGCATCTGGCTGCACGGCCAGCCGGTGTGGGGCGGGGTGATCGCGGCCGAGCGTTTCCGCATCTGTCCGCCCAGCGGCTCCAGCCAGTGGAGCCGCCTGAGCAGCTGCGACATCGTCAACCTGTTCGTGCCGGCCGCGTTGATCGACAACCTGAACGCGCAGCGCGAAACCCCGCTGAGCCTGGGCGCCCAGCAGTTCACCTCGGACCGCCACGTGATGGAGCTGGTGCGCCGCATGCTCAACGGCGACGCCATGGCCGGCCCGCTGCAATCGCAGTACTGCGACGGCCTGATGGTGGCGCTGCTGAGCTATCTGCTGGAGCACTACAGCCGGCCCGCGACGGCGCCGCAGTCGAGCACCCTGGGCGGCGGCCGCCTGCGCCGCGTGCTGACCCACATGGGCGGCAACCTGGCCACCGGTGTCAGCAACCGCGACCTGGCGGCGTTGTGCGGCATGAGCGAGGCGCATTTTTCGCGCGAGTTCCACCTGGCGCTGGGCCTGCCGCCGCACCGCTACCTGATGAAGATGCGGCTGGAGCAGGCGCGCACCATGCTGCTGGCCGGCGGCCGGGCGATGGCCGACATCGCCGAAGCCTGCGGTTTCCACGACGCCAGCCATCTGTCGCGGACCTTCAGCCGCCATTTCGGCACGCCGCCGGCTCGCTTCCGCCAACAGCGCGGAAGTTAATTTCTCAGCAGCCGGCGCGAGAAACTCACCGCCGCCCCCAGCGCGGCGAAGCCGCCCGCCACCACCAGCGCGTACACGGTGCCGCGCGTGTCCGACAGCGTGAAGCAATACGCCACCAGCGCCGCGCCGGTGGCCTGGCCGCTGAGGCGGGCGGTGGCGACGATGCCGCTGGCGCTGCCGGAGCGCGCGTGCGGCGCGCTGCCCATGATGGCCTTCATGTTCGGCGCCTGGAAAAAACCAAAGCCGACGCCGCACAGCGCCATGCGCCAGCCGATGTCGAACACCGAGGCGTCGGCCGCCATCCCGCTCAACAGCAGCACGCCGGCGCACAGCAGCAGCAGGCCGATGCCGCCCAGCGTGCCGGCGTTGTAGCGGTCGCTCAGCCGGCCGGCCACCGGCCCCATCACGGCCACCAGCGCCGGCCACGGCGTCATCAGGAAACCGGTGTCGATCGGCGAGCGGCCCAGCGTGTGCTCGAAGAAAAACGGCAGCGACACGAAGGCCAATCCCTGCACCGCGAAAGTACAGAAGGCCGTCAGCGCCGACAGCGCGAACATCGGATTACGGAACAAATCCACCGGCAGCAGCGGCGCCGCATGGCCGCGCTGGCGGCGCAGCAGCAGCACCCAGCAGACCGCCGCACCGGCGATCTCGGCCGGCAGCCGCTGCGGCGCCGTGCCATGGGCGGCGTCGCCCAGCGCCAGGATCAACAGGCCGAAGGCGCCGACGTTGTACAGCGCCGCCGGCAGGTCGACCTGGTGCGTAGCGCGCGGCGTTTGCGGCAGTGCCTGGTAAGCGGCGCTTAGCGCCAGCAGCCCCAGCGGCACGTTGATCGCGAACAGCCATGGCCACGACGACAGCGACAGGATCAGCGAGGCCACGGTCGGCCCCACCGCGAACGCCACCGCCACCACCAGCGCGTTGGTGCCGAAGCCCTGGCCCTGGCGCTGGGGCGGGTAGATGGCGCGGATCAGCGCGGTGCTGACCGCCATCATGGCGCTGGCGCCCAGCCCTTGCAGCAGCCGCGCCGCCACCAGCGACGGCAGCGACCACGCCAGCGCGCACGCCAGCGAGGCCGCCGTGAACACCACCAGCCCGCCAAGCGCGACGCGGCGGTAGCCGGCGATCTCGCCCAGCGCGGCGAACGGCAGCAAGGTCGCCACCATCGCCAGCTGGTAGGCGTTGACGATCCACACCGACGCCGCCGGCGTCGCCTGCAGCTGCTGCGCCATGGCCGGCAGGGCGGTGTTGGCGATCGCCGTGTCCAGCGAGGCCAGCGCCACGCCGGTCATCAGCGACAGCATGGCCCACAGCCGTTCGGCCGGCGGCAGGCCGGCGTCGGCCACGGCGTAGCCGCCCACCGCGCTCAATCGCGCACCACGCCGGACGGGCCGATGCGCTCGGCATTCGGCACGTCGGACATGCGGATGCGGATCAGGTGGCGGCGTTCGTCCACGTAGGTGGTGCGGCCGTGCAGCATACGGTGGTTGTCGGCCCACAGCAGGGTGTCGGTGGACAGCTGCTGCTTGAAGCGCGGCGCGCTGTGCTCGGCCACCTCGTTCATCAGCGCCAGCGCCTCCACCAGCGCCGGCGTGCTCAGGTCGGGCCGCACGGCCAGGCCTTTCTGGATCGCGTCATAGCGCCAACGCAGCGTGAAGCGGTCGCCGTCGCGGCCCGGCGGACCGAACACCGGCGCCACGTGGTGCTCGATGGAAGTCTCGCCGGCGGCGTACACGGCCGGCACGCGGAACGGCACCGGCGTGTTGCACAGCAGCTCGTAGGCGGTACGGCCGGCCGCAGTCTGCTGCAAGGTCTGGTAAATGTCCTCGCCGTCGATCAGCAGCGAGTGGCCGCCCTCGCAGTCGGCCGCCTGCACCACGTACAGGATGAACTGCTCTTCCGGCATCGGATAGAACGAGGAATCGGTGTGCATGTCGGCGCTGCCGACGCGCTCGGAAAAGGTGGTGAAGCGGGCGTCGCTGTGCGTCTGGGGCCGCGATTTGACGTCCCAGGCCACGCGGCCGGTGCGCTGGTCGGTGGAGGTGGGGTAGCCCAGCATCAGCGTGATCGCGTACAGCGCGGCGTTGCGGCGCTCCTCGCTCAGGCCGTGCAGGCCGAGACCGGTCAGCGCCACGCCGTTGGTGCCCAGGCCGCGCAGCTGGCGCGTCAGCCGGCGCAGCGCGCCGACCTCGCCGAGCTCGGCGCGCAGGGCCACTTCTTCCGGATGGGCATAAAATCCGTTTTCATTAAAATCATTAAACCGCTGGCGTAGTATTTCATATATGGTATTTAAATCACTTCCCCACGATATATCAGCGGGAGAAATGGTGACATTCTCACTTTTATTTAATGACGTGGGCATAATACTTCCTTTTATATAATACCTGGTGGGCGGCGGAGTGCGTGGCGTATTTTAATGCCCTGCGGCGGCTTCATCTGTTGTTTTAATGGGCGCTGGAAACTATAATTTCCGCCTTTGTCATTATGAAAATGCTTAGAAAACAAGGTGTTGCGAATCATCAACAATGCGATAAACCCTGCCGCCTGCTGGGCGCCGGATGCGCTATGATTTGAATCTGACCCACGCCGATTTGCCGAAGTTACTATCAAATTAAACGTTTAAGGACTAGCATAATGAAATGGTTTAATTCGCTACGTTTGGCGCAAAAACTGGGGCTGGCATTCTCCCTGGTATTGGCTTTGACCGTGCTGGTGGGGGTATTTTCCATTTGGGAGCTATCCCAGGTTAATAATACGTCCAAGCGGTTTTCGGCACGCTGGATGCCCAGCATCCGGGTGATCGAAGACATCAAGTCGCAGATCGCCCGCATCCGCACCCGTGAGCTGCAATACATCATTTCCACCAGCCCGGCGGACATGGACAAGTACGACCAGGTGATCGCCAAGGACCTGGTCGACCTGAAGAAAATGCAGGACGACTATGTGGCGCTGGCCAGCAGCGCCGAGGAACAGGCCATGTACGGCAAGTTCGTCGACATGTGGGCGCGCTACATGCAGGAGGATGGCAAGATCCGCGCCGCCGCCCGCGCCAAGGACGACGACCAGGCCAAGGCGCTGATCCGCGGCGAATCGAACAAGCTGATCGTGGCTCTGCGCGGCCAGGTCGACCAGCTGGTCGAGTTCTACACCGAGGGCGGCAAGCAGGAGGCGATCGAGGGCGACCAGCGCTACGCCTCGTCGCGGCTGTGGATCCTGGCGCTGATGGCCGTCAGCGTGGTGTTCGGCGCCACCGGCGCGCTGCTGATCACGCGCTGGCTGACGCGCAGCCTGGGCGGCGAGCCCGACTATGCGACCGACATCGTGCGCCAGATCGCCGCCGGCGACCTGGGCGTGACGGTCGAGACCCGCGCCGGCGACACCAGCAGCCTGCTGTTCGGCATGCGCACCATGCGCGACAACCTGGAGAAGATCGTCGGCGAGGTGCGCGGCGCCACCGGCGTGATCGCCAGCGCCTCCGGCCAGATCGCCGCCGGCAACCTGGACCTGTCCTCGCGCACCGAGCAGCAAGCCAGTTCGCTGGAGGAAACCGCCGCCTCGATGGAAGAGCTGACCTCGACCGTGCGCCACAACGCCGACAACTCGGCCCAGGCCAACCAGCTGGCCACCGTGGCCGCCAGCGTGGCGCAGAAGGGCAGCGCGGTGGTGGCGCAGGTGGTCGATACGATGGGCGCGATCAATACGTCGTCGCGCAAGATCGCCGACATCATCGCCGTCATTGACGGCATCGCGTTCCAGACCAATATCCTGGCCTTGAACGCGGCGGTCGAGGCGGCCCGCGCGGGCGAGCAGGGCCGTGGTTTCGCGGTGGTGGCGACCGAAGTGCGCAACCTGGCCCAGCGCTCGGCCGCGTCGGCCAAGGAGATCAAGGACTTGATCGGCGAATCGGTCGGCCAGGTGGACATCGGCAGCAAGCTGGTGGCCCAGGCCGGCGCGACCATGAACGAGGTGCTGGAAAGCGTGCAGAGCATGGCCGGCGTGATGGCGGAAATCACCCACGCCAGCCGCGAACAGACTGCCGGCATCGAACAGGTCAACCAGGCCATTTCGCAGATGGACACGGTGACCCAGCAGAATGCCGAGCTGGTGCAGCAGGCGGCGTCGGCCTCGCAGGGCTTGCAGGACCAGGCCGCCACGCTGTCGCAGCTGGTGAGCGTGTTCCGGCTCAAGGACGGGGCGCGCGGCGGCCCGGCGGCGGCGCGTTCGGCGCGCGCGCCGAAGTGGCCGGCGCTGAGCAGCGCGGTGCGTTAGCAGCGCGGGCGCTGCCGTGGTCAGCGCCCCACAGTTTGCGCTGCGGCATGGGAATGCCAGCAGAAAAGTACCAAAACAGCAGTCCTGTCCGTGACCTGAGCGCGGCGACAAAACACACTCCGTGACAGTTGCAGTATTTCATCAAACTGTCATACCACGGAGTGTCACATGTCGCCTATTCGCCCTATCGTTCGTGCCGTCGCGCTGTTGTGCGCCGGCGCGGTTCCCCTGACCGCCGCCGCGCAGACCAGCGCCGAAGCGAGCACCGCCAGCACCGCCGCGCCGCCGCGCGTGGAAATCACCGGTTCGCGCATCAAGCGTGTCGACGCCGAAACCGCGTCCGCGGTGCAGGTTATCACGGCCGAGCAGATCGCCCGCTCCGGCGCGGCCACCGTCACCGACGTGCTGCGCGATCTGCCGGCCGGCAATACCGGCGGCTACACCGCCGAGGGCACGCCGGGCCAGGCCTTCGGCTCGGCCGGCATCTCGCTGCGCGGCCTGGGCGCGGGCGCCACGCTGACCCTGATCAACGGCCGCCGCGTGGCGCCGTTCGGCTTCGGCTCGGCCTCGTTTGTCGACACCAATTCGATCCCGGTCGAGGCCGTCGAGCGCATCGAGGTGCTGCTGGACGGCGCCTCGGCGATCTATGGCGCCGACGCCATCGGCGGCGTCATCAACATCATCCTGCGCAAGAACTACGAGGGCCTGGCGCTCAAGGTTTCCGGCGGCACCTCGGCCTACCACGATGGCAACACCGGCGACATCGGCCTGACCTACGGCAAGGGCAACCTGGCGCAGGACGGCTACAACTGGCTGCTCAGCCTGTCCCATCGCGACACCAGCCCGGTGCTGGTCAACGCCCGTCCGCGCACCAAGGACGCCGACTTCCGCCGCTTCGGCCTGGCCGACCGCCGCTCCTCGTTCTCCAGCAACGTCTACACCGCGTCCGGCACCAACGGCGGCGCCTTCCTCGGCATCCTGGGCGACTGCCCGGCGCTGGTGGACGCCAGCTCGCCGCTGAACGGGCGCTGCATCAACGACAACACCACCGCCGTCACGCTGCAATCGAAGAGCCAGCGCGACAACGTCTACAGCGCGCTGACCTACGACCTGGGCCAGGGCTGGGAAATGTTCGGCGACGCCGCGCTCAGCCGCAGCCGCCAGGCGTCCAGCATGTACAGCTACGCCACCAATTCCTACGGCGCCTACACCAACGACCTGCTCGACAAGCACGGCCTGTACGGCAACGCGCCGGGCACCACCATCAGCTACCTGCTGCTGCCGGCCGGCCATCCGCAGAACAAGTGGGGCCAGACGGTGGGCGTGCGCTACGTCTTCAACGACGTGCCGACCACCATCAGCAGCGAGAGCCGCAATATGCGCGCCAC
Source organism: Duganella rhizosphaerae (assembly GCF_040364205.1). NCBI lineage: Bacteria > Pseudomonadati > Pseudomonadota > Betaproteobacteria > Burkholderiales > Oxalobacteraceae > Duganella > Duganella rhizosphaerae. The sequence continues at coordinate 165,970 of NZ_BPWK01000010.1, forward strand.
CCTGGGCGCACGCGGCACGCTGGGCAAGTGGGACCTGGAAGCGGCGGCGATGTTCTCGCGCTCGCTGACCGACACCCGCTACCGCGGCTATATCCAGGACAAGGTGCTGATCAACGACGTGCTCGACGCGGACGGCCTGGTGCGCAACAGCTTCCTGCTGCGCAACCCGGGCGGCAACGATCCGGCGCTGATGGCGCGCCTGTATCCGCAACTGGACAACCACGCCGACACCAGCACCAGCAGCGTCGACGTGCACGGCAACCGCGAGCTGTTCGCGCTGCCGGGCGGCCAGCTGGCTATCGCCGTCGGCGCCGAGTACCGCCGCGAAAAATTCGACGCCGCGCCGGACCCGCTGTTCACCGACGGTTCCATCCAGCTGATCGGCATGACCGGCGCCAGCGGCTCGCGCAGCGTGGCCGCCGCCTACGGCGAGCTGTCGGCGCCGGTGCTCAAGACGGTGGAGCTGAGCCTGGCCGCGCGTTCCGACCGCTACAGCGACTTCGGCTCGGCCTTCACGCCCAAGGTCGGCGCCAAATGGAGCGCCTTGCCGCAGCTGGCCTTCCGCACCACCTACGCCGAGGGCTTCCGCGCGCCGTCGCTGCCGGAGCTGCATGCGGGGAACACCAACGGCTACACCAAGGTGCTCGATCCCAAGCGCTGCCCGGTGTTCAGCACCACCAACGATGACTGCGAACGCTACGTGGCCTTCACCACCGGCGCCAATCCCGACATCCAGGCGGAGAAATCCAAGAGCGTGACGATAGGCTTCGTGGCCGAGCCTGTGCCGGGCTGGTCGTTGTCGGTGGATGCGTACCACATCAAGCGCCGCGACGAGCTGTCCACCATCAGCTCCACCTACCTGCTGGAGCATGAGGCGCAGTTTGCCGACCGCATCGTGCGCAACGCGGTCAGCGGCAAGCTCGATCACCTGAGCCTGATCACGGCCAACCTGTCGTCCACGCAGACGCGCGGCGTCGACGTCGATGCGCGCGGCAGCTTCAGCGTCGGCCAGTGGGGCCGCGTCTCGCTGACGGCCAGCTACAACCGCATGAACAGCTACCTGAGCACCGACGTGCCGGGCAACGATGCGGTCGACTACGTCGGCTACTACGGACTGCCGAAAAACCGCGGCCGTGCCGGCGTGGCCTGGGACCGCGGCCCGTGGGACGCCAGCATCAACTGGAACTACGTGGGCGGCTATCTGCTGAAGAGTTCGCCGGATACGGTCTGCTCGTTTGAAGCGGCCACGCCGCAGTTGTGCAACGTGCACTCGTGGCTGACGGCCAGCGCCTATGTCAGCTACAAGGGTTTCCGCAACCTGGAGCTGTCGATGTCGGTGCAGAACCTGGCCAACAAGGAAGCGCCGATGGACGCCAGCCAGATCGCCTACCTGCAAGGCTACAGCCCGTCCTACCATAGCCAGCTGGGCCGCTTCGTGCAGCTGACCGCCAGCTACAAGTTCAAGTAATCAACCCAGGCGCCGGCCCTGTGCCGGCGCCGTTTCCAGAGTCTCCTCATGTCCTGTCACCGAATTCTTATTGCGCTGAGCGCGCTGCTGCTGTCCGCCTGCAGCACCCTCGCGCCCATCGATCACAACAACGATGCGCTGCGCATCGAATGCCATTGGGACCTGCAATACCCAAGCGTGGCGCCGGCCGACGCCACGCTGGCGCAGCTGCGCGAAACGGCCACGCGCCGCCTGGCCGCGCTGAACCTGAACGCCCAGTGGGAATTGAACAGCGAAGGCGCCAGCGCCGAAGCCTTCACCGACAGCGAGCCGGACCGCCAGCGCCTGCATCGCCTGCTGAGCGTGGTGTTGCCGGGGATGGAGCGTTATCCGGCTTCGTTCTTCGCCAACGTCCGCCTGCACAACATCGTGCTGGTGAAGGAGCTGGCGGTGGCCGGCCAGCGCCGGCTGGCGATGCCGATGGCCGAGGTCGACAGCGTGGCCTATGCCGACAACAGCGCCAAGCTGTGCCCGGCCGGCATGGAGATGCGCGTGCATCACGAGTTCTACCACTTCATCGACTACCGCGAGCACGACGACTACTACCATGCCGATCCGGCGTGGCTGGCGCTCAATCCGGCCGGGCTCACCTACGGCAAGGGCGGCGCCACGTTTTACGGCAAGAACCTGCAGGACGTCGGCCACGCCAAGCCCGGCGTGGTCAGCCTGTATTCGAGCTACGGCCAGGAAGAGGACAAGGCCGAAACCTTTGGCTGGATGATGACGCCAGATTACGCCGCGCGGCTGGACCTGTATGCGATGCAGGACGCCAGCGTGGCCGCCAAGCTGCGCCATATGCGCGAACAGTTCCGCAAATACAGCCGGCCGGCGGAGATGAGAAATAATTAATTGTTGGGCTTGTAATAGGTTCAAGCAGCCGCAGCTTAGGTCGGTCATTTCTTAAAAAGTGCTTAAGATGAAACGCTACCCGTTGTGGAAGTACATCGTGATTGTGATCACGGTGTTGTTGGGCGCGCTGTACACCGCGCCCAATTATTTCGGCCAGTCGCCGGCGCTGCATATCAGCAGCGGCAAGACCAGCGTGCGCGTGGGCGCCGAGCTGGTGGGCAAGGTCGAGAGCGCGCTCAAGCTGGCGCAGGTGCCGAGCACCGGCATCGCCTACGACAGCGACCACGCCGCCGTGCGCGCGCGCTTCGCCGATCCCGATACCCAGTTCCGCGCCAAGTCGGTGCTGGAGAAAAGCCTGAACGCCGACACCGCCGATCCGCAATACCTGGTCGCGCTGAACCTGCAAGCCGATACGCCGAAGTGGCTGCAGAGCCTGCATGCGCTGCCGATGTACCTGGGGCTGGACCTGCGCGGCGGCGTCCATTTCCTGATGCAGGTCGACACCAAGGCCGTGCTGGACAAGAAGCTGCAAGGCGTGCAGGCGTCGGTGCGCAGCGTGCTGCGCGACAAGGCCGTGTTCCATGGCGGCATGGCGCGCGTCGGCAATACCCTGGAAATCAGCTTCCGCGACGAGGCCACGCGGCAGAAGGCGAAAGACCTGATCGCCGGCCAGGGCGCCGAGCTGCTGCTGGCCGAGGCGAGCGATGGCGCGCAGCTGAAGATCGTCGTCACGCTGAAGCCTGACGCATTGAAGCAGACCATCAACGATGGCGTGACGCAGAATATCGCCACCTTGTCCAAGCGCGTGAACGAGCTGGGCGTGGCCGAGCCCATCATCCAGCAGCAGGGGCCGGACCGCATCGTGGTGCAGCTGCCCGGCGAGCAGGATGTGGCGCGGGCGCGCGCCGTCATCGGCCGCACGGCCACGCTGGAAGTACGCATGGTCGACGAGAGCATCACGCGCGGCACCGAAATGGGCGCGGCGATCCCGCTGAACTCGCAGCTGTACACGGTGGGGCGGGGCGCGCCTACCGTGCTGTACAAGGACGTGGTGCTGACCGGCGACTACATCACCAGCGCCACCGCCGGCCTGGACGAGAACCAGCAGCCGGCCGTGTTCATCGACCTCAACACGGCGGGCGGGCGCAAGATGTTGGCCGCCACCAGCGACCGCGTCGGCAAGCACATGGGCATCGTGCTGATCGAGAAGGCCGGCAAGCCGGAAGTGATTTCGGTGGCCACGCTGACCAGCGAGTTGAGCGCCCACTTCCGCACCACCGGCGTCGGCACCGCGCAGGATGCGGCCGACCTGGCGCTGATGCTGCGTTCGGGCGCGTTGTCGGCGCCGATGGAGATCGTCGAGGAGCGCACCATCGGTCCGCAACTGGGCGCGGAGAACGTCGCCAAGGGTTTGCATTCGACCATGTACGGCTTTGCCGCGATTGCCGTGTTCATGATCGGCTACTACATGCTGTTCGGTTTGTTCAGCGTGCTGGCGCTGGCCTGCAACCTGTTGCTGTTGCTGGCTTTGCTGTCGCGGATGCAGGCGACGCTGACCCTGCCCGGCATTGCCGCGATCGCGCTGGCGCTGGGCATGGCGATCGACGCCAACGTGCTGATCAACGAGCGCATCCGCGAAGAGTTGCGCGGCGGCGCAACGCCGCAGCAGGCGATCGCCACCGGCTTCGACCGCGCCTGGGCCACCATCCTCGACTCCAACGTTACCACCCTGATCGTCGGCGTGGCGCTGTGGGTGTTCGGTTCCGGGGCGATACGCGGTTTCGCGGTGGTGCACTGCCTGGGGATATTGACGTCGATGTTCTCGGCGGTGTTCGTGTCGCGCGGCGTGGTCAACTTGTGGTACGGGCGGCGCAAGAAACTGTCGTCGCTGGCGATCGGCACGGTCTGGCGCGGCAAGTAAGTTCAGGCCACCGTGTCGATGATGGTGCCGACCTTGTCGCCGGCAGGCGCGGGGGGCGGGGACTCGTCGGTCTTGGCGACGGTGATCTGACGGTCCGCGTCCTTTTGCAGCAGGGCGGTTTCCAGCGCCTTGATCTGGTCTTCGAGCGACTGGATCTGCTGCATCAGCGCTATCCTTTGCTGTATCGAGTCCGTGCTGGTGTCGCCCGCCAGCTTGGCCAGTTCCTCGCCCAGCTTGGCCTCCTGCTTTTGCAGCACGCGGATCTGCTTGATGATGGCCGAGCGCACGGTCGTCGTCTCGGTGGCGGCGGTGGCTGGTTGGACGGGGGAGACGGTTGAGGTGTTCATATATAAATTATCGGCAAGCTAACGGAAAACCTTAGCCTTGATGGATAATGCTCGGACTGAACATCTCACAAGGAGCTCGCATGAAACAACTATTGCTTGGCTGTGCATTGCTGGTGGCGTTTTCCGCCTACGCGGATGAGGCCTCAACGTGCTCGGCGTCCGCCGGCAGCTACCGCAGCGGTGTCGTGGTGAAGGGGCCGAAGTTTTCGCACGGCCAGTTCCGCAAGGGCGTGGAGCTGTCGCACACCCATCTGAAGATGAAGTCCGACCAGGACGGCAAGGTCTACGACGTGGCGATCGACAATGTGTTCGCCAGCGGCTTCGAGCCCAACCAGCGTACCGTGCCGACTTCGCTGAACGCCATCAAGGTGAACGACCGGGTGGAAGCCTGCGGCCAGTTGTACACCGACGGCGGCGTCGGCATTCACTGGGTGCACACCAACTGCGGCAAGAAGCCGACGCCCGCCAAGCCGGACGGCTGGCTGAAGGTGATCTCGGCCGACGGCCAACCGGGACAAAATATCGAAAGCAATACGCAATACTGCTCGGTCTTCAAGTAAGTCCTGTATTGCCATGCTTGCTATACTGTTGCCTGTGAGAGAAATTTTCAGGGGAATAGTTTGCAGGCATTGAACAAACGTTGGAAGCGGTGGGGCGTGGGCGTGGCTGGCGCGGTGGGTGTGTATGCGTTGGCGGGCGGCTGGCTGTTGCCGCAAGTGATCAAGAGCCAGCTTCCAAAGTTTGTCGAGACCGAGCTGGAACGCAAGGCTAGCATCGGCGAAGTCAGTTTCAATCCCTTCACGCTGCGGCTGGCGGTGCAGCAGTTCCAGCTGACCGAGGCCAGCGGCGCGCCCTTGTTCGGCGTCGGCGCGCTGGAGGTGGAAATGCAGTGGCGCTCGCTGCTGCGCCGCGCCTGGAGTTTCGCCGATATCCGTATCGTGGCGCCGACGGTGCAGCTGGCCATCGCGCCGGACGGCAAGTTCAACATCGCCGAATTCGTGGCGACACTCAACAAACGCAAGCACGATGACAGCGACAGCGGCATGCCGCGCCTGGTCGTCGAGCATTTCGCGCTGGAGCAGGGCAAGGTCGACATGCATGACCGTCACGCCGGCTACAGCGATACCTATGCGCCGATCGCCTTCACGCTCAACAACCTGAGCACGCTACCGGACGAGAACGGCGATTACGCGCTGAGCGCCGACGCCGGCCTGGGCGGCAAGCTGCGCTGGAAGGGCACGAACGCGCTCAATCCGATCGCCGGCAGCGGCGTGCTGACGCTGGAGAATGTGGCCTTGCCGGGCGTGTCGACGTATTTGAAGTCGTTCGCGCGGGTGACGGTGGTGGAGGGCCGTTTGTCGGCCAAGCTGCCTTATAAATTCGCTTACAAGGACGGGCGGCTGGATGCCAACGTGGCCGGGGCCGGCCTGGCGCTGAACGACCTGGTGGTCAAGCGCGATGGCGCGGCCGAGGCCTTCGTCAAGTTGAAGCTGTTCGATGTCAGCGATGTCGGCGTGGATCTGCTCAAACGCACCGTGACGGTGGGCGGCTTGCATGTCAACGGCGGTGCGCTGGCGGTGCGCCGCGATGCCAAGGGCGAGCTGGATGTGGCGGGGCTGATGGTTCCTGCCGCGCCTGCGCAAGCGGCGACGCCGGCCACGGCGCCAGCGTCCGTGCCGGCTGCGAAGGGCAAGCCAGCGGCTGTCGCGGCGGCCAAGCCTGCGCCGGCGGCCAACTGGAAAATCCAGCTCAAGCAGCTCGCATTGGACGACATCGCCGTGGCGGCGGTGGACGAGACCGTCAGCCCCGCGCTGAAATTCAATGCGGACAAACTCAAGCTGCACCTGCAACTGCAAGCCGAACCCGCCGCCGACGGCCTCAAGCTGAACATCGCCGACGCCGCCTTCTCGGTGGACAATCTGGTGCTGAACAGCGGCGCGATGACGCCGCTCAAGCTGGCGCAATTGGGCTTCGACGGCGGCGAGATCGACCTGGCCGCGCAACGCGCCAGCCTGGGCCGCCTGTACTTCGACGGCGGCCAACTGGACCTGTCGCGCGACGGCAAGGGCAAGTTCCTGTTCCTGAACGCCTTCCCGAAATCGGGCGGTGGCGCGCAGCCGCCGGCGAAAGACGCAGCGGCCTCGGCGCCTTGGACGGCCAGCATCAAGACCGTCGAGTTCAACAAATTCGGCGCGCGTTATGATGATGCGAGCAGCGGCATCAAAGCCAATCTGCAAGACTTCAACCTCAAGCTGACCGATGCCAGCACCGACCTGAAGAAGCCGCTGGCCTTCGACGGCGCGGTCGGCCTGCGCGAAGGTGGCCTGCTGACCGCCAAGGGCAAGGTGGTGCCGTCCACCGGCGCCGTCGATACCGATCTCAAGCTGACCAAGCTGGCGATCGCGCCGGTGCAGCCCTTGCTGTCCAAGTACGTCAAGCTGAAGATCGCGGCCGGCAGCATCTCCGGCCAGGGCCGCCTGCACACCGGCGCCGGCGGCAAGGCCGATCCCGGCCTGCGCTACGACGGTTCGCTGGAAGTGGCCGAACTCGCGCTCGACGAAGAAGACAACGACCGCTTCGCTCACTGGAAATCGGTACGCGCTGACAAGCTGGCCTTCGGCCTGTCGCCGGACGTGCTGGATATCGCCGAGCTGCGCGTCATCGAGCCGGACGCCACGCTCATCATCGAAAACGACCGCAGCTTCAACGCCCAGCGCCTGCTGGTGACGCAGCCGGCCCCGGACGCTGGCGCCAAGGCGGCCGCCGCGCCTGCGACCACCGCCGAGCCGTTCCCGGTCAAGGTACGCCGCGTGCGCTTCGAGAACGCCAAGCTGGCCTTCACCGACCTGAGCTTGCGGCCGCAGTTCGGCGCCAGGATTTATGAGCTGGGCGGCGTGATCACCGGCCTGTCATCCAGGCGCGACGCCAGCAGCCAGATCGAGCTGGACGGCCGTGTCGACGACTTCGGCCTGGCGCGCATCCGTGGCAAGCTCAATCCCTTCGTCCCGGCCGACAACACCGACATCAACGTCGTGTTCAAGAACGTCGACATGGTGTCGGCCTCGCCGTACAGCATGAAGTTCGCCGGCTACAAAATCGCCCAAGGCAAGATCTCGCTGGACCTGGAATACAAGGTCGCCAAGGGCCAGCTGGAAGGCAACAACCACATCGTGCTCGACAACCTGACGCTGGGCGAACGCATCGACAGTCCGGACGCGCTCAAGCTGCCGCTGGAGCTGGCGTTGGCCATCCTGAAGGACAGCGACGGCCGCATCGATCTCGGCGTGCCGGTTTCCGGCAATATGAACGATCCGCAGTTCAGCTACGGCTCGGTGGTGTGGAAGGCGATCGGCAACATCATGACCAAGATCGTGACCTCGCCGTTCCGCGCGCTGGGCAATCTGTTCGGCGTCAGCGGCGACAAGCTGGAGTCCATCGACTTCGACGCGGGCAGCGACACGGTGCTGCCGCCGGAGCGCGAGAAACTCAAGCAGGTGGCGCAGATCCTGGCGAAGAAGGCACAGCTGAAACTGTCGGTGCCGGGCCAGTACAGCGAGCCGGTGGACGGCGCGGCCTTGCGCGCGCAAGCCCTGCGCCGCGTGGTGCTGGCGCGCGCCGACATCAAGCTGGCGGCCGGCGAGCAGCCCGGCCCGCTCGACATGGGGCAACGCAAAGTGCGCGGGGCCATGCGCGACCTGTACGCCGAGCGTTTCGGCGCGGCCGAGCTGGACAAGCAGAAGAAGGCCGCCGAAGCGGCCGCCGGTCCTGCCGTCGGCGCCGCTGGTTCCGATGCCGCCGCAGCCGACTCTGCGCAAAAGAAACTGCCCGTGCTGCAACGCCTGGGCAAGCTGGTGCAGGGCGAACCGCAAGTGGCGGACGCCACGGCCTTCTACGCCAAGCTGCAAGAACGCCTGGAGCAGAAGCAGCCGTTGCCGGCGGACGCCTTGCCGCAACTGGGCGCCAAGCGATCCGCCGCGATCCTGGCGGCCTTGAAGGGCGAGGGTGTCGATGCCGCCGCCGCGCACACCACCGCGCCGGAGCCGGTGGACGCCAGCGCCGGCAAGCCGATCGCATTGAAACTCGGCCTGTCGGCCAAATAAGATGAGCGACGATAAAAAACACGCTGGCGGCAACGCGCTGCTGGCCGGGTTTGCCCTGCTGGCCAGCCAGCTGTCGCTGAACTTCGGCGCGGCGATCGCCAAGCATCTGTTCCCGCTGGTCGGCGTCGAAGGCGTGACGGCTTACCGGGTCGGCCTCGCGGCGGTGCTGATGCTGTTGATCTTCCGGCCGTGGCGCACGCCGCTGACGTGGGCGCAGGGCGTCAACGTGGCGATCTACGGCAGCGTGATCGGCTTGATGAACCTGCTGATCTACCGCTCCTTCGACCGCATCCCCTTGGGCATCGCGGTGGCGATCGAAGTGGCCGGGCCGTTGACGGTGGCGGTGCTGTCGTCGCGCCGGCCGCGCGATTTCGCCGCGGTCTGCCTGGCGGTGCTGGGCTTGTATTACCTGCTGCCGATACACGGCAAGGTCGACCAGCTCGATCCGGTCGGCGTGATGTACGCGGCCGGCGCGGCGGTGTGCTGGGCCCTGTACATCGTGTTCGGCAAGCGGGTGTCGGTGATGCATGGCGGGCAGTCGGTGGCGTGGGCCATGCTGGCGGCGTCGCTGTTCATTGTGCCGATAGGCGGGTGGTACGGCGGCGCGGCATTGCTGACGCCAAGCTACCTGCTGATCGGCCTGGCGATCGCGGTGATGTCGAGCGCCTTGCCGTACACGCTGGAGATGCTGTCGATGCGCACCCTGTCGTCGCGCACCTTCAGCATGTTCAGCAGCGGCGCGCCGGCGCTCAGCGCGCTGGCCGGCATGGTGGTGCTGGGCGAGCACCTGACGCTGACGCAATGGCTGGCGATCGGCAGCATCGTGCTGGCGTCTGCGCTGACCTCGCTGCGCTGAACCGTGTTGCGCTTCTGACTAGTTCATGGCAGCATAACCGCTTACCGGAGGAGTAACCCTATGCAAATCGCCCGCGCACAACAACCGATCGCCGCCGCCACTGTCTCGCTGATCGCGTGGGTGCTGTGCGTCGCCGCCTTCCTGCCGCCGCTGAACAAACACACGCTGGACTCGGTGCCGCTGATGATCTTGGCCGGCGTCGGCATCGCGGTCAGCTTCATCGTCCACCTGGTGTTCATCGGCATGTCGGCCAAGCGCCTGGGCCGTTCGCCGGTGCTGTGGGTGGTGATCTGCGTGTGCCTGTTTCCGGTGGCGTCCATCGTCGGCCTGATTTTGTTCGAATGGTTCAGCGACCAGGAAAAACAAGCCAGCGTCTAAATTGGGTCTTGCAAAAAACTGAATCTTTCGGCTAGTATGGATGCCGATGCAACATTGCATCGACGTCGCTCGGACGGTTCCGGGCGCTTACGTGAGATATCCATGACTGACACCCAAACTCCGCGCAGCTTTTCGCGCATCGATCGCCTGCCTCCCTACGTTTTCAATGTCACCGCCGAGCTCAAGCTGGCGGCGCGCCGTCGCGGCGAAGACATCATCGACATGTCGATGGGGAATCCCGATGGCGCCACGCCGGCGCACATCGTCGAAAAACTGGTCGACACCGTACAACGTCCCGACACGCACGGCTACTCGGCCTCCAAGGGCATACCGCGTCTGCGGCGCGCGATCACCAAGTGGTACAAGAACCGCTACGACGTCGAGTTCGATCCCGACTCGGAAGCCATCGTCACCATCGGCTCCAAGGAGGGCCTGGCGCACCTGATGCTGGCCACGCTGGACCAGGGCGACACGGTGCTGGTGCCCAACCCCAGCTACCCGATCCACATCTGGGGCGCGGTGATCGCCGGCGCCAACATCCGCTCGGTGCGCATGACGCCCGGCGTCGATTTCTTCGACGAGCTGGAACGCGCGGTGCGCGAGAGCTATCCGAAACCGAAGATGATGATCCTGGGCTTCCCGTCCAACCCGACCGCGCAATGCGTGGAGCTGGAGTTCTTCGAGCGCGTGGTGGCGCTGGCCAGGCAGCACAACATCCTGGTGGTGCACGACCTGGCCTACGCCGACATCACCTTCGACGGCTGGAAGGCGCCGTCCATCATGCAGGTGCCGGGCGCGCGCGAGGTGGCGGTGGAATTCTTCACCATGTCCAAGAGCTACAACATGGCGGGCTGGCGCATCGGCTTCATGGTCGGCAACAAGGAGCTGGTGGCGGCGCTGGCGCGCATCAAGAGCTATCACGACTACGGCAGCTTCACGCCGGTGCAGGTGGCGGCGATCGCCGCGCTGGAAGGCGACCAAAGCTGCGTCAGCGAGATCTGCGCGATGTACCAGAGCCGGCGCGACGTGCTGCACAAAGGATTGTGCGAAGCCGGCTGGCCGGTGGACAAGCCGAAAGCGTCGATGTACATCTGGGCGCGCATCCCGGAACAGTATCGCCATCTGGGCTCGCTGGAATTTTCCAAGCTGCTGCTGGCCGAGGCCAAGGTGTGCGTGTCGCCCGGCATCGGCTTCGGCGACTACGGCGACGAGTATGTGCGCTTCGCCCTGATCGAAAACGAAGCCCGCATCCGCCAGGGACTCCGTGGCATCAAGGCCATGTTCCGCAAGGCTGAATAAATCTGCTTGGACTTTACGCCGCATCAAACGGGATGTTTGATGCGGCGGCTACTGTGTTCCTGAATTCCTACAGGAGCGTCCATCATGTCTTCCTCGCCCGTCAGCGACAGCACGCGTCGTTTGCTCGACGCCGTCAGGAAACTCGAACTCACTTTGCAGTCGACCGGCTTGCCGCGCATCCTGGCGCGGCTGCCGGTATGCTGGCTGTGCTGGCACTACTGTCGTACGCTGGACCAGAAGATCGTCCGCATCAAGCGCATCGCCGGCAAGTTCGAACAGTGGCTGCCGGCGATTCGCGCCTACTCGGGCGACGAGAAGGCCCGGCTGGAGCTGATCGACGTCGACCTCAGCATGCGCAACGATATCGAGATCACCAAGAACACCATGTGGGAACTGCGCAGCTACTGCATCGACGTCGGCCGCATGTTCGAGCAGCTGGGCTACCAGTCGCCGCGATTGCGCCGGCGGCAGGCGCTGTTCTTGCAGATTTTGGAGAACTCGTGCGTGGCGGCCGGCACCATGCAGGCCGCGTTGGCCGAGCACGACAACACGGCGCTGGCCTTGCTGCGCGCCCGGCAGGCGCCGGCCGTTTAAAAACCTTCCAGCACGATCTTGCCCTTGGCGCGGTTGCTTTCGATGAGCGCGTGCGCGCGCTTCAGGTTGGCCGCGTTGATCTTGCCGTAGCGCTCGGCCAGCGTGGTCTTGATGACGCCGGTGTCCACCAGCCGGGCCACATCGTTCAGCAGCTGATGCTGCTTCTGCATGTCCGCCGTCTCGAACATCGAGCGGGTGAACATGAATTCCCAATGCAGCGATACGCTCTTGCGCTTCAACAGGCGCACGTCGATGGCGGCCGGGTCGTCGATCAGCGCGACCTTGCCTTGCGGCGCGACCAGCTCGGCGATGGCGGGCCAGTGATGGTCGGTCTGGTTCAGGCTGGCGACATATGTCACGGGAGGCAGGCCGAGGCGGGCGATCTCTTCGTTCAGCGGCTTGCTGTGGTCGATGACGTGGTGTGCGCCAAGCTCCAGCACCCAGGCCGCGGTGTCGGGCCGCGAGGCGGTGCCGATCACGGTCAGTCCGGTCAGCTGGCGCGCCAGTTGCACCAGGATGGAGCCGACCCCGCCGGCCGCGCCGATCACCAGCAACGACTGGCCGTGCACGCCCTTGTCGCGACTCACTTCCAGGCGTTCGAACAGCAGCTCCCACGCGGTGATGGCGGTCAGCGGCAGCGCGGCGGCCTTGCCGAAGTCCAGCTTCTTCGGCTTGTGGCCGACGATGCGTTCGTCCACCAGGTGCAGTTCGCTGTTGGTGCCTGGGCGCATCAGTGCGCCGGCGTACCAGACTTCGTCGCCCGGCTTGAACAGCGTGACGTCGGGACCGACGGCCCGGACCACGCCGGCGGCATCCCAGCCGATGACCTTGCTGTCACCTTCTGCCGGCGCCATGTTGGCGCGGATTTTTACGTCCACCGGGTTGACCGAGATCGCTTTGACTTCGACCAGCAGGTCGTGGCCGGTCGCTTGCGGCGCCGGCAGTTCGATGTCGATCAGGGCGTCGTCGTCGGTGATGGGGAGGGACTTGCGGTAGGCGACGGCTTTCATGGAAATGCTCCGGGTGAGTTGGGATTGAGGGTATCATCATTTATTTCGCGGCCTTGAAAAAGGGGCTGCATAACGAAACACTTTCAAGGGAATGCGGAAAATTGTTGCGATTGGATGATCTGACCGTCTATGTCCGTACCGCCGACCGGGGTAGCCTGTCCGCCGCGGCGCGCGAGCTGGAGATATCGCCGGCGCTGGCCAGCGCCGCCGTCAAGCGGCTGGAGGGCGAGCTGGGCTTCCGTTTGTTCGCCCGCACCACGCGCTCGCTGCGGTTGACGGAGGACGGCGAACACTATCTGCGCCACGCGCGCGAGGCGCTGCGCTTGTTGAAGGAAGGGCATGATGCGCTGATCCAGGGCCAGGAAACGCTGGGCGGAACGCTGAAGATTTCGATGCCGTCCGACCTGGGCCGGAACATGGTGGTCGGCTGGCTGGACCAGTTCCAGGCGCTGTATCCCAAGGTCAGTTTCCAGCTCAGCATCAGCGACCGCGTGTCGGACATGTACCGGCAGCCGGTCGATATCGCCATCCGCTACGGCAGGCAGGATGATTCCAGCCTGGTCGCGCTGCCGCTGGCGCCGGACAACCGGCGCGTGCTGGTGGCCTCGCCGGACTACATCCGGCAGCACGGCAAGCTGACGGAGTTGAACGAGCTGCTGCGCCACAACTGCCTGCGCTTCATGGTGGAGGAGGTGATCCACGACCGCTGGAGTTTCTACCGCAACGCCGCCGCCGAGCCTGTGGCGATCCACGTCAGCGGCAACCGCAGCGCCGACGACGCCGACGTGGTGCGGCGCTGGGCGGTGGCGGGCCTGGGCATCGCCTACAAATCGCGGCTGGATCTGGCGGACGACATCCGCAGCGGGCGCCTGCAGATCCTGATGCCGGACATACTGGGCGAACCGGCGCCGCTCAATATGCTGTGCATGCACCGCGCGCAGATCACGCCGACGGTGCTGCAACTGCGGGACTTCCTGCGCGCGCACTGCGAGAAGGCGTAGAAATACGCTTAGAAAATAATTAAAACGACAAGCTGGCGCTTACGGCGGCGCCAAATGCGCTTACCATAGCCCCAATATTTACCAGGAGATACTCCGATGACCGAAACCCAGCGCGACATCCTCAGTGCCGGCTTTTCCCTGACCTTGATCGCACTGGCGGCGTTTGTCATGCATCGCTTCTTCCTGCCGCTGATCTGGGCCGGCATCCTGTGCGTGGCGACGTGGCCGCTGTACCGGCGCATACGGACGCGCTTCGGCCGCCACGACGTGCTGGCCGCCGCCGCGTTGACCTTGATCTGCGTGGCCGTGTTCATCGTGCCGGTCTCGCTGGGCGTGGCGCAGGCCGCCAAGCAGGCGCCGGAGCTGGCCAACTACATCGTCACCGCCAACACCGACGGCATCCCGGTGCCGGCCTTTGTGCTGCATCTGCCGATGGTCGGCGAATGGATCAGCAACTGGTGGCAGGCCACGCTGAGCCAGCCGCACGGGCTGTCGCACCTGTTGTCCGACCGTGAAATCAACGGCCTGCATTCGGCCAGCGACATGATCAAGGTGGCCGGCGTCGGCTTCATGCACCGGCTGGTCGATTTCGGCCTGGCCTTCCTGTGCCTGTTCTTCTTCTACAAGGACGGCGAGGCGCTGAACCGCCAGATCACCGCTATCGGCAGCCATTGCTTCAGCGAGCAGCGCTGGGCGCGCTACGCAGAAAAAATCCCGACGGCGATCCGCGCCACCGTCAACGGCCTGGTGCTGGTGGGCCTGGCGGAAGGCGTGTTGATCGGCATCGGCTACGCGTTCGCAGGCCTGCCGTCCCCCGCCCTGTGGGCGGCGGTGACGGGCATCCTGGCGATCATTCCATTTGGCGCGCCGATCGCTTTCGTCAGCGCGGCGGCGGTGCTGGCGTTCAACGGCGCCGTGCCGGCGGCCATCGCGGTCGCGGTCTGGGGCACCATCGTGCTGTTCGTGGCGGATCACTTTGTACGGCCAGGCATGATCGGCAACGCCACGCGCTTGCCGTTCCTGGCCGTACTGTTCGGTATCCTGGGCGGGGTTGAAACCCTGGGCCTGGTCGGACTGTTTATCGGTCCGGTTGTGATGGTTCTGTTTGTGACGCTTTGGTACGAGGCGAATCTGTTTGATGACGGCTCGCCAGTTGCCAAACCCAGGTGAGGAGCGCGATCGAGGCCGCGGCGTCGGCCGGCCTGTCTTGCGACTGGATCGGGCAACTGGCACCGGCAACCATTAGTGCGCCTTCGACAGGATCAGCAGCCAGCGGCGGAACATCAGTACTTCCAGATGGCCTGCCTGTACGCCGGTGTCGCATTCCATGATCGGGTTCACTGCGTAGTAGCGCTTGCGGAAGTCACGGCACACCAGCAACTCGCGTTTGCCCATGCGTACCAGGAACGAGGTAGGCATATATTCCATACCGAAGCGGGAACCAAAGCTGCTGTGCAATGTAGTCATGACATTTCCTTTGTGGGGAGTAGCGTTTAACGAGGAGTTCAGAATAGCATAACTACTGTATGAATAAACAGGTACTGTGTAAATAAACAGTAAATTCGTTTTTTCGTGGTTTTTCCACCAACTTGCACGGCAGAGCGCCTTGGAGCACCAAATTTTCACCAAATTCATCCGTTTCATTGAAGCAAGACTGTCGCCGGGCGGCGAATTCGGCCTGCACCTGACCGCCGGCCTGGCGCTGCTGGTGGCCGCCGCCGCGATCTTCAGCGACCTGGCCGAGGATGTGATGGGCAAGGAGGCGATCACCGTGCTGGACATGCAGGTGGCGCACTGGTTCCATGCCCATGCGTTCGAACCGCTGACCAGTGTCATGCTGGGCGTGTCGCTGGCGCATACGGGTTACGGGATGGTGTTGCTGGTGGCGGCGCTGGGCTGGCATCTGTGGCGCGTGCGGGCGCGCTACTGGCTGCTGGCCTTGCTGGTCTCCGTGCCCAGCGGCGCGCTGTTGAACGTGGCGCTGAAGTACCACTTCCAGCGCGTCCGGCCCGCGTTCGATGAGCCGCTGTTGACTTTGATGACGTACAGCTTCCCCAGTGGGCACACGTCGGCGGCGACTTTGTTCTACGGCCTGCTCGCCAGCTATCTGGTGATCGCCCGTCCGCAGTGGCATGTGCGCTTGGGTACGGTGGCCGGCTGCGTCTTGATGGTATTGTTGGTGGCGTTCAGCCGCGTCTATCTGGGCGCGCACTATTTGAGCGACGTGCTGGCGGCCATGGCCGAGAGCGTGGCGTGGCTGGCGGTCTGCATCACGGCGATCTCGACGCTGCGCCGGCGCCGCGAAGCAAAAACCATCTAAACTATTTCCGGGAGAACGCGCTGGACAGCATCATCGTCATCATCAACGCCGGCGCAGGGCAGGGCTACTGCGGCGGCTGGGCCGCCGCGCTGGCGGAAAAATTCCGCAGCCATGGCGTCGAGCCGGACATTACTCTGGCCAAGAGCGGCGCCGAGATGGTGGCGCGCGCCGAGCGGGCGCTGGCCGACGGCGCGCCGGTGGTGGTGGCGGGCGGCGGCGACGGCACCATCAACGCGGTGGCGTCGGTGCTGGTCGGCAGTTCGACGCGGCTGGGCGTGCTGCCGCTGGGCACATTGAACCATTTCGCCAAGGATTTGAAGATACCGCTGGAGCTCGATGCGGCCGTGGCCAACGCGGTGCGGGGCAGGGTGCGCCAGGTGGACGTGGGCGAGGTGAACGGCCGCATCTTCCTCAACAACTCCGGCCTGGGCATCTATCCCGACATCGTGCGCGACCGCGAACAGCAGCAGCGCCACCTGGGCCGCAGCAAGTGGCCGGCGTTCGGCCGCGCCTTGTTCGCGGCCTTGCGGCGCTTTCCGTTCATGAACGTGCGGCTCAAGATCAATGGCGAAGAGCATCTGCGCCGCACGCCGTTCGTCTTCATCGGCAACAACGAATATTTGCAGGGCCTGACGCTGGGCGGGCGCGAGCGGCTCGATAGCGGCAATCTGTGCCTGTACGTGGCGCAGAAACCCACCAGGCTGGGGCTGCTGCGCTACGGCCTGCACGCCATGCTCGGCAAGTTGGGCGAGGCGCGCGATTTCGACGTGTTGTCGGCGCCGGAATTGATTATCGAAACGCGGCACCATCACATGCGGGTCGCCACCGATGGCGAGGTGTCGTTGATGAAACCGCCGCTGTGCTACCGCTCGCGGGCGGCGGCGTTGAGCGTCATCGTACCGGCCCAGGAGGGATAGCATGCGCACCATCGTCCATTTATCCGATCTGCATTTTGGCCGCGTCGACCAGAACCTGCTGCGGCCGCTGCAAGAGCTGGTCGCCAGCCTGGCGCCGGATGTCGTGGTGGTGTCCGGCGACCTGACGCAGCGCGCCAAAACCGAGGAGTTCAAGGCGGCGCGGGCCTTCCTCGACACCTTGCCGGGGCCGCAGATCGTGGTGCCGGGCAATCACGACATCCCCTTGTACAACGTCGCCAGCCGCTTCCTGACGCCGCTGCGCAAGTACACGCGCTACGTCACGCTGGACTTGACGCCGGAATATGTGGACGAAGAGATCGCCGTGCTGGGCATCAATACCGCGCGTTCGCTGACCTTCAAGGATGGCCGCATCAACCGCGAGCAGATCGACCAGATCCATCGCCGCATGAGCGCGGTGGATCCGCACCTGACGCGCATCGTCGTCACCCATCACCCGTTCGACATGCCGGAGGCGCTCGACGACAACGACCTGGTCAACCGCGCGCCGCTGGCGATGCGGGCGTTTGCCGAGTGCGGCGTGGATTTGCTGCTGGCCGGGCATCTGCATGTGAGCCATGCGCACAACACGGCGCAGCGCTACGAGATCAGCGGCTACGCCGCCTTGATGGTGCAGGCCGGCACCGCCACCTCCACGCGCGGGCGGGGCGAAACCAATTCGTTCAACGTCATCCGTGTCGAGCACGACAAGGTGGAGGTGCAGCGCTACAGCTGGGTGGACGGCACCGGCGCCTTCGAGCTGGCGCACACCGAGCGCTTCCAGCGCAGCGGCGACGCCTGGAGCCTCACCGCCGAAGCTTAATCATAAACACCGGTGTCTTACAGCCAGTAGTTCATGAAGCGGGCGGCGAATTCGCGCAGGCGGTCGGCCCAGGGACGGTGGCGCCACGCTTCCTGCGTGATCTGCACCGAGTCGCGCAGGTCTTCCTGGAAGGCGCGCTCCATCTCGCCGCCGAAGGCGTCGCCCATGATCACCACGTTCAGCTCGCTGTTGTGCAGGAAGCTGCGGGTGTCGATGTTGGTCGAGCCGACCGTCGACCAGTTGCCGTCGATGACGGCGGTCTTGGCGTGCAAGACCGCCAGCTTCAACTGGTGGATCTGGACGCCGCTGCCCAGCAGGTCGTCGTAGAAGGCGTGGCCGGCGTAGAACACCAGCCCGCTATCGGAGACGCCCGGCAGCACGATCTTGACGTCCACGCCGCGCCGCGCGGCCGCCATCAGCGCTTCCACCGTCTGCCGGTCCGGCACGAAATAGGCCGAGGTGATGTGGATGCTCTTCTTCGCTTCCTGGATCGCCAGGTTGTAGGCCTTGTAGATTTCGAACTTGCCGCCGGGCTCGCTGCCCAGCACGCGCACCACCTTGTCGCCGGCGATCACCGGCTGCGGGAAGTAGTCCGCTTCGGTCAGGTCGTCCTTGTCCTGCGTGGCCCACTGGCGCACGAACAGCCACTGGAAGGCCTGCACCGCCGGCCCTTCGACCTTGATGTGGGTGTCGCGCCAGCCCACCTGCGATTTGTCGGTCGGCCTGGCGGCGGAGCGGAACAGCGAACTCTTGGCATAGGTCGCGCTGATGTTGATGCCGCCGGTGAAGGCGATCTTGCCGTCGACGATCAGCACCTTGCGGTGGTCGCGGTTGTTGAGCTTCCAGCTTTCGCCGCTCAGCTTGGCCGGGTTGACCGGGTTGAATTCGATCAGGTGGATGCCGGCTTCGCGCATGCGCTTGAAGAACTCGGCCGGCACGCCCAAGGTGCCGACGCTGTCGTACAGGATGTTGACCGTTACGCCTTGCCGCTGTTTTTCGATCAGCGCGTCGGCGAACTTCAGGCCCAGCTCGTCCTGGTCGAAGATATAGGTTTCCAGGTTGATGTTGTTGCGCGCGCCGTTGATGGCCTTGAGCATCTCGCTCATGGTCTGCGGGCCGTCGAACAGCAAGGTACATTTATTGCCGGCGATCAGGGGCACGCCGGTCGCCGCTTCCTCCAGCGCGGCCTGGGCCTGCATGTCCAGCGAACCCTTCGGCCAGCGCTTGGCCAGCAAGGCCTTGCCGCGCGCGGCGCTCAGCTCGCCGTTGACGCCCTTGACGCTGGGCACGGCGGCAGGATCCAGCTGGCCGCTCATCGCCGTCACGTTGGGCAGCGAGGCGCATGCGCCCAGCAAGCCCCAGCACATCAGGCAGAGGGGTAGCCAGCAACGCATGCGCGTGATTTTCATTTGATGGTCTTTTCAGGAGTGAGTGATTCATCGGGCGGCGCCAATTGCGCCGCTTCTTCCGCCGCCGAGCCGAACAGGAACGACACCGGTCCCTGAAGGAAGCGGCGGCCCAGCGCCTTCATCAGCAGCCAGCCGTGCTTGAAGCGCACCTGGCGCGAACGCAGCGCCACCCACAGCGCCAGCCCGAAGCTGACCAGCAGGTTGACCGAGCCGATCGCCAGGAAACCGGCAACCGAAGTCAGCACTAATTCCCAGCTGACATGGTAGTCCAGTCCGACCATCGCTGTCGCAAAATTGGCGGACGAGAAGGTGACGTGGCGGATGTCCAGCGGCATGCCCAGCAGGAAGCCCAGCAGCGGCATCACGCCGAGCAGGATGCCGAAGAAGAAGTTCCCCATCAAGCCGCCCAGGTTGTTTTCCAGGTACACGCCGAGGCGGTCCAGGCGCTGCTGGCCCAGCAGCCAGCGCAGGCCGCGCAGCTGCGCGATGCGCTGCGCCCAGCGGGTGTACAGCGCCTTGTTGTCGTAGTAGCCCGAGATCAGGCCGGCGACGAACAGGCAGACGCCGGCGATGGCCGCGTACACCAGCGTCGGCCCGTGGATGGGATCGATGTCCTGCAGCAGGTGCATGGCCTTGTCCGGCGACACCAGGTGGTGGCCGGTGATCAGCGGCCAGGCCATGGCGATCAGCCAGGCGGTCGGGATGGCGGTGGCCAGGTTGCCCAGCACCGCCATGTTCTGCGTGCGGATCACCTTGTTGCACAGCTCGGCCATGCTGTCGATGTCGATGTTGCGGCCGTCCTTGCTGTGCAGGCCGGCGGCGATGCGCGAGGCCGTCATGGCCGGCTGCTTGGTCGCCACCGTGAAGTGCAGCAGGTGGATGAACATGAAGCCCAGCGAATAGTTCATGCTGAACAGGAAGGCTTCCACCAGCGGCGCGGCGCGCAGGTAGGACATCAAAATCTTGAACAGCGCCATGAAGCCGATCACCAGGCCGGCGCCGGCCGAGGACACGAACATGCCGCCCAGCTCCTTGCGGCTGTCGGCCACGTAGTGCTCGCCGGTGTGGCTGGCGTTCTCGGTGACGTTGCGCGCCAACAGGTCGATGTTGTCGCGCATCAGGTCGCGCACCATGTACTTGTTGTTGTGCGCTTCGATCAGCTCCAGCGCCAGGCCGACGGCGGCGCCGCGGCGCGGGCTGGGCGGGCCTTCCTGCTGGTGCGGCGCGTGGGTCGCGGCCAGCAGGTTGATGTCGGCCGGCGGCGTCACTTGCAGCTCGCCGCTGACGTCGACCAGGAACAGCAGCTTGCGCAGGCGGTCTATGCTTTGCGTCAGCGTCACCAGCAGGTAGGTCAAGGCGATGCTGGTGCCCTGGCTCAGCGCTTTCTTGCGGATCTTGGCCACCACGACGTCGCACTGGTCCAGCATCACCAGCAGGTGGCGGGCGTCCTCCAGCGGCGCGTCGTCGCCGGCCAGCATGCGCTGGTAGCTGTCGAGATAGGCGTTGACCTCGTAGTTCTGCACCATGAACGGCGACTCGTAGGTCTCGATCTCGGTGTGGAAATTGGTCAGCTTGGGTTCCAGGCCGATGGCGCTGACGCGGTAGGACAGCGTGCGTATCGATTCCAGCAGGCCGGGCAGCATCAGGTTGGGGCCGGCGTCGGCGGCGTCGTGCAGGCCGACCACGTCCACCAGGGCCAGCCAGTCGGCGGCCGGCACGGCGGCGATCCAGAGGTGGTCGGTGCGCCGGTAGACCACCTGGTCGAGCGCGTCGCTCAGGTAGACATCGCCCAATGCGGGCGGCAGGATGCGGTAGGCGATGCGGCGCTTGAGTTCGGTGAAGAAGCCGTCGTTCGACAGCACGCCGATCTCGGTGTACAGGCTGGCGTGGCGGCGGCTGGCGAGCAGCTTGCACGCGTAATGGCGCAAGGCCAGCGCGTGCGCCGGGTTGCCCTTCAACAGTTGGCACAGCGTGCGCACGTTGGCGGTGGCGCGCGCGCCGTCGGTGGCGCGCTGGGGACGCAGGGTATTGAACAGCTCGACCATCAGGCCGATGTCGCTGCTGTCTGCATCGATGCGTTCGAGGATTTCTAGCATGCGTAAGGCGGTGGACCGCGTTGGGACAAAAACGCAGTATAGACGTATAAGTCTGTCAAGTATGTACGCTGGCGAACATTCGCTGTCCGTCAGGAAACTCCACTAACAGCACAGCAAGATTTTGCGGGCTTGCTGGCGCAGTTCGGCGCGGAAGTCGGGATGGGCGATGGCGATCAGCGCCTCGGCCCGCTGGTGGGCGGATTTGCCGCGCAGCTGGGCCACGCCGTATTCGGTGACCACGTAGTTGACGTCGTTCTTGCCGGTGGTGACGTGGGTGCCCGGCGTCAACGTCGGCACGATGCGCGAGATCGAGCCTTCTTTTGCGGTGGACGGCAGCACGATGAAGGCCTTGCCGCCGCGCGAGCGGTTGGCGGCGCGCACGAAGTCGACCTGGCCGCCGGTGCCGGAATAGGGCAGGTGGGCCAGGCTCTCGGAGCCGCACTGGCCCAGCAGGTCGACCTGCAGGCTGGCGTTGATGGCCACCAGCTGGTTGTTCTGGCCGGCCAGGTAGGGATCGTTGGTGTAGCTGACCGGGTGCATCTCCAGCATCGGATTCCGGTGCATGAAGTCGTACAGCTTGCGCGAGCCGAGCGCGAAGGTGGCCACCATGCGGCCCGGCAGCCAGCTCTTGCGGCTGTTGTTGACGGCGCCGGATTCGACCAGCTTGAGGATGCCGTCGCCGATCATCTCGGTGTGGATGCCCAGGTCGCGCTTGGCGGTCAGCTGCATCACCACCGCGTCGGGGATGCCGCCGTAGCCGATCTGCAGCGTCGAGCCGTCCTCGATCATGGCCGCCACGTGGCGGCCGATGGCTTCCTGCACCGGGCCGATCTTGGGCAGGCCGACTTCGATCACCGGTTCGCTGCTCTCCACCAGCGCCGTCACCTGCGAGATGTGGACGTGGCACTGGCCGTGCGCGTAGGGCACGTTGGGATTGACCTCCAGCACGATCGCGCGCGCCTTGAGGATGGCGGCCATGGTGTAGTCGGCGCCCAGGCTGAGCGCGAAGTTGCCGTGCTCGTCCATCGGCGCGGCCATCGAGAACACCACGTCGGCCGGCAGCAGTTCGCGCTCGATCAGCGCCGGCAGCTCGGAAAAATAGGCGGGGACGAAATCGGCCCAGCCCGCCTGACCGGCCGCGCGCGAGGCGCCGCCGAAGAACAGCGCCACGTGACGCACGTGGTGGGCGGTGTCGCAATCGAAGTAGGCGTATTTGCGCATCGCCAGGATCTGCGCCACTTTGACGTCGTGGAAGCGGGTGCGCTGGTCGGACAGGGCGTGCAGCAGCGCGGGCGGCTCGCCGGCGCCGCAGGGGACGATGATGGTGTCGCCGTCGCGCAGCAGGTGCAGGGCCTCGCTCGGGGAACAACGCTTGTCGTCATACAGGGCTTGCATATCGACCGCCTTTCGCATGGTGAAATGTCACTATAAACCAAGTAGCCGCAAAATATGTCGGAAACGTGGTGCTGCGCACAGAGGTGTTGCAGCGGCTGGCCTACGATGGTGCTTATGAAACTCATCCTCTACGCCCTGGCCGTTAGCGGCCCCCTGTCCGCGGCGGCGCAAACAGCGTCGCCGGTGCAGGTGTACGGCCTGCTCGACGCCGGCGTGGTGGCGGAGCGCGGCTGCAGCGGCGAATGCGCGCGCACCCGGCTCGACAGCGGCGTCGCGTCCGGCTCGCGGCTGGGCGTGCGCGGGCGCGAGGACCTGGGCGGCGGCACGGCGGCGGTCTACACGCTGGAGGCGGGCATCCTCAACGATAGCGGCGCCTCCGACCAGAACGGCAGGCTGTTCGGCCGCCAGGCCTATGTCGGGCTGGACGGGCCGCTGGGCGTGGTCACGCTGGGCCGGCAGTACAACCTGGTCTACGAGACGCTGACCGACGTCGCCGATCCCTTCCACGGCGGCATGGCCGGCAGCGCGGCCAACCTGGTCGGCTATACCACCCAGCGCTACGACAACACGATCAAGTACCAGTCGCCGCGCGGCCGCGGCGGCTGGACCGGCGCCGCCATCTACAGCTTCGGCGAGTCGCCCTACAACAGCCGGGTCAACCGCGCTTACGGCGCCACCATCGGCTATGCCAACGGCGCCGCCACGCTGCGCATCAGCCACCAGCGCAAGGACAACCTGCTCGACGCCAGCGGCACCACGCCGGCGGTCGACCAGTCGGCCAGCAATACGCTGGTGGCGGCCAATGTCGACTTCGGCCGCTTCGTCGCCTACGCCGCATACGGCCACAGCCGGGGCGACGGCAGTTCGCCGTGGGACATGTCCAATCCCTACGGCGCGGTGGTGCAGAGCATGCCGACCAACAACAGCCGCGACGTGCTGGTCGGCGTCGCCGTGCCGATGGGCGCCACCACCTGGCTGGCGTCCTGGATCCACAAGGACGACCGCAGCGGCGCCAACCGCGACGCCAACCAGTTCGCCGTCGGCGCCAGTTACGCGCTGTCGCGCCGCACCGACTTCTATGCTTCCTTCGCGCGCATCCAGAACCGCAACGGCGCCGGCTACACGGTCGGCAACGCCAGCGCGCCCGGCCACAGCGACCGCGCCGTCACCGTCGGCCTGCGCCACTCTTTCTGATCCGTGATAAATTGCTTGCTTTACTGATCACCAGGAACAAGCATGTATCTGACTTACTTCAACGGCGGCTGGTCCGAAGGCAATACCCCTTTGTTTGGCGCGATGGATCACAGCGTATGGCTGGGCTCGTCCGTGTTCGACGGCGCGCGCTCGATACGCGGCCATATGCCGGACCTGCGCCTGCACCTGCAACGCGTGATCACCTCGTCGGAGCGGGTCGGCCTGGTATGCCCCTTGAGCGTGGACGAGATGGAAAAGCTGGTGCGCGAAGGCGTGGCCAAGTTCCCGGCCGATGCCGAGCTGTACGTGCGGCCGCTGGTGTTCGGCACCGACGGCCTGCTGGTGCCGCTGCCGGACAAGAGCGCCTTCGCGCTGACCCTGTTCGACGCGCCGATGCCGCCGTTCACCGGTTTCTCGGCCTGCCTGACGGCGCTGCGCCGTCCCGATCCGTCGATGGCGCCGACCGACGCCAAGGCGTCGGCGCTGTACGCCAACACCAGCAAGGCCATCCGCGAAGCGCAGCAGCGCGGCTTCGACAACGCGGTGGTGTGCGACAACGCCGGCAACGTGGCCGAGTTCGCCTCGGCCAACCTGTTCCTGGTCACGCCCGAAGGCAAGGTGGTGACGCCGGTGGCCAACGGCACCTTCCTGTCCGGCATCACCCGCGCGCGCGTGATCGCCTTGCTGGCGCAGGAGGGCATCGCGGTCGAGGAGCGTTCGGTGCGTCCCGAAGAGCTGGAGACGGCCGTCGAGATCTTCAACACCGGCAACTACGGCAAGGTCACGCCGTGCATCCGCTATGAGGCGCGCAGCCTGCCGGTCGGGCCGGTCGCCACGCTGGCCTTCCAGCGCTACATGGCGTTCTGCGACAGCGAGTAATCGGTTCAGTTTGAGCGGGCCGGACAGGTGGCGCCCAGCCAGCGTCCGGTCGATTCCACCTGCACGCTCTGCGGCTTGCCGCCGGCCTCGCTGTTGATGTTCATGTTCATCAGGTAGCCGCTGTCGCCGATGTAGCGCAGCGTGCCGGTGCCGCTCGAGACCGGATCGGTGCAGCTGAACGAAATGTTCAGGCCGCCCGCCACCGGATCGCTCTTCGACGTGCACTGGCCCTTCTGATTCATCGGCAATTCTCTTTTCGCCGCCATCTCGGGCGTGACGCAGGCCTTGATGACCATGGCGCCGTCGCCGCCGACCGTGGGCATGGAGGCGCCGTTCTGCTTCATCATCGCCTCGATCTGCGCGCGCTGCTCGGGCGGCATGTTGGCCAGCTGCTTGAGCGCCATGCCCATCGCTTGGTCGGCTTGCGCGTTGCCGGTCTTGACCTTGTTGGTCAGCTCCCACAGGCCCGGCTTGATGCTCTGGGCCGAGGCCTGCACCGCGGCCAGCATGGCCAGGGAAATTATCAATCGCTTCATGTGATCTCCTGAAAATGAAAAACGGCGCGCCACCGTTCAGTGGAGCGCCGCTTCAAAGGCTTACAGAGGTGGCGCTACACGCCGCGTCCGCTAATCAGGCGCAGCAGCACCATGATGATAGCAACGACCAGCAGGACGTGGATAAATCCGCCGATGGTGTAGGAAGTGACCAGGCCCAGCAGCCACAGGATAAGCAAAACGACAGCGATGGTATAGAGCATGATTCTCTCCTTAGGTTGTTATGCGACGTCCATGTTGGTCATCGATTGCGATCCCGAACCTGCAACCCTGTTGCCATGTTCGTATCTTGTAGCCATTATCTGCAATGCTGGCGCAAGTCTCTGTACGGTATCGTACTTAAGCTGAACGCAACTGGCCGTTGACCACTTTGACCTGGTCGCCGGAACGCCATTGCGGCTGCGACGATTGGTGCAGCACGCGCTTCTTGCCATTGTCCATGCGCACCACGATCTCCCAGCTGTGCGTGGTTTTCATATTGCCTTCGACCTGGTTGCCGGCCACTGCGCCGCCGACCGCACCGGCCACGGTGGCCAGTTGACGGCCATGGCCGCTGCCGACCTGGTTGCCCAGCAGGCCGCCCAGGATGGCGCCGCCTGCCGCGCCCACGCCGCTACCCTGGCCGCGGTGTTCGATCGAACGCACCGACTCCACCACGCCGCAGCTGTTGCAGACGGCCGGACCCTGTTGCGCGACCTGTTCTTGCTGCTGCTGCTGCTGCTGCTGCGCCGGATATTGGCCCTGGGCCGGTGCCGCGTGGTTGGCGTAGCCGGCCTGCTGCGATGGCTGCGACGGCAGCGGCTGCTCCGCCGGCGGCACCGACGACAGCTGGCCCGGCATCGGCGCGGCGCCAGGCACGGTGGCGCTGGAGGTCGGCAGCCAGCCCATGATGGCGGCGCTGCCGACGCCGCAGAACAGCACCACCGCGACGGCGGCGATGACCATGATAGGGTGGAGCGATGGCTTGCTGGTTGGGGTGTCCATGATGTAGGTCCTGTTTTTGGTTAGAGTAGTGGATTGCAGCCCGGATTTTCCCTCAGGACTTGTCCTGCTTCCGTGCGTCACCGTACATACAGGGCAAATCGCAGCCTTTACGCTGGTCCCATGCATACCCATCCCTCCATTTTTTCCGACGACGACAGGGCGCAAGCCAGGCCCATGCTGAACCGCTTGCTGTCCGGCCTGCCGGACGACGACCGCGCCAGGCTGTTGGCGCAGTGCGACACGGTCCGGCTGGACGCGGGCCAGGTGCTGTATGAACCGGGCCAGACCGTCGACCACATTTACTTTCCGACTGGCTGCCTGATCTCGCTGCTGGCGGTGGCCGAAGGCCGCATGACGCTGGAGGTGGGCTCGGTGGGGCAGGAGGGCATGATAGGCGCGTCGGTAGCGCTGGGCCATGGGCAGGCGCTGGTGCGCGCCATCGTGCAGCGTGCCGGCCGCGCCATCCGCATCGACGCGGCCGACTTTCGCGCCGAGTTCAAGCGCACCGCGTCGCTGCAACGGCTGCTGTACCGCTATACCGACACCTTGCTGGCGCAGGCGATCCAGATCGCCGTGTGCAGCCGCTTCCATGTGCTGGAGGCGCGCCTGGCGCGCTCGCTGCTGATCACGCGCGACCGCCTGCAATCGGAGAAGTTCCACCTGACCCACGAGTTCCTCGCGCACGCGCTGGGCGTGCGCCGCGTGGGCGTGACCAAGGCGGCCAGCGCGCTGCAAAATCAGAAGCTGATCAGCTACAGCCGGGGCAATATCGAGATCCTCGATTCGGCCGGGCTGGAGGCGGCGTCCTGCCGCTGCTACGAGCTGGTCAAGGACGACGGCGCCATCGGCATGGCCAACGTCTTTCTGTGACGCGCTGCTCCACAAAAGCAGCGGGGGTCAGATCTGACATTCGGACACGAGCTCTACCGCTGTTGCGGTAGAGCTCGTGTCCGAATGTCAGATCTGACCCCCGATGGGGCGACCGATTAACGCGGCGGCTTGTTGACCTGGTTGCCGATCACGCCGCCGACGGCTGCGCCGCCCACGGTGCCGACGGCGCTGCCGCCGGTCAGCACCGAGCCGGCGACCGCGCCGACGCCGGCGCCGATGGCGGTGCTTTTATCCTGGCTGGACATGCCTGCGCAGGCGCTCAGGCCCAGGGTGGCCGCGACGATGGCGGCGGTCGATACCAGCTGTTTGATGTTGTTCATGATTTTCTCCTTGCAACTGATTGAGGCGCGGCAGGGAATGCCTGCACCAATGACCTCAGCGTACGCAAGAATTCAGGTCAATTCCGTTCGGCAGCGCACACAGAGCTGCGCTGGCCCTCAGTGTTTCCGCGGCGGTTTCGGCGCCAGCGTCTTGCCCGGCGGCGGCGCCACCGGCTTGCCGCCTTGCTGGGCCAGCAGGGTGGCGCAACCGGTGGTTTCGCCGGGACCGGCGTTGATCAGCGGCAGGATGGCCGCCACCGGCGCCACCACGGCCAGCGCCAGCGCGCCGCCGGCGCGCAAGGCCAGCACACCCTTGTCGATGCTGATGGCCGGATCCTTGAAGGTGCCGCGCACATAGATCGGCGCCCGCAGCGAAATCACCCGCAAGCCCTTGGCGTCGGGCCGCATGGTCAGGTCCAGTTTCTCGTTGCCGAGGTTGACCGTGCCGGCGATGTCGATCTTGGCGTCCGAGGTGTCGACCACGAACAGGCGCGACTGCATCAGCCCGTTGGTCACGCCGAAGTCGGTCACCATGCAGTTGAGCTTGACCTGCTTGTCGCCGATCACCTTGGTCAGCACGACGTTGCCGATGTTCAGCCCCATCTCTTCCAGCAGCAGCTTGCTGACGCTGCCTTCGTTGATCACGCCCTTGAGTTCGCCGTTTGACGTGGCCAGCAGGCCGGCCACCGAATTGCCGGTGGCCGACAGCGAGATGTCGGCGTTGACCTCGCCCACCGTGGCCTGCATTTCCTCGATGCGCGGGAACAGCTGGCGCAGCTTGAGGTGGCGCGCGCCGGCCTTGAGTTCGGCGCGGATGGCGTTGGGGTTGAGCTTGCCGCTGCCGTCCAGCATCACGTTGGAGGTGAAGCGGCCGCCGGCGATGTCGAAGTTCATCGGCGTCAGCGACAGCACGCCGTCCTGCATATGGATCACGGTGTCGAGGTTGGCGATCGGCAGGTCCTTGTCGCGCGTGATGCGCTGGGCCTTGTAGCTGACCTTGGCGTCCAGCGCGGTCCAGCGCTCGGTCTTGAACGGCTCCACCGGCAGCACGCGGTCGCCCGGCTGCACCGGCGCCACGCCGCGCGCCTCCTTGCTGGCGTTGGAGTCGGCGCCGATCAGCGGCCCCAGGTCGGAAAACTGCAGCAGCTTCGATTGCACCGAACCCGTCAGCAGCGGCCGCGCCAGCGTCTGGCCGGACTGGTAGTCGAACTTGCCGCCGATGTCGGAATGGCCGACGCGGCCGCTGAACTGGTCGTAGGTCCAGTGGCTGGCGTGGGCGCCCAGGCTGGCGGTCAGGTGGCCCTCGGTGGCGAAGGGCGGGGTTTCCGGCAGCAGCACGCCGGTCAGGCCATACAGGCGCGCCATGCTGGGGCCGGACACCTTGAGCCGCATGTCGAGCGCGGCCAGCGCCGACGGCTTGGTCAGCGTGCCGACGATGGCGATGCTGGTGCCGCCGACGTTGATGTCGGCCGCCAGCGGGTAGGGCGTCGATTGCTGCTGCAGCGACAGCACGGCGCCGGCCTTGCCGCCGCCGGAGATGTTCTGCTTGTTCCACTTGCCGCGCACCTTCCAGGCCACGCCGTAGGTCGGATCGGCGTTCAGCGTGTCGACCTCGGCGACCGCGTCCACGTGGGTCATGGCGTCGACGTAATGCACCGTGCCCTTGGTGAAGACCACGCGCTGCAAATCCAGTTTCCACGGCGACGGCTTGTCGGCCGGCTTGAAGGTCCAGTTGTTGCCGCCATCGGCGTTACGCTGCAGCAGCACCACCGGATTGTCGAAGCGCAGCACCGGGATGGACAGCTTGTGCTCCAGCAGCGGCAACAGGTCGACCGAGAAGGAGAACTGGCTGACGCTGGTCATTTCCATCTGCGCCGGCCAGCCGGCCGGGTTGCCGACATGGACGTCGTGCGCCACCAGGTGCGGCAGCGGCAGGTAGTCGCTCCAGGTGCGGTCGGCGTCGCCGCGGCCCTGGCGTTCCCAGGTCAGCGACAGGTCGCCGCGGATCGCGAACGGACGGTCGATGGCTTCGCTGACCTTCTCGTTCAGCCACGGCCGCGCGCGGTTCCAGTCGTAGTTGACCAGGACGATGACGGCGATGGCGGGCACGGCGACCAGGACGCCGGCGACGGCAAGTGCGATGCGGGTGGGGCGACGGAGTTGGGACATGACTGGCCTATTTTCTTATTGGAGTGGCGCTATTTTACTAGCTCGCACCGAGCGTTCTATGTGCGGCACCGTACTGAGGCTGCATCGGCAAGGGCTTATAACGTCAACCTACCGAATGATTTTTAAGGAGAAGAATAATGACCACCATCCAATATCGTCTCACCCTGTTGTGCACGCTGGCCGCGGTACTCGGCCTGAGCGCCTGCGCCAGCGATAAAACCCCGGCCACCGCCGACGTCGCCGTGTCGCGCGCCGCCGTGGCCAACGCCACCAGCGCCGGCGCCGCCGACCTGGCGCCGGCCGAAATGCAATCGGCCCGCGAGAAGCTGATGCGCGCCAACCAGGCGCTGGCCGCCAAGGACTACAAGACCGCGCAGGACCTGGCCAACCAGGCTTCGGCCGACGCCCAGCTGGCGCAGAGCAAGGCCAGCTCGACCAAGGCCACCATGGCGGCGGACGAGCTGCAGCAAAGCATACGCGCGCTGCGTGAAGAACTGAACCGCAGCAACGCCACCAGCCAACAATAAGGAGCTCCGACATGAAATCCCATTACCTCATTCCATCCGTCTTCGCGCTGTCCATGATGTTCGCCGCCTGCAGCACCACGCCGACCACCACCAGCCTGCTGGATCAGACCCGCGGCGACTTCATGGCCGCGCAAAGCACGCCGTCGGTCGCGGCCAACGCGCCGCTGGAATTCAAGGCCGCCTCCGATGCGCTGGACCGCGCCAACGCCGCCGCCGCGAAGAAGGAAAGCCTGGACGAGATCGACAAGCTGGCCTACCTCGCCAAGCAGAAGATCGCCACCGCGCGTGAAGTAGCGAAACAGAAGCAGGCCGAGGGCGAGATGGCCAACGCCGGCCGCCAGCGCGACGAGATCCGCCTGGAAGCCCGCACGGCGGAAGCCAACCAGGCCCGCATGAGCGCCGACCAGGCCAAGTCGCAAGCCAACCTGGCCAAGGCTGACGCCGACGCCGCCCGCGCCCAGGCCGACGCCGCCGCCAACAGCGCCCGCGACGAAGCGGCCAAGAACGCCGCGCTGCAACAGCAGCTGACCGACCTGAAAGCCAAGCAGACCGACCGCGGCATCGTCATCACCTTGAGCGACGTGCTGTTCAACGTCGACCGCGCCGAACTGAGCGCGGAAGGCATGCGCACCGCGCAGAAGATGGCCGACGTGCTGTTGCAGGAACCGCAAAGCGCGGTGCTGATCGAGGGCTTTACCGACAGCACCGGCAGCGCCGCGCATAACCTGGAGCTGTCGCAGCGTCGCGCCGAATCGGTGCGCAACGCGCTGATCGGCCTGGGCGTCAAGAGCGACAAGATCGCCACCCGCGGCTATGGCGAGGCCTTCCCGGTCGCCAGCAATAGCGACGCCGGCAGCCGCCAGCTGAACCGCCGCGTCGAGATCGTGCTGTCGCAGAACGGCGCGCCGATCGCCACCCGTCACTAACCACGAAAGGAAAGCAGATCATGGCTGAATCCACCCCCACCGGCATCGACAGGGAGGCCATCCGCGCGGCCGCCCGCAACCTGCAGGACGGCCCGGTCACGGCCGGCTATCAGGGCGACCGCACGGCCGTCATCAAGATGCTCAACGATGCGCTGGCCACCGAGCTGGTCTGCATTCTGCGCTACAAGCGCCACTACTACACGGTCAGCGGCCGCGACAACGGTTCGGTCAAGGCCGAGTTCCTGGAGCACGCGATGCAGGAACAGGAACACGCCGATTGGCTGGCTGAGCGTATCATCCAGTTGAACGGCCAACCTGATTTCAATCCGGCAACATTGCTCGCACGTAGCCATGCCGAGTATGATGCATCTGACGATGTGCAATCGATGATCAAAGCCAATTTGATCGCCGAGCGTGTCGCCATTGAGTCGTACCGCCAGATGATCGAACAGATTGGCACGACCGACCCGACCACCCGCCACTTGTTGATCAAGATCATGGCGGTGGAAGAGGAACACGCGGACGATATGCGCGATTTGCTGGGATAATGAACACTGAGTGACCACTTAGTGGCTATTTTGAGTTTGCAGTTTGCAGTACAGTTTTCACTTCACACAACCATAACAGGAGCTCCATCATGCTGGAACAAAACATCAGTACCGTGAATAACGACGTGAAAACTCTGGTTAAGGATGCGCAAGCATTGTTCACCGCCGCCACCGCGCTGACCGGCGAAAAAGCCGAAGAACTGCGCGGCCGCGGCATGCGCGCGCTCGACACCGCACTGGCCAAGGCCCACGAAGCGCAGCAGAGCGCGGTCGCCGCCAGCAAGGAAATGGCCAAGCAGGCCGATGTCTACGTCAAGGAAAACCCATGGCGTTCGATCGCCGCGGCAGCCGGCGTCGGCCTGCTGATCGGCGTCATCATCGGCCGCAAGTAATCCATCGTGTCCGATGAGATGAACCGCCCGCCGGGCTTGATCGCGTCGCTGGGCAATATTGTCCGCAACAGCATCGGCCTGGTGCTGACCCGGCTGGAGCTGGCCGCGCTGGAATTGTCGCAGGTGCGCAATCACCTGCTGCAACTGGTGCTGGTGTTCGCGCTGGCCGTGGTGGCGGGCTGCTTCGCGCTGGCCTACGGCACGGTGACCATCGCCTACCTGGCGTGGGACTCGATCGGCTGGAAGATCCTGCCCATCATCACCGGCGTGTTCCTGCTGATCGCGATCGGCCTGATCGCGTACGCGCGTGGCTTGATACGCAGCGGCAAACTGTCGATGCCGGCGACGATGGCGGAACTGAAGTCCGACCGCGACATGCTGTTGTAACCGGGAGAGCAGATGAGCAAAGAAGCTGAACGCGCGGCCGTCGAGGCGGCCAAGCAACGTCTGGTCCGCGAAGGCGAGCTGTATCGTATCAAGGTGGTGCACGCCAAGGCGCTGGTCGGCAATGCCCTGCAGCCGGACGCGCTGTTCCATGGCGCCGTCGAGCAGGCCGTCGGCATGGCCCAGGCCCGCCTCGGCGGGCTGTTGCAGCCGGGCGGCCTGAAGAATATCAACTTCAAGTCGCTGCTGCCGTATGCGCTGACGGTGGGTTCATTCATCGCCCGCAAGCGGCTGGTCAAGCCGGCCATCGGCGTGGCCGTGGCAGCCGGTGTCGGCATGGCGTGGCTGCTGCGGCGCAAACCCGCGCCGGAGCAGGAGTAGTCCAGACGCCGCAACCGCGGCGTTTTTTTTATTGGAGTCACAGATGAGCAGTGCTATACCCGAATTGAATCCCCAGCGCTTGCGCGTGGTACTGGTGTTGCAGGGCGGCGGCGCGCTGGGGGCTTACCAGGCCGGCGTGTTCCAGGCGATGCACGAGCACGGCCTGGCGCCGGACTGGATCGTCGGCACCTCGATCGGCGCGATCAACGCCGCGATCCTGGCCGGCAATCCGCACGAGACGCGCCTGAGCCGCCTCAAGGAATTCTGGGACGGCGTGGCCCACCGCGACAGCTACGACATGACGCGGGTGCCGGACATGCAGCGGCGTTCCAACGTGCTGCTGCAAACCTGGGACACCGTGATGCGCGGCGTGCCGGGCTTCTTCAAGCCGCGCTTCATGAGTCTGTTCCCGATGGGGACCGCCGTCGCGCCCGAGCAGGCCAGCTTCTACGACACCAGCGAGCTGGGCGAAACGCTCGAGCGCCTGATCGATTTCGACTATCTGAACTCGGCGGGCGGCATGCGGCTGACGGTCAATGCGCTCAAGGTCACCTGCGGTACCCTGCGCAGCTTCGACAACCGCGAGCAGACGCTGTGCGCCGACCATGTGCGCGCCAGCGGCGCCTTGCCGCCTGGCTTTCCGCCGGTGCGCATCGATGGCGACCTGTACTGGGACGGCGGCCTGTATTCCAACACGCCGCTGGAAACCGTGCTGGACGATAACGAGCATGTCGACACGCTGTGCTTCATGGTGGACTTGTGGAGCGCCGACGGCCCGGAGCCGACCACGCTGGACGAAGTGCAGACGCGGCAGAAGGATGTGACCTTCGCCTCGCGTTCCAAGCGCCACCTGCAGGATTACGTCGCCACGCACAAGCTGAAGCAGAAGCTGCGCGAGCTGTATGCGGAGTTGCCGGAACGCGCGAAATCGGAGCAGGGCATGCAGGAACTGGCCGGCCTGGGCGGCGACAGCACCTTGCACGTGGTGCGGCTGGCGTATGCGGGGCGTGACTGGAATATGGCGGCCAAGGACATCAACTTCTCCAAGGGCTCGATCGAATGGCGCTGGGACCAGGGCTATCAGGATGCGCTGCGCGCCATCACGGCGGCGGGCTGGTTGAGCTTTGTGACGGAAGACACGCCGCTGGTCGTGCACGAGCTGCCGCCGTTGCGGCAGCCGGCGCACGACCAGGCGGCGTAAGCCTTGGCGCCTTAGTGCGGGTGGTTCTCCGCGCGGATCTGCGCGGCGTTCGCCATGTCGTGCTGGTAGGTGGCGCGCGCCTCCTTCAGGCAGGCGCTGCGCTCCGCGGCCGGCCCTTGCTTGCAGGCGAGGTTGGCCTCGGCCAGCGCGGCGCCGATTTCCTTGCGCAGCGTGCGCAGCTGCTCGGCCGGGCTGGCGTCGTCCTGGTACCAGCGCGGCGGATCGCCCTTGGCGATTTCCGTTTGTTGCAGGCGCAGGTTTTGCGGCGGCGTGGTAGTGCTGGCCGCCTGGGCGGCGAGCGCGGCGCCCGCCAGCGCCGCGCCGATGATGAAGTGTTTGAAGTGAGCCATGATTGCCTCCGTGTGCTTACAGCCTACCGGTGAGCAGCATGATCAGCAGGATCACCACCACGATGCCGGTGATGCCGCTGGGCGCATAGCCCCAGCTGCGGCTGTGCGGCCAGGTCGGCAAGGCGCCGATCAATGCCAGGATCAGAATGATCAGAATGATGGTACCCATATTGTTCTCCTTGTTGAGTGCTTCGATGCCGATGCGGCAGGGTTAATAATGCTTAATAACGGTAGACGCGGCCATCGACCAGGCGCACGCGATTGCCGGCGCGCAGG
Source organism: Duganella rhizosphaerae (assembly GCF_040364205.1). Classification (NCBI taxonomy): domain Bacteria; kingdom Pseudomonadati; phylum Pseudomonadota; class Betaproteobacteria; order Burkholderiales; family Oxalobacteraceae; genus Duganella; species Duganella rhizosphaerae. The sequence continues at coordinate 200,765 of NZ_BPWK01000010.1, forward strand.
TCGTAGACGCTGTCCTGGTTGACGATGCGGTAGTCGCCGTTGTCCATGCGCACGCTGATCTGGTATTGCTCGCGTGGCTGGTTGCGGCTGTCCTCCACCTTGTTGCCGACCACGGCGCCGCCGACTGCGCCGGCCACGGTGGCGGCGGTGCGGCCGCTGCCCGAGCCGACCTGGTTACCCAGCAGGGCGCCGACCAGACCGCCGGCGACGGCGCCGGCGCCGCTGGTGCCGGATTTGGCCTGCACGACCTGGATCGATTCGATGGTGCCGTAGGACGCGGTGTCCGCCGGGTTGGTGTAGCTGCCCTGCTGCGGCTGGCTGGTGCTGGCGCAGCCGCTCAGGACGGCGGTTCCTGCGATCAGCACGGCTGCTATGGTGGTCGAGTGTTTCATGTTGTCCTCCTGAAAAAGTGTGATTCCAGAATAGACAGCGGTGGGACGGGGGTCTGTGCGCTTCCGCACCCAGTTTGGCGAAGTGCGGTCTGTGTACGGTACCGTACAGAGGTGGGCGGGGAAGGGGCGTAAAACCTCTACATCGGCAGCGAGGCCATCCAATAGCCCCGCTGGCTGACAAACCACTGTTAATCACCCTCCAAGGAGAATGCTATGAAAATCGCACACAAAATCGCCACCGCCCTGTTCACCGTTTCGCTGCTGGCCACCGCTGGCTGCGCATCGACCTCGTCCAAAGAAGGCACCGGCGAGTATGTCGACGATTCCGTCATCACCACCAAAGTCAAAGCCAGCATCTTCAACGAGCCTAGCCTGAAGTCCACCGAAATCAATGTGGAAACCTTCAAGGGCACCGTGCAGCTGAGCGGCTTTGTCGCCCAGCCTGCCGATATCGCCAAGGCCGGCGAAGTGGCGCGCGGCGTCAAGGGCGTGACCGCCGTCAAGAACGACATCCGCGTCAAGTAAGCATTACCTGCCGGCGCGGCATGCCCATCCGGGCGTGCCGCGCCGGGAGTTCTTTGTGAGCCATCATGAGCCAGCCGCCTGCCGAACTTCCCATTAACAACGCAGTGGCCGCCGACAGCGATGCGCCCCGCATTCCCCTGCACGTCCACGCCCGCGGCCTCGCGCTCGGCGTCATCGCCACCGTGGCGTTCCTCTATGCGCTGCAATGGTCGCGCAATTTCCTGGTTCCGCTGTTACTCGGCATTTTGTTCAGCTATATGCTCAGTCCCCTCGTGTGCTGGCTGGAGCGCCTGCGCGTGCCGCGCGTGCTCGGCGCCACGCTGGTCACCGTCGCCATCCTGGGCGGCGTGTTCGTGGTGATCGACAAGGTGCAGGGCGAGTTCCAATCCATCGTTGAAGAGCTGCCCACCGTCAGCCATAAATTGTCGCGCCTGCTCACCGAGCGCGCGCATGGCGGCCCCAGTACCTTCCAGCGCATCCAGGCGGTGGCCACCGAATTGCAGCAAGCCACCGCCGGCGCGCAGGAACGCCGCACCGTGCGCAAGGCCGCGCCGCCGTCGCCGGACAGCGGCAGCCTGCCGGTGCTGGACTGGATCTGGGCCGGCTCGATGGGCGTGATGGGTTTCCTCGGCCAGGCCACCATGGTGATCTTCCTGGTGTTCTTCCTGCTGCTGTCGGGCGACACCTTCAAGCGCAAGCTGGTCAAGCTGACCGGACCGTCGCTGAGCAAGAAAAAAATCACCGTCCACATCCTCGACGACATCAATTCGTCGATCCAGAAATACATGCTGATGCTGCTCGTCACCAACGGCCTGCTGGCCTTGCTGATGTGGGTGGCGCTGCGCTGGATCGGCCTGGAGAACGCCGGCGCCTGGGCCATCGTGGCCGGCTTGCTGCACCTGATGCCTTACTTCGGCCCCTTGCTGATTACGCTGGCCACCGGCGCGGTGGCCTTCATGCAATTCGAATCGCTGCAAATGAGTGTGCTGGTGATGGGCACTTCGCTGGCGATCGCGACGCTGGTCGGCACCGTGGTGGCGACCTGGATGACGGGACGCTTCGCCCGCATGAACGCGGCGGCGGTGTTCGTCAGCCTGCTGTTCTGGGGCTGGCTGTGGGGCGTGTACGGCCTGCTGCTGGGCGTGCCGCTGATCGTCATCGTCAAGGTGGTGGCCGAGCGCGTCGAGGGCATGGAAGTGGTGGCCGAATTGTTGGGCGAATAGGCTGGCGCGATGGCCCTTGCTTCCGGGCGGCGGTCGTCTAACATGAGCAATACAGGCACTTTGAGGAGTACGCCATGAGTCCACAGCATGACCGCCGCCAGCGGCCCGAGACCTCGGAAACCGCAGGCTGGCACTCACTTGAATTTATCGTGCGCCATGCGCTGGAAATACAGCGCGACATCGGCACCGCCAATGCGGTGGAATTCCTGCAGGGCATAGGCATCAGCCCGCAGGTGATCACCCGCGTGCTGGCGCCCGATGCGCAGGTGCGCGAGGCCGACCAGCAGGTGCTGGCGGCGTCGGTGCCGGTGGCCGAGCTGCCGGTCGCCACGCCGCGCGCCTATCTGCGGCGCACGCCGGTGTAAGGCGGCGCTAGCGTTGCGCGGCGCTGCGCCGGCGCAGGCTGCCCAGTTGCAGCGCATACTGGCGCGCGAATTCGGCGCCCAGGAAGAAGATCTGCGCCGAGTAGTACACCCACAGCAGCAGCGCGATCACCGAACCGGCCGCACCGAAGCTGCTGGTGACGCCGCTGTTGCCGATATACACCCCGATCAGGTATTTCCCCAGCGTGAACAGCGCGGCCGTGCCGGTCGCGCCTATCGTCACGTCGTGCCAGGACAGCCGTACACGCGGCAACATCTTGAAGATCACGCCGAACAAGACGGCGATCACCACAAAGCCGATGATGAAATTGATGGCCGACAGTACCAGGCCGGCTTCGCGCCAGTAAGCGCTCCACAGGTTTTCCAGCAGGGTCAGCGCGGCGCTGACCACCAGCGACACCATCAGCAGGAACGCCAGCACCAGGATCATGCCGAAGGAAAGCAGGCGGGTGCGTATGACGTCCCAGGCGTTGCCGTGGGTGAGCGGCGGGACTTGCCAGATATCGTCCAGGCTGGCCTTGAGTTCGGCAAACACGCTGGTGGCGCCGAACAGCAGCAGGGCGCCGGCCAGCAGCGTGGCGAGCTGGCCTTCCTGCTTGTTGCGGGCGCCGGCCAGCACCAGTTGCAGCGCCTGCGCGCCTTGCGCGCCGACCAGGCTGCGCAGCTCGCTGAACAACTGGCCTTGCGCCGCCTGCGGCCCGTAGAACCAGCCGGCGATGGCCAGCACCAGCACCAGGATGGGCGCCATCGAAAACAGCGTGTAAAACGCCAACGCCGCGCCCTTGCTGCTGGCGCGGTGTTCAAACCATTCGGTCACGGTGCATCGCAGCACAGACCCTAAATTCGGCTTCATCAGAAAAAAGCCCCGCTACCGGAGCGGGGCTTGTCCTGCTTACTGCACGCGGCGTTCGATGGTGATCTGCTCGATTTCGACGCGACGGTTAGGTTCCAGGCACTTGATCAGGTCGGCACGTTTCTGCTTCTTGTCGTTGCACTGCACGACAGGATTGGATTCGCCCTTGCCGACGGCGTTCAGGCGGCTGGCGGCGACGCCCTTGCTGACCAGGTAGTCCTTGACCGCGTTGGCGCGGCGCTCGGACAGCTTCTGGTTGTACTTGTCGCTGCCCAGGCGGTCGGTGTAGCCGGAGATGACCACGTTGTCGATGCCGGAGTTGGTGTTCAGCACGTTGGCGATGTCGTCCAGCTTGGGTTGGCCGGGCGCCAGCTTGGCGCTGTCGAAACCGAACAGTTCGGTCGCCGACATCGTCACTTTTTCAAAGCGGGCCGGTGGCGGCGGTGGCGGCACTACGGCCGGAGCCGGCTGCGGCGCAGGTTCCATGACTTGCGGCGCCGGTGGCGGCGGCGCGGCCGGCGCGGCTTTCGGCGGCGCATTGAAGGCGATGTTCAGGCCGACCGTTGCGTAGTAGTTGTTGCTCTTGCTGTTAGGGAACTCATTGCCGCGAATGAAGCCATGCACGTCGCGGATGTCGGCCTGGAAGGCGACCTGGTCGTTGATGTCGGCCTGGAAGCCCAGGCCGGCGCTCAGGTAGGGCGAAGTCTTGCTGCGCTGGCCGATGACGTTCAGGTTGGACTTGTCGTGCTCGGCGCCGATACCGACCAGCAGGAAGGGACGGAAGGTTTTACGCGAGAACATATACAGGCCGTCCACGCCCAGCGTGTTTTGCTGGTAGCGCTGGCCGTTTTCACGGGAGCGGGCATAGGTGGTGCCGAGCTGCACATCCCAGTCCTGATTGATGGCCTTGCCGAATTTGAGGCCGACGCCGTAGCCGCGCTTGTCCACGCCGAAGTCCGAATCGGGCTTCATGGCGTTCACGCTGGGCTGGATATACCACGATGGATTGACGACCGCATCCTGGGCCAGGGCGGAAAACGACGCACACAGAACAGCGGCGGCGAGGGCGATTTTTTTAGTTTGGTTCACAGGTTTGCTCCCGATTTATTGATTGGATGTGTTTCATTGCCAGCAATGTTGAGGCACCGCTGTTGGACCGAAGATTAAGGAGTTTGGTGCGGTGCTTCCGTGCGCTAGCGTACCTAAGCTTGTGGTGTATCAAATTTGTCACAGTTGCAGAAACTTAGTTCAACGCCCTTTGTCACACCTTAAGTGCCAAGGATGGTCGCTAATGTTCGTTGCCGCACAGACCAATGCGCTGCGAAAAGGCATTCTTGAGCCAGATGCAGAGACCGTAGCGAGATGCCCGCCGCCCGCCACGCTATCCGCTGCCACTAATCTCGGCAATTGTTATAAGGAGTGTTCCCATGCATGCAGTTAGACAACCTCAACATCTGATCCAGAACGAGATGAAAGCCTCGCCGGAAATGCACGCCACCACAGCCAAGCTGATGCTGGTGGAACGTCCGGCCCCGGCGCCTCTGGACCGGAAGCCTGCGCTGTCGATGGCCTCTATCGAGCGGGTCCGCTCGACCTCGGCCACGCTGCGCCGCATCGAAAACATGCAAAAGCTGATCGGCGAATTGCAGCTGCACGAAATGCTGGCCGATGAAATCGCCTGGTTCCTGAAGTTTTCGCCGTCCGGCGCCCGCAAATACATCCGCGACCTGCGCGAAGCCGGCGTGATCGAGCTGGCCCGCTATGTCGAAGGCACGGCCACCTACCTGGGCAAGGCGGTCTACCAGCTGACCCCCGACCCGGAACGCGTCAGCGCCTTCCTGGCCGCCATCGTCCAGCCGAAACGCGAAGGCGCGCCGCCGCGCAAGGAACGTCCGGGCCTGCGCGAACAGGCGATGGCCGGCAGCGGCCGCCATTTCCACATCCTGGCCGACGACACCCACTATGCGATCCGCGTCAACCGCGGCCCGGTGATGCGCGATCCGCTGGTGGCAGCGCTGTTCGGCTCGGCGCCGTCGATGCAAAAAGAAGAAACCGTCTGAGCGCACGCCGCGGCGCACGCGTATCCGCGGTAGTATGATGCGACGGCCGGGCATGCCCGGCTGTTTGCATATTGAAATGTCGACAAGGCCCCCCACCTAGCCTTGACTGGACATCTCAACGGACGCGCGGCGCATGGAAGCTTTGACCTGGATCGGCCTGACGGCGCTGTTGATAGCGCTGCCTTTTTACTACCCGCGCTGGCGTTTGCGGCGGGTGCTGGCGCGGCCCCTGCCGGCCGAGGCGCTGGCCGTCCTGCAGCGCAACATCCCGGTCTACCGCCGCATGGCGCCCGATCTGCAGCAGCAGCTGCAGCGCATGGTGGTGCAATTCCTGCACCAGAAAAAATTCGTCGGCTGCGAAGGCCTGGAAGTGAGCGACGAGATGGCCGTCACCATCGCCGGCCAGGCTTGCCTGCTGCTGCTGAACCGCCCCTCCAAAGTCTATCCGGCCTTGCACACCATCCTGGTCTACCCCGGCGCCTTCGTGGCGCAGCGTGCCGAGATCGGCCCGGGCGGGGTGGTCACGCCCGGCCACCACAGCATGCTGGGCGAATCCTGGGACGACGGCCGCGTGATCCTGTCCTGGGACGACGTGCAGCGCGGCGCCGGCGACTGGACGGATGGCCACAACGTCGTGCTGCACGAATTCGCGCACCAGCTCGACAGCGAGTCGGGCCGCGCCAACGGCGCGCCGTACCTGGGCAATCCGGCCAGCTACCGCGAATGGTCGGAAGTGCTGGAGCGCGATTTCCACAACCTGCGCCACAGCGCCATGTACCGCCAGCACAGCGTGATGGACCATTACGGCGCCACCAATCCGGCCGAATTCTTCGCCGTCGCCACCGAAACCTTCTTTGAAAAACCGTACCAGATGGCCGAGCACCACGCCGAGCTGTACGCGGAATTCCTCAAGTACTACCGGGTCGACCCGCGCGCCTGGATGACGCCGCCGCCACCGCCGCCCGAACCCATTTACGGCTGGGAGTCCAGCTGGTCGCATTGAACACCATCAATGCCGGAACTAGTGCATAATCGATTCAGCCGCGCACGCTGATGCAAGCCGTCCGCCTGCGCGATCTGCGCAAGACAGACGTCGTCGCGAGGCTATCGATATGCAATTTGACGAATTCGACTTTCTTTCCTCCGACGCCGCCGGCGCCCCCGCCGTCACAGCGCCGGCGCCCGAGGCGACCTCGCCGCTGGTGCGCCTGCAGTACCTGGTCGACAACACGCCGGCGATCATCTATTGCACCGTGCCCAGCGGCGATTTCAAGATGACCTTCGTCAGCAACAACGCCTTGAACGTGCTGGGCTACCGTCCCGAGCAGATGGTGGCCGACCCCAACTTCTGGTTCGACCACATCCATCCCGACGACGCCCCCAGCATCTTTTCCAGCCTGGCGCTGGTGTTCAGCGAGGGCCAGCGCGCCTACGAATACCGCTTCCGCGCCAGCGACGGCAGCTATCTGTGGATGCACGACACGCTGCGCCTGATCCGCGACGACAAGGGCGTGCCGCTGGAGGTGATCGGCTCGCTGACCGACATCACCGCGCGCAAGCGCATGGAGGAGACCTTGCAGGCCAAGGGCGTCGAGCAACAGGCGCTGATCGGCGAACTGCGCAACGCCCACGAGCAATTGCTGCAATCGGAAAAGATGGCCTCGATCGGCCAGCTGGCGGCCGGCATCGCGCATGAGATCAACAACCCGGTCGGCTTCGTCAATTCGAACATGGGCTCGCTGAAAAACTACGTCGGCACCTTGCTGGGCGTGATCGAGCGCTACGAGCAGGCGGCCGCGCCGCACCCGGCGCTGGCGGCGCAGCTGGCGGCGCTGCGGGCGCAGGCCGACCTGGAATTCCTCAAGGAAGACGTGACCGACCTGGTGCGCGAATCGATGGACGGCCTGAAGCGGGTCAAGGACATCGTCCAGGCGCTGAAGGATTTTTCCCACGTCGGCGAGACCGAGTGGCAGGTGGCCGACCTGCATCACGGCCTCGACAGCACGCTCAACATCGTCAGCAACGAGATCAAGTACAAGGCCCGGGTCGACAAGCAATACGGCACGCTGCCGCCGGTCACCTGCCTGGCCTCGCAGCTGAACCAGGTGTTCATGAACCTGCTGGTCAACGCCGCCCACGCCTTGCGCGAGCAGGGCGTGATCACCTTGCGCACCGGCGCCGCCGACGGCTGGGTGTGGATCGAGGTGGGCGACAACGGCTGCGGCATCGCGCCGGAAAACCTGAACCGCATCTTCGAACCGTTCTTCACCACCAAGCCGGTCGGCAGCGGCACCGGGCTGGGCCTGTCCTTGTCGTACGGGATCGTCAACCGCCACGGCGGCCGCATCGAGGTGGCCTCGGTGGTGGGGCAGGGCACGCGCTTCACGGTGCACCTGCCGGTGCAGCCGCCGCAGGCCGCAGCTGCCGCTTGACGGCTACAGGATGACGGCGCCGTCGTCGTCGCGCTTGACGTCCAGCAGGCCCGGTTCCTCGGCTTCCAGCCGTCGCGCCTCCAGCTCCTGCGGCGTCGGCGGCGGCGGCGCCACCAGCGCGGCGCGCTGCGCCAGCGCCTGCCGCACATTCTGCTCCAGCTCGGCAGCGTCCCAAGGCTTGCTCATGAAGCGGAACGCCTGTGCCTGGTTGATGGCGCTGAGCACGGTGGTGTACTCGGTCGAGGCGCTGAGCATGATGCGCACCGTGTTGGGCGCGACGTCGCGCAGCGCCTGCAGCAGCTCGCCGCCGGTCATCTGCGGCATGTTGTAGTCGCAGATGATCAGGTCGTAGTCGCAATAGCAGATGCGCTTGAGCGCGTCGTAGGGATCGACGCAGGTCTCGATCTGCGGCGGCGCGTCGCGCAACATCTGCAGCAGCGCGCGCTGCAAGGCGTTGAGCACGTTGATCTCGTCGTCCACCAGCAGGATCTTGCTCATGCGTCCCCCTTGGGATTGCGGATCCAGATCGACAGCCGGCCGCCGGCCTTGGTTTCGAAGTCCTGCACCTGCTGGATCATGCGGGCGTCCAGCACGTGCTCGACCGACAGCAGCATCAGGCCGTCGCGGCTGATCAGGTCGCGCGCCAGCACCATGCCGGGCAGCAGCTCGCCGGACAATACTTCGACCCCGGCGCCGGCGTCGGCGTCGCCGTCGACGATCTGGCGGAACGCCGCCACCACGTTGGGGTCGTAGCGCTTGCCGCTGGCGTCGAGGATCAGCGTCTTGGCTTCCTCCGGCCGCAGGTGGCGCTGCACCATCGCGCCCTGCTGCAGGTTGTAGTAGTCGGCCGCCAGCGCCAGGATGCGCGCGCCCAGCGGGATCGCCAGGCCGACCAGGCCGTCCGGGAAACCGTTGCCGTCGAAGCGCTCCAGCTGGCCGCGCAGCATGGCGGCGCTGCCGCGCAAGTCCTCCAGCGGCATCAGCAGCTCGGCGGCGCGCTGCGGGTGCTTGCGGAACAGGCCCAGCGATTCGCCGTGCAGCAGGGTCAGCGGGGTTTGCAGCAGCTCGTCGGAAAAGCCGATCTTGCCGATGTCGTGCAGCAGCGCGGCGATGAAGATTTCCTGGGTCGCGCGCGCGTCCAGCTCCAGCCGCACGGCGATCTGGCGCGCCAGCTCGGCCACCAGGCGCGCGTGGCCGGGCCGGTTGTGCGCGCGCAGTTCGATCATGCTGGAAAAGATCTTGATGGTGGTGACGAAGTTGCGCTTGAGTTTGTTGTTGGCGGCGCTGGTCGCCTCGTGCTCGGCCTTGAGCTGGCGGGTGCGCGCCTCGACCTTGGCCTCCAGGCTCTGGTTGAGCGTCTTCAGTTCCTCGTTCTGGCGCAGCGTCAGCGCTTCGAGCCGCACTTTGTCCTGCTCCAGCTGGCGCCGCTCCAGCGCGTGGCGCACCACCAGCAGCATGTCGTCGTCTTCCCACGGCTTGGTGATGTAGCGGTAGATCTCGCCGCAGTTGATGGCGTCCTGGATCGACTGGATGTCGGAATAGCCGGTCAGCAGCAGGCGCATGGTGTCGGGCCAGCGCGCCTTGACCTGGGCCAGGAACTGGGCGCCGTTCATTTCCGGCATGCGCATGTCGGAGATCACCAGGTCGACCTGTTCCTTCTCCAGCACCTCCAGCCCCAGCGCGCCGCTCTCGGCCAGCAGCACGCGGTAGCCGGCCGGGCGGAACAGGCGCCGCAGCGACGACAGGATGTTGGGCTCGTCGTCCACGCACAGCAGCGTGGCGACGGCGGCCGGCGCGGCCGCGGCGGACAGCGCGCTGCTCATGCGGGATCCCCGCTGGCCGCTTCGGGCTGGTGGATGGGCAGGCGCACGCGGAAGCGGGTGCCTTTGCCGAGTTCGGTTTCGACGTCGATCTGGCCGCCGTGCTTCTGCACGATGCCGTAGGCCAGCGACAGCCCCAGCCCGGTGCCCTTGCCGACCGCCTTGGTGGTGAAGAAGGGGTCGAAGATGCGCGACAGCGTGTCCGGCGAAATGCCGCTGCCGTTGTCGGCGACGTCGATCCACACGTTGTCGCCGTCGGTGCCGGTGCGCACGGTGATGCGGCCGCGTTGCTCGCCGATGGCGTGGGCGGCGTTGACCACCAGGTTCATCACGACCTGGTTGATCTGCAGCGGCAGGCACTGGATGTCGGGAATGTCGCCGTATTCCTTGACCACGTCGGCCTTGTACTTGACCTCGTTGCCGACGATGTTGAGGGTGGAGTCGATGCCGCGGTGCAGATTGGACCAGACCCAGTCCTGGTTGGCGTCGACCCGCGAAAAGTCCTTCAGGTCCTGGACGATGTGGCGTACCCGCACGATGCCTTCGCGCGATTCGGCCATCAGCGCCGGGATGTCCTCGCGCAGGAAGTCGAGGTCGATCTGCTGGCGGCGCGCGCGCAGGGCGGCCGCGGTGGCGGGCACGCCGACGTCGGCCTCGGCCTGCTGGTAGGCCTCGAGCATGTCGAACAGCTGGTCCAGATAGGTTTGCAGGGTGGTGCAGTTGGAAAAGATGTAGCCGATCGGGTTGTTGATCTCGTGCGCCACGCCGGCCGCCAGCTGGCCGATCGAGGCCAGCTTGTCGGCCTGCACCAACTGCTGCTGGGCGCGCGACAGCTGGCTGTTCAGTTCGGTCAACTCCAGGTTGCTGCGGCGCAGTTCGGCCTCGGCCAGGTGGCGCTGGCGGATGTCTTCCTGCAGCTGCTCGTTCATGTCGGCCAGCTGGGCGGTGCGTTTCTCGACCACGTGTTCCAGGTTGTCGTGGGCGCGCCGCAGCGCGTTCTCGGCCACCCGCCGCTCGGTGACGTCGCGCAGCGTTTCGATGGCGCCGACGATGCGGCCCTGGTGGTCGCGCAGCGGCGCCGCCGTGAAGTGCAGCCAGTGGCCGCTGGCGCCGATGTTGGGGAAGAAGTCCTCGGCCTCGTAGGCGCCGGGGATCAGCGCCGAGGCGCGGTACTTGCCGGGGTAGTGCAGCTCCAGCAGGTGGTCGTCGCCGGCCACGATCAGGTCGGCCAGCACCGGGCGCTGCTTGGGATAGAAGGCTTGCCAGTGGTTGCTGGTGCCGATCATGGCCAGCTTGCTCCAGCCCAGCAGGTGCTCGCAGGCGCGGTTCCAGTGCGTGATCACGTGCCGGGTGTCGATGGCGAAGGTGGCCACCGGGTGGCCGTCGAAGAACTCGGACAGCGCGATCGCGGCGTGCGCCTGCAGTTCGGCGTCGGGCTGCGGCGGCGTGGCCGTTGCGCTTTGGGGGGCGGGGGAGGCGGCGTTCATGTCGTCAGCATCTTGCACATGGTTTCGAACAGCTGTTCGGTCTCGGCGAACACGCCGGCCCAGGCGGCGTCGCCCAGGCCCAGCGCCTGCCACGCGGCCAGCGACAGCGGCGGCACCTGGTCGTCCTCCTGGCCCGACAGGTCGAGCGCGTGGGCCAGGATGTTGGCCGCGTAGATCACGCTCGACAGCGTGGCCGGCTTGCCGTCGGCGGCGCGGTGGTGGTCGGCCACGGCGGCCTGGATCGCCGCCGGGAACTTCCAGTGCCTGGCCAGCGCGCTGCCGACCGCGGCGTGGTCGATGCCGAACACGGCCAGCTGGGCCGGCGCCGCGGTGCAGTCGTGCTGGCGGCGGTAGTCGTGCACGCGGCGGTAGTCGTCGGGGAAGCGGGTGGCCAGCACCAGCGTGCCGAGGTCGTGCAGCAGGCCGGCGGTGAAGGCGGTGTCCGGGTTCAGGCGCACGTGCGGCGCCAGCACGCGCGCGCACACCGCGCTGGCGATCGAGTGGCGCCAGAAGGCCGGGAAGTCGAACTGGTTGCCGGGCGCCGGCTTGAAGCTCTCGGTCACCGAGCAGGCCGTCACCAGCGTGCGGATGGCGTGGAAGCCCAGCACCGAGATCGCCTGCTGGATCGAGGTGACCTTGGACGGCATGCCGTAGAACGAGGAGTTGGCCAGGCGCAGCGTCTTGGCGGTGAGCGCCTGGTCGAGCGTGATCTTGGCGGCCAGCGCGTGGGTGTCGATGTCGTCCTGGTCCATGCTGGCCAGCAGTTCGTTGACCACCGCCGGCAGCGAGGGCAGGTCGCGCACCGCCTTGATGATGTCGTCGGCGGTCATGCGCACGGTCCCTCGCGGTAGGCGCGCAGGCATTGCAGCAGCACGGCGCCGCCGTCGCTGTCGGCGCTGTGGCGGAACAGCCGCTCGAGCCGCGCCAGTTGCAGCGCGCGGGCGCGCGCCAGCGCGGCCGGGTCGGGCGCGTCGGCCTCGCTCCAGACCACGCAGCGCTCGATGCCGCGCCGGCGCAGCGAGGCCAGCGTGGCGGTGGTCAGGGTGGCGTCCTGCGGCAGCAGCACGCCGCCGTGGGCGTCGAGCAGGGCGGCGGCCAGGGTCATGCCTTCGACGGCTTGCTCCAGGCCGATTTCATTGGGATGGGCGGTGACGGTCATCGATGGGTCTCCATGATGCTGAGGGTGATCAGGCTGCCGCGCGAGGCCGAGTGCTCGCCCATCGGGTAGCACATCACGGCGTAGCGCTGGCCGTCGATGTCGGCCAGGTGCTGGTGGGGCTGGCCAGGGGCGGCCAGGGCGCCGTCGGCCGGGAACAGCTCGGGCAATACGTGGCAGGCCTCGTTGCCGAGCAGCGCGCCGCTGTGGCGGAACAGGCCGGCGGCGGCGCCGTTGATGAAGGCGATCATGCCGGAGTCGTCCATGCCGATCACCGCCAGCGGCAGGTGTTGCAGCAGCTCGCGCGCGACGTTCAGGCTGATCTCGTCGCGGCTGATCTGACGCTGCTTTTCCTGCAGCAGCTGTTCCATGCGGCGGTTGGCGGCCGCCAGCTCCTGGTTGGCGCTGCGCACTTCGAGGTGCAGGCGCTGGTTGTCGTCGGCGATTTCCTTGACCCGGAAGGCGTCGGCGATATGGCCGCGCAGCTGCTCGTCGTCCCACGGCTTGGTCAGGAATTTGTAGATCGCGCCTTCGTTGACGGCGTCGGTCACCGACTGCAGCTCGGTGTAGCCGGACAGCATGATGCGTATGGTGTCGGGCACCAGCTCCCTGGCCTTGCGCAGGAAGTCGGCGCCCAGCATGCCGGGCATGCGCTGGTCGGAGACGATGACGTCGACCGGATGCTCGGCCAGCACGGCCAGGCCCTGCGGGCCGTCGTTGGCGGTGTAGATCTGGTACTGGTCGCCGCGCAGCAGGCGCTTGAGCGCGGACAAGATGTTGGGCTCGTCGTCCACCAGCAGCAGGCGGCGCTGCGGCCGGTGCATGCGCAGCAGGTGGCCCGGCAGCACGCGGCCGCTGGCCAGCAGCTGGTGCAGGTCGGTCGAGGCCAGCGGCGGCGCGAAGAAATAGCCCTGGATCTGGTCGCACATATTGCGGCGCAGGAAGTCGCACTGGGCTTCCGTCTCCACGCCCTCGGCCACCACCTTCATGCCCAGGTTGTGGCCCATGGCGATGATGCTCTTGGCCATGGCGGCGTCGTGGCTGTCGGCCACCACGTCGCGGATGAAGTCGGCGTCGATCTTGATGGCGTCGAAGGGATAGCGCTTCAGGCTGCTGAGCGAGCCGTGGCCGGTGCCGAAGTCGTCCAGCGTCAGGTTCAGGCCGCGCGTCTTGAAGCCGGCCAGCACGTCGTCGCAGGCGGCGCCGGCTTCGTTGAGCGCGGTCTCGGTGATTTCCAGCGTCAGCGCGGCGGGGGTGATGGCGTAGTCGTCGAGCATGGCGGCGACGGCGGCGCCGAAGCCGGGATCGCGGAACTGGCTGGGCGCGACGTTGATCGCCACCCGCAGGTCGTTCTGGCCGCCGCGGCGCCAGGCTTGCAGGTCGCCGCAGGCGCGCCGCAGCACCCAGTGGCCGATGGCGGCCGTCATGCCGGCCGCCTCGGCCTGCGGCAGGAAGGCGTGGGCCGACAGCAGGCCGAGTTCCGGATGCTGCCAGCGCACCAGCGCCTCCAGGCTGACCACGGCGCCGCTCTGCAAGTCCACCAGCGGCTGGTACAGCAGGCGCAGCTGGTCCTGCGCCAGCGCCTGCTCCAGCGCGTCGCAAAACGGCTGGTCCGGTGCGGCCGTCACGGGTGGGACATCGTGCGTTTGCGGTGCTGCATGCATGGGCGCGCCTAGCTTAATGATAGCTTCCGGTTATCGAAAACCCAAATCGATTATACGACCACGCCGGTTTTGTGGCGTGTATGCGCGCCGCCTTTTTTTGCCGCCCGCCGATTTGCGCGCGGTTGTTGCTTATTGGGGACTAAGCCAGCGCTGGCGGCAATTTTGGGTATGATAGTCGCTACAATAAAAAAACCTGGCACCCGGCGGACTGGCGCGTTTTGATAGGGGGATGCGGCAATGGCACAGGCATGGGTAGTGCTCACTCGTCCAGACGGCCGCGATGTGGCGGCGCCGTCCGAAGCGCAGATGGCGGCGGTGCTGGCGGAGGTCTACAGCGGCAAGAGCGCCGCGCCCGACGGCGGCCCCGGCAGCGCCGTGCTGCGTTTCGGTTATGACGACGGCTTGATGTACGAAGTCGAGGTGTCCACCGGCGGCGGGGTGCGCTTTGCCGAATGGTCGGACCGCGATTGCGAAATCGCGCTGGCCGGGCCGCGCGTGATGACGGCGCTGGCGCAGGCCGACGCGCTGCAACTGTGGCGCTTGCTGGCGCAGCGGCAGGTGGCCAAGATCCGCAGCCAGCCCTGGCTGGAGGCCGGCTGAACTGAACTGAGCTGAACTGAGCTCAGCTGAGCTCAGCGGTGGCGCTGTTCCTGCCGCGTCTGGCAAGTGATGCATAGCCGCGCTTCCGGCCGCGCGTTCAGGCGCGAATAGCCGATCAGCTCACCGCAATGCTCGCACAATCCATAACTGTGGTCATCGAACTTGGCCAGCGCGTGGCGCACGATGTGTAGCTGGCGCGCCGTATGCTCGGCGGTCTCGTGCACCAGCGCGTTGAGGGTGCGCTGGCTGGCGTTGTCGGCCGGCGAGGCCTCGGCCTCGTGCGGCTGCGGCGCGCGCACGTCGGCACTGCGGTCGAGATCGTCCGCCAGTTGGCTTAGCAGGGCGGTGCGCGCGCGCTCCAGCCGCGCCTGCAAGGCCGTCCATTGATGTTCATCGAGTCCATTCATGCCGCGTGCTCCTTACGGCATTGGACCGGCGCGGCGCGATTTTGTTCGGCGCGGGTCGGCTGAAGCCCGGCCCTAAGCCGGCGGGGCCAGCGCGTCCAGGTGGTGCTTGAGTTTTTCCAGCGGCGTCACGAGGCGTTCCGGCCTGCCGCTGGCGACCGCCGCGCCCAGCGACAGCAGTTCGGCCGAGAGGTCGACCAGGTCCTTGACCTTGTCGATGCGGGCCACGGCGTCCTGGGCGCGGCGGGTCTGCTCCAGCAGCTGCTGCTGGGCGCCGCCCAGGCCGCTGGCGGCCAGTTTGGCGCTGTCCAGGTACAGGCTGTTGGCGCGCTGGCGCAGCAGCACTTCGTTTTCAAACAGCGCCTGCGCCGTGCCCTGCGGCATGGCGGGCGCGCTGCCCGGGGGCCGCTGGCGCAGCGCGCACATCAACTGCGCGTGCAAGGCGTCGGCGCTGGCGGACAGGCTGTCGCCCAGCGCTTCGATATCGTGCTGATCGTGCTGATCTGCCATGGCAACTCCTTGCTGGGTTTATGGTTGCGGGATCTGGTTGAGCAGCGCGCGGTGGCTCTGCTCGATGGCGGCCAGGTTGTTTTGCGCCAGCGTGTTGCGCAGGCCGAACAGGTGGTATTCGGCTTGCCGGTCGTGCTGCTGGGCCTTGGCCAGCGCCAGCAGCAGGCGGTCGCGGCGGGCGTCGACAAAGGGGATTTCGGTCTCCAGCATGCCGAGCACGATGCGTTCCTCGTTGTCGCTGGTCTTGCCGTACAGGCGCAGCAGGGTGCGCATGGCGCCCAGCAGTTCCTGCATCGCCTGGTGGCCGTCGCGCATCAATTCCTGCACCGCGGCTTCCTGCGCCGGCCGGGTGAGGGCGCGCGCCAGCAGCCGGGTCAGGCCGGCGTAGGCGTTGACGTGGCGGTCGTCGATGCCGTTGTCCGGCCACGCCTTGATGCCGCCGCTCATGGACTTGACCTGGTCCTCGAGGTCGTACTGGTGGTCGCCGGCCAGCTGGCCCAGCGCCTGCATATAGGCCTGCACGCCCGCTTGCAGCTTGACGAAGTCGTCGCAGGCGGCCTGGCGCTGGCTGTCGAGCTGGCGCTCGCGGGCGTCGGCGGCGGGGCTGAGGAAGGGTTGTTCGCGCTGGTAGGTGGAGCGGTAGCGCTCGGTCAATTCATGGTAGGCGCCCAGCTTGGGCGACTGGGCGGCGAAGGCGCGTACCTCCGCCATCCGGGGCGTGCTGCTGGCGCAGCCGCCGAGCAGGGCCAGCAATCCGAGGATCAGCAGTGCACGGGTGAGTTTCATGGGCGCTCCACAAAGTGTGTAGGTATTTTTGTCCCAGCCGAAGATCTTCGTGTTGCGAATGCGCAGATCAGGTGGTCAGCGTCTGGCGCCAGCCCAGGCCGGCCATGGTGTCGCCGGCCGGCAGGTATTCGCAGCCCAGCCAGCCGTCGTAGCCGATGGCGTCGATGTGGCGGAACAGGTGGCGGTAGTTGATCTCGCCGCTGCCCGGTTCGTGGCGGCCGGGGGTGTCGGCGATCTGCATGTGCCTGATCATCGTCAGGTGGGCGCGGATCGTGTTGCTCAGTTCGCCCTCCATGCGCTGCATGTGATAGATGTCGTATTGCAGGAACAGGTTGGGGCTGCCGGCCTCGGCGATGATGTCCAGCGCCTGCCTGCTGTGCTTGAGGAAGTAGCCCGGCATGTCGTAGTGGTTGATCGGTTCGATCAGCAGCTCGATGCCGTGCGGCGCCAGCACGGCGGCGGCGTGGCGCAGGTTGTCGACATAGGTGGCGTGGGCCAGTTCCGGCGCCACGCCGGCCGGGAGCTTGCCGGCCATGCAGTGCAGCCGGGGCGCGCCCAGTTCGGTCGCGTAGGCCAGCGCGCTGTGCACGCCGGCGCGGAACTCGTCCTGGCGGCGCGGATCGCAGGCCATGCCGCGGTCGCCCGCGTTCCAGTCGCCGCAGGGCAGGTTGAACAGCACCAGTTGCAGTTGGTGGCGGCGCAGGCGCTCGGCCAGCTGCCCGGCTTGGTAGTCGTAGGGGAACAGGAATTCGACGCCGTCGAAGCCGGCCTCGCGGGCCAGCGCGAAGCGCTCCAGGAACGGCGCTTGGTTAAACAGCATGGACAGGTTGGCGGCGAATTTGGGCATGGGAGAGATTCCGGGGGAAATGTCAGGCAACCGCTATCGTAACCGCAAATGCCGGAGGCGCGGCGCGCCGGCACCCCGCACGCCGCCCCGCCTGGGGTCAGACCCCGCTGTGCCGGGGTGAAAAAAAACCACCGCGAGGGTGGTTTTCCTTGGAGCTTATCGGCCGCGGCCGCCGGAGCGGTGCTGGGCCGCCGAGCGCGGGGCGCTGGTGCCGGTGCGGGGACCGCCGCCGGCCGGCGCGCCTGGCGCGCGTGGCTTGCCGC